>JAUWXF010000119.1 GCA_030616475.1 Desulfobacterales bacterium
GCGGGCATTGTAACCTCGGTGTGACCCAGGCGTTGGCAGGCGGGTCTGAAACCTGAACACTGAAACCAGGCACCAGGTGTCAGGTGTCAGGAACTGAAAAAGCAAGACCTGAAACCTGAACACTGAACACTGAAACCTGAACACTGGTCAATAGGTGTAAACTACTTTATGGCGAAAATGAAGGATGCCGTATACGATTACACGATTACACAAATAACAAATAACGAATAACGAATAACGATTGAGACATGACTTCCAGGCAGGAGCACCTTCAAATTCGAAAGAACCTCTTTGACCGTATCAGGCGAGCTGTCATCAAGGTTGGCACCGGGGTGCTCACACACGACCAGGGCCTCAATGCCACGGTGATAAGACGCCTGGCCCGAGAGGTGTCTATGCTTATGGACCAGGGTCGTCAGGTGATCCTTGTCAGTTCCGGGGCTATTGTCTCAGGGATGAAAAAGGTGGGCATGGCTGAAAGACCTTCTGATATCCCTCACAAGCAGGCGGTTGCCGCCATAGGACAGTCCCGGCTCATGTTAGAGTATGAGAAGTCCTTTGCTCGTTATCAAAAAAAAGCGGCTCAAATCCTGCTGACCAGAGATGACCTTTGCAACCGGAGGCGTTATCTGAATGCCCGCAATACCATTAACGTTCTGTTGGACTGGAAGATTGTTCCTATTGTCAATGAGAATGATACAGTAGTTGTGGAGGAGCTCAAATTCGGAGACAATGACAACCTGTCGGCCATGATTACCCATTTAATGGACGCGCAGATACTCATCAACCTGACCGATATTGACGGCTTCTACGATAAGGATCCCCGAGGCCACAAAAACGCCTTGCTAATACCGCTGGTGTCGCGGATCGACCGTGGTATGGAAAAGGCCGCCTGTGATATTCCCGGGGCTTTCGGGATGGGTGGGATGTCGAGCAAGATCCAGACAGCAAAGAAGGTCACCACGAGCGGGATTCCTATGGTCATAGCAAGCGGCCTTAAGGCGAACATCCTGAAAAGACTCTTTGAGGGCCGGGACGTGGGGACCCTTTTTCTCCCAGGAAGGGAAAAGATGGGCAGCCGGAAATGTTGGATTGCCTTCACTTTGAAGGCAAAGGGTGCTATCAGGGTCGACAGGGGAGCAGCTAAGGCCATCCGCAAACAGGGCAGGAGCTTGCTGCCGATTGGAATTCTAAATGTTGAGGGTGACTTTGGCGTAGGAGCTGCGGTCAGTTGCATAGACCCGGATGGGGTACCCTTTGCCAGGGGGCTTGTAAACTACAAGGCTACCGACGTCAGGAAGCTCATGGGCCTCAAGACCAGCCAGATCGAGCAACGACTGGGATACAAGCACTATGACGAGGTGATTCACAGAGACAACCTGGTCATTACCATTGATGATTGATGATTGACCCTGGATTGTCGATTGATGATTTATGATTGACGATTGAAGAAAACAATAATCAATCGACAATCGACAATCAACAATCGACAATCGACAATCGACAAAGGAGGGGCCTATATGTCAATAGAAAAGACCATTACGGATATGGCCAGGAGTGCGAAAGAAGCTGCGAAGGCGGTGGCCCATCTTGGTACGCGGAAAAAAGACGAGGCTTTGGAGCGCATTGCCCAAAAGCTTCTTGATGAGGCCGCTGCGATCAAGCGGGAAAATGAAAAGGACCTGGCGGATGCAAGAAAAAAAAGGCTTTCTGAGGCGATGATCGACCGGCTCACGGTCAGTGATGCAGTCATCGAGTCGATGGCACAGGGACTGCGAGACGTCGTAAAGCTGCCCGATCCGGTGGGAAGGGTTACCGGTATGTGGCTGCGCCCCAACGGTCTTCAGGTGGGACGGGTGCGCATTCCCCTTGGCGTGATCGGGATGATCTATGAGGCGAGGCCGAATGCCACTATCGACGCTGCAGGACTTTGTCTGAAGGCTGGCAACGCGGCCATCCTGCGCGGCGGCTCTGAGGCCTTTAACTCAAATACCATTCTGGCCGAGATCATCCAGGGGGCGCTTCGGGAAACCGGCATACCGGAAGCTGCTGCCCAGGTCATCCCGGTACGGGACAGGACTGCCGTGAACGTGCTCCTTGCCCAGGATGAATATGTGGACCTCGTCATCCCCAGAGGGGGTGAGGGGCTGATCCGTTTTGTGGCTGAGAATTCGAAGATCCCTGTCCTCAAGCATTATAAAGGTGTCTGCCATGTCTATGTGGATGAGGATGCAGACCTTGGTATGGCCGAAAGGATTTCATACAATGCCAAGGTGCAGCGGCCAGGTGTTTGCAACGCCATGGAAACCCTGCTGGTCCATGAGGCGGTGGCCGAGTCATTTCTCCCTCCCATGGCCAGGCGTTTCAAAGAAGCGGGCGTGGAGCTGCGGGGGTGTCCGAGGACCTGTGAGATCGTGCCGGAGGCCAAAGAAGCCTCGGAGGAGGACTGGCCAGCCGAGTATCTCGACTTGATCCTTGCAGTCAAGGTGGTCGCTTCTATGGAAGAGGCTATAGACCATATTGCGCGGTACGGTTCGGCCCACACCGAGGCGATTGTCACCTCGGACTATGCCAGGGCCCGGGGGTTCCTGAGGGAAGTGGATGCCTCTGTCGTTCTGGTGAACGCCTCTACGCGGTTCAATGACGGGGGAGAACTCGGTTTGGGGGCTGAGATCGGGATCAGCACTTCCAAGCTTCATGCTTACGGGCCTATGGGCCTGGAGGAGCTGACCACCACCAAATTTGTGGTTTTTGGAGATGGACAGGTGAGAACTTAGTACCTTGGTCCTATAACTCGTGTTTTTCTAGCAGAAAAATTCGTCCATTTGGAAACAAGATAGAATAAATACGAAATCCTAATACCCGCCTGCCAACGCCTGAGACAGCATTCAGCTTATGTGCCAGCACCCGCCTGCCAACGACACGGTCGCCGGACATGTGCAATGCCTGCACACACGGCAATGGCGGGCAGGTCTCTGGCAATGGCGGGCAGGTCGAAATTCGAAACAATATGGAATGACAAAAATACAAAACTAAAAACGATGAGAAATCTTGACATTTTCAATCGCGCTTGAGAACGCTCATGCAGTTTTGAACATTTGAGCATTTAATATTCGGATTTGTTTCGGATTTGCGGCTCACGCCTTGAAAACAGTACGGATTTCGTGCTTCGCATTTCCTGTTTATCCGGGCTTAGGGTGTATTTGTGCGGTTAGGGCTTTTTGGTGGTACCTTCAATCCGATCCACCTCGGCCATCTCAGGGCTGCGGTAGAAGTCCGGGAGGCTTTCAACCTCGACAGACTCTTGTTGATCCCATCTGCGCATCCCCCCCACAAGATGGCCGACCACGTCGCCGATTCCGAGGATCGTTTGGAAATGGTCCGCCTGGCCGTCCAGGGTGAACCCTCCCTTGAGGCCTCTGATGTGGAACTATCTCGTCCCGGCCTGTCATATACGATCGAGACCTTGCGATACTTCCAGGACCGGTTTGGTCCTGAAAGCGACATCCATTTCATTGTCGGCCAGGATGCCTTTTCGGAAATCACCACATGGAAGTCGTATCAGGCGCTTTTTGCCACTGCACATTTCATTGTGATGACTCGTCCCAGCTCCAAGCTGCGTAGCTTAGAGGACTTTATCCACACCCGAATATCCGCAGAGTATCAATACGAGCCCACATCCAACTGGTACAGCCACCCCCGGTGGTGCACCATCTTTTGTCTCGATATTACTCACCTCGATATTTCGGCCACCAAGATACGAGAGTGGATCAGACGGGGTCGCTCCATCCGTTTCCTCGTCCCGGACGCGGTCCAGGGCTTTATTAACAAAAAGGGACTCTACCGATGACGCTACCATATGAGCCAACCCTGCACCCGTACGTGAAAGCAGCCCTTGCCATGAAGGCTTTTGATGTGGTTGTACTCGACGTGCGTGCATTGACGTCGTTTGCGGACACGTTTATAATATGCAGCGGCCGATCCCACCGCCAGGTCTCGGCCATTGCCGAATTCATAGAACACCACTTAAAGAAACAAGGAATCAACCCTCTGGGTGTAGAGGGTCTCCGAGAAGGACACTGGGTCCTTATGGACTATGGGGATGTGGTCATTCACGTCTTTTATGAGCCGATACGAATTTTCTATGACCTTGAAGGCCTGTGGTCAGACGCCAGGCGGATCGTGCTCGGCGAGACCCGGTCCGGGCAAGCCGGAAAATACGAAATTCGAAATCCGAAGCACGAAACAAATACGAATGTCCAAAGCACAAAATCCTAAACAACATGTGCATACGAATACTTGCGTCTCTATAATGTGCGAGAGAAAATAACGTTTTGAACATTTGGCATTTGAATTTTGAATTTGTTTGCGGCTTACGCCTTGAAAACAGTACGAATTTCGACCTGCCCGCCATTGCCAGAGACCTGCCCGCCATTGCCGTGTGTGCAGGCATTGCAGATGTCCGGCGACCGTGTCGTTGGCAGGCGGGTGCCGGCACATAAGCTGAATGCTGTCTCAGGCGTTGGCAGGCGGGTATTCGGATTTGCGGCTTACGCCTTGAGAACAGTACGGATTTATTCATAGCGGTGTAAGAATCTGGGAATGTTCCCGGTCTAAGGGGCTAATGGCTTGAGATACCCGATCATTGCTTATGAAAAAACTCACACGTCAACCGCCTGAAAAACAGCAGGCCATTTCTGGCCTCAGCCCCAAAGAACTCTTGAGGCTCCCGGGTAAGAAGGCCCTTGAACTGATTCTTGAATCGCCCAGACCTGTCACACTGGTGCAATCGCTGGCCGAAGAAGATCTCTTCTGGCTTGTCCAGGAAATCGGTCCTGAGGATGCCCTTCCGATCCTGTCCCTTGCCTCCAATGATCAGTGGCAGTATCTGTTGGACCTGGAGCTGTGGACAAAGGACCGTCTGGAAATCGACTCGGTCAATCGCTGGGTGAATCTTTTGCTCAAGGCAGACCCCGAGAGGTTCTTGATTTGGGGACTGCGCGAGCATATCGAGCTTATCGAGCTTCATCTTTTCAAAAACATTGAAGTCAGAATAAGGAAAGAAGATGAATCGCCATCCGATTTCGACGAGGGCTATTTCAGCCTGGACGGTCTCTTCTATATTCGGATCAAGCATGAAAAGTACGATCAAACCATCAGGGAGTTGCTTGAGCGCCTTGCGGAGCATGACATCAACAAATTTCATCAGGTGCTGCTGGAATTGGCCGGGGTCCTGCCGGCAGAGGCAGAAGAGAATATATATAGATTCAGAAATGTTCGGTTGGCTGAAAAGGGTTTCCTCCCCTTTGAAGATGCCGTCGGGATCTATCAGTACTTGAACCCGCAAAGCCTTGTCGAAAAGGAGCCTCAGCTCCGCAAAGTCACACAAGACCAACAACTCCCTCAGCCAGTGCCTGTCTCCACATCACTGCTTATCCACGACCAGGGCCTTTTTTACATCTCTTTGAGACGCATAGAAGAAAGCCATATTCTGGAACGACTTCAGATGGAATTTACTGCAATGTGCAACCAGATCATCTCTGCGGATGGCCTTGTGGTTCGGGATAAAGAGAACTTGGCGGATGTGGTAAGAAAGGCTTGCGGATATTTAGACATTGGGCTCGAAGAAGTGACTGGCGGAGACCCGAACAAGGCCGCTCGCTTGCTTCACAAGTTTCCCTTACACCATATCTTTCGCGTAGGTTATGGTGATGCCCTGAAGCTGCGATGGAAGACGGAAAAATGGCTCAAAGAGAGCTGGTTCGTCAGGCAGGCCTTCGACCTCAGCTTCTGGGGGGATGACTGGGGGGAGATACTGGAAGGCCTGCTCAAGAAACGGCCGTTTTTTTACACAAGCTTTTCTGAGGGCAAGCCGTACCGTGAGTTTAAAACCCTGGAAGACATCACACATTGCCACAGAGTGCTTGATGAGATCATGACCCTGGATCACCTCCTGTCCCTGTTGTTTGCTCAAACCGCGGTCGCTCACCCGGTTCAAGCCTATCAACCGGTTACTTACAAGAACCTCCTTTTGACCTGCTGGGCTCGACACCACTTGGGCCTGCCAGAAGAAACAGAGTCCCTTGCGGTCGAGGAATTGAAGGTCTTTTTCAGAAATCTTTGGGTAAAAGAGGCAAGGCCGTATCGGGTGGACAAAAAAATGAAACAGGCCTTTTTGGACTGGCTTCAAATGCGATCTGATCAGGATATCACCGAGATTCTAAGCCGAGTGGGCAAAACCTTTGACCGCATCTTTGGCGAGCTTGAAAAGGAGTATGGATCAGTTTCCCTGAAAGATCTCGACCCGAGATACGTCAAGCATTTCTTGGTCACACCCTGAACTAAGGGGAGCAGATTGACAATTCCTGGGGCATTGAGTTACAATGGGGGCATAAGATAGATTGCATGTATTTGTGGGCTTATCTGACTCTAAAAGACTGAACATTCACCGCCCGTTCGTTTCACTCACTTGAGGCACAGAGTGCGCAGAGAAATCCGTTTTTTCATTTGCCGGGAGATGACGGCAAATGAAAACTATCAGTCCCGCCTTTGGCGGGATATAAATTGCCCGCAGGGGTGAGCTTTTTTTCCTGATCGTCATCTCCCGATCAGGAAAAACTAACCTCCCTCTGCGTTCTCAGCGTCTCGAACGAGCGCAGCGAGTGGGCGGTTAACAAATAGATTTTAACATTACAAATTGATGCATATGGCAGAACTTGGTTCTAAAGAAATGCAAACAATAATATGCTCTCCGTAATAACATAGTCGAAGATTCGCGCTAACTTTTCCCTTGAACGACTTCGGAGGAAGATGCAGAGAATATCGATCGATCTTGCCACGCCTGGGATGAAACTTGCAAAACCGGTCGCCAACGACAGAGGAATCGTCCTATGCGGCCCGGGATCTGAACTCACCGAGGAAATGATCACCCGTCTCTCTGATATGGGGATCAAGCGAATCACCGTCGAGGGACACCCAGTGGATACCAGCGATGTGGAGAAAAGCCTCGGCCAACAGATAGACGAACTTCAGACCCGTTTCAGGAAGGTCGAAGGGGACCCGCTCATGAGAAGGATCAAGGCTGTCTTTTTGGAGCGGTTAAGAGAAAGGGCAAACGAGGAATGACAGTTGACAAGGAGAGTATCAGGAGACGGGTAGAGGCATTGAAAAGCGTGCCGACCATGCCGGGCATCTTCGAAAAGATCAGTCGGTTGATAGAGAGTTCAGAAACGTCTGCTGCTGATATCGCAAATATTATTTCCTCCGACCAGGCCCTCTCTGCCAAGGTCCTTCGACTTGTCAATTCTGCATTCTATGGGTTTCCCGGCCGCATCTCAAATGTGACACACGCACTGATCATCCTTGGATTCGACGTAGTAAAGGGGCTTGTCCTGAGCACTTCGGTCTTCGACATGATGCTTGCAAGAGGCTTGTCCGGCCTCTGGGGGCACTCACTCGGGTGCGCCATAACAGCCGGGGTCATTGCCAGAAGAATAGAACACCCGGACCCGGAAGAAGTGTCCGTTGCTGCGCTCTTGCATGACCTCGGCAAGGTCATCATAAAAATAGAGATCCCGGAAGAATCGTCACTCATAGAGGAGGCGGTCGAAAAAAAAGAGATTTCATTATACGAGGCAGAGGAAAATATTCTGGGATTCAACCACTCCACGGTCGGAAAATGGCTCAGCAAAAAATGGAATCTGCCGCGCGCACTCGCCGATCCGATTGCACATCATCACGCCCCGGGACTTGCGAGATTAGCTCCACAGCAAACTGCGATTGTCCATCTTGCTGATGTCCTTATCCGGGCTAGAGGTTTCGGCTCTGGAGGGGACGACCTTGTTCCTCAAATAGACATGAAAGCCTGGGAGGCGCTGCGTATTTCTGACGCAATTCTAGAGGAAATCATCAACGAAATGGACGACAAACTAGAGGGTGCCGAAGATCTTCTCAGCAGCAACGGCAGCGAATGACCACCCCTAAAAGGCTAATGATTGATCGTGGCGATTCTCATCTCTCACAGAGCCCGCAGAGGTCACAGAGATAGATGATTTGGCCTGATTTTTTGAGAGGGAAAAATCAGGCCAACAGCTCAGTCCGCCGACGGCGGATTATTGATCTCGCACTTGACATCTTTGAGCAAAGAACTACTGCAATTGGTCGGCAAGACGGTTTCCTTGACAATAATGATTTGCGGCGTTCGCCTTGTAAACAGTTCCCGCGTGAGCGCGGTGGCAGTTTGATCTGAATCGCCCTCTCAGCGATTCAGATCAAAAAACTCTGAGCCTCTGTGTGCTCTGCGAGAGATAAAAGAGTCTGAAACCTCTGAGGATTCGAGCGACCTAAGGGAGTGGCCGAGAGGCCCGTTAATCGGATACTTTGGGAATGAAGCAGAACAAGAAAAGGATCCTCCTTGTTGACAGGAACTCAGCGGGCACACAAGAGATAGAACGGCTATTGAAGGCGGACGGGGGCAATTTTATCGTTTACACCGCAGAGTCACCACTCCATGCCATTGACACCATATACGATGAGCCTCCGGATCTTGTCGTTATCGATAACTCATTGGAGGCAGAAGGAGCTGGCGATCTGTGCCGCAGGATCAAATCTGATACAGTCTTCGGTCACCTGCCGATCATATTGCTACTGGACGCTACCGGCCGTAGCACAGAAATCAAGTGGGAGAATACACCAGCGGATGACTATCTCCGAAAACCGCTCGATCCAAAAGAGATACGAAGCAGGATCTCTCTTGCATTTGCACGAGCCACGAGGGTGGGAGATGCCAATCCGCTTACTCGGCTTCCCGGGAATCATTCGATCATGAAGGAGATACAGGTGAAAATCGACAGCGGGCTCCCCTTCGCCGTTGCTTATGTCGACCTTGACCACTTTAAATCGTATAATGATAAGTACGGGTTTATGCGAGGGGACGAGATTCTCAAGATAACTGCCCGTCTCATCACTAACGCCATACGCAAGCTTGATTCTCCGAAAGCCTTTGTAGGCCACGTCGGTGGGGACGACTTTGTCTTTATTGTTTCGCCCGATCAGTTAGATGTGACCTGTACGGAAGTCATCAGAAATTTTGATCTCATCATAGGAAACTTTTACGATGAAGATGACAGAATACGCGGCTATATTGATTCTACAAATCGCAAAGGAGAAGTTGAGCGGTTTCCTATTATCTCACTCTCCATAGCGGTTGTTACGAACGAATATAGGCCGATAACACATATCGGTGAGGTTAGTGCCGTCGCAGCGGAAGTCAAGAAGCGCGTCAAATCCATGGAGGGAAGCAAATACCTGAAAGACCTGCGAGGATCCAAGGATAAATCTCTCCTCCCCTCAAGCAAAAGCTAAACGATCGAAGCCCGCCGCAAAGCCCGTAAACACAATATGATGAGGTGTGGCGATAAAGGAGATCCAGGTCCTGGAAGACACCGTGCTCCTGCTATCCTGCAATTCAAAATTTGTCCCGGTGCTGGCACCTACAACCGCCCTTGACAGGCTAGTCATCGGCTGCGTCATCTGGTTCCGGCAAAGCCTTTTAGAATAAGCAGTGCGCACGATCAATCGACAGATCAACCGTGCGCCCACGACTTTATTTTGAGGGTATCCCAAAATTGAGGCAGGTCGGGGCAAGGGAAGGATTGGGGTTTCGATATGTTTTTGAAATCGTGACATTTCGGATAGTTACGATTTTGGCAAAGGGATCGTTACCCAAAAGCCCTTCGAGCAATCTACTATATAGTGGGTATGTCAAGGACCGAGCGTGGCAGATTGAGAGTTGGTAGCCTACGGTGGTATGGGCTTATTCTGCGTCCCCTTTCAGTCCCTCGACGTTTCCCACGGCTGGCCCCGGATTGTCAGCGTCATCGACCTGATTCTTTTTGCCCTGCCGCCGTGCCATCTTTTCCTGAGCCTTTCGTTTGCGTTTGATCTCCCTCTGCCACTTCTTGAAGCTATGTGGACCGCGCTTTGCCATAACTCTCCTTTCTCCAGCCGCTGCGGGAGCGGTTACCACGGCGCCGGCTGTCACGGTGAGCGGACTTTGCATTCGATCTACAATTCACCCACTGATCAAAACAAGAAAGGGCACTCCATCTGAATCGATGGAATGCCCTGTTTCGGAGTCGAAAACCAACCTAAACCACAGTTACGTTCGCTGCAGCAGGACCTTTTTGGCCCTGCTCGACATCAAAGGTTACCCTGTCGCCTTCATTGAGAGATTTGAAACCGCTTGCGTTGATCCCTGACTGATGAACGAATACATCCGGGCCATCGTCCTGCTCACTGAAGCCAAACCCTATGCGCTCATTAACCCACTTCCCACTGCCCTTGGCCCGTGTGACACCCTCCTTTCAAAAAAACTTCTCATCGGCCCAAACTTCAGGTTGCCCCTCTGGACAAATGGATCTTCCCTCAGAACGAAA
>JAUWXF010000104.1 GCA_030616475.1 Desulfobacterales bacterium
AGTCAAATTCCCCCTTGTTCTCGGATTGTCCACAGGCCCTCGCACAACTGCACAACCCAAAACCGCCATATGTTGTGATCGCTTTTTCCTTGACGCACAAGGCCAATTCTCCTATACTCACCCCACCCAAAAGCGAGTTCTTATCATTTGGACAGTAAATTCCTCAGATTTTCTTCCAGCCTTTCTTGAGCTAAATACCCCTTGTGAATTCTTACGATATTGTTCTGATTGTCTATGAAAATCGTTGTCGGTAAGACTTTTACACCACCAAAGGCGGTGGTTATCCTATCCTGATCATCCAAGGCTATTTTATAACTTATCTCTTTTTGAGCAACAAATTTTCTGACCGCAGATGGCGAGTCCTTTGTCGCAATCCCCAAAAAGGCTACCCCATTGTTTTGGTAAGCCCGGTGAATTTTATCGAAATGTGGCATTTCCTCTATACAGGGACGGCACCATGAGGCCCAGAAATTGACCACCACCAACTGATTCTGACCGCACAGCTCCCTTAGCGTGAATTGTTTGCCTTTTATGGTTGTTATTGTCAGATCAGGAGCCTTGGTGGGGACACCCTCAAGTCCCCTTACAGAAAAAAGCTGTTTTATTGAGACAAATCTCTCGACCTGCAAAGGATCAAATACTCGATGAATAGGGTTTGCCAACTGAGCAAATAAGATGGCCCCGATCAAAAATCCACCGGCCACTACCATGTATCTTTTCGTGCCGCCTCCCAGGCGCACCAGCGTAGCAAGGGGTCACCCAGCAATCAGCACATAGCCAACCCCCTGAAGTACTCCACCCAGCAGACTGTGTAATCCCGGGGCACCTCCCCAGCCGACATCGGCTCAGGTGGGACACGGTTCATACCCCCAGATATTTACGAGGCCAAAGGCTCCAATACTTACCAGCACTCCAACCAATTGGTAATAGCGGCCCATCATAAAAATGTCGCTGAACGCCCCTGGGATCGAGTAATTGCTCCGCCTTACCACAATAGCCAGGGCCATCCCGACTAGTAAAACTAACACATTCCCTGCCACGTATCTATCCTCCCACGATTTTCAGCCCTATCCGCATTCCTATGACAATACCACCCACTGCAACGAAACTGGCGATGTCTAGTCCTGGAACCCCGGCGAGCAAATGTTTAATCACGCATCCATTGGCCAGCAGCACACCAAAGCCGATCAGCATGCCACCGCCGATATCATAGACAAGGTCCTCCTTTAGGATCTGTTGTTTATTAAAACCTTTCCGGGTGAGTTGCCGCGACAAGACAGCATCAACGAAAGAACCAAGAACGATCCCCAATATCAAAAACCTGAGGACTGGAGGGATGCCGGACAAGAGGTAGTTGCTTTTTACGATCGCCCTTTCACCCCAGGAAAGGGTGTTGGCAAGAAACCCCCCGACGGAAATGACTTCGGGTTTTCCAGTCGATGACCAAAAAGGAGAGATAAAGTAGAAAAGAAGCCCAAGCAGGCCAACACCGAGGCCGCCGAGGATCGGTTTGAACCACGGGCTGGACACCCATGACTTGACAGACCGGATATCATCCATGCCGATTACCTCGCTATCGGTTATCGTAATAATTCAGCACCCATTGCTTTTTCTGTTATTTCGACCAAAGGGAGAAATCTTTTAGCTTGGAACTGTACACCCTGCAAACAAGATTTCTCACATTCGTTCGAAATGACAATACTGGCTGAACTATTACCGGTTATCTTTGACGAGATGACGATGCATGGTACTTTCCTATGGCAGCCCTTGCCCGTGAAGACTCAACACGATTTCTACGATATCTCTGTGCACGGCCTGCCGGTCTCCGGAAGCGTCAATCACTCGAAAGCGTTCTGGCTCGCCTCTGGCCAATGTCAGATAGCCCTGGCGGACCTTTTCGTGAAAGGCAATGGCCTCTTTTTCAAAACGATCTTCAGGCAGTCCCCCGGATTGACTGTTGATACGCTGCCATGCCCGCTCAAGCCCTGCATGAACCGGCAGGTCAAGGATAAGCGTCAGATCGGGTCTGAGGCCGCCCAGCACAATCCGATGAATTTGTTGAATCAGTTCCAGGTCAAAGCCTCTGGCATATCCCTGATATACTGTGGTGGCGTCAAAGAATCGGTCTGACACGACCACCTTATTGGCAGCCAGAGCGGGTTTGATCACTTCATGGACGTGTTGTGCCCGGTCAGCCTCGTACAGAAGGAGCTCTGTTAAGGGAAGCATGGTAGCGTGCGCAGCATCTAAGAGGATTGCGCGAATCTTGTGTCCGATCTTGGTGGCACCTGGTTCGCGAGTGGCAATGCACTCATAGCCCTTTGCTTGCAGCACAGGGATAAGAAGCTTTATCTGGGTAGTCTTTCCGGAACCCTCGATTCCCTCAAAGCTAATGAACATGGGTAATGTCCGTTTCATTGGTCATTGGTCATTGATGATTGACGATTGACGATTGAATATTGAATATTGAATATTGAATATTGAGTCTTTCATTTGTCAATGGTCATTAGTTATTAGTTCCTTAGTTCTAAGATTCGTGTTTTTTCTGGCAGAAAACAAATTCGTACTGTTTTCAAGGCGTAGGCCGCAAATCCGAATACCCGCCTGCCAACGCCTGAGACAGCATTCAGCTTATGTGCCGGCATCTGTGGCAATGGCGGGCAGGTCGAAATCCGAAACAAATTCTAAATCTTCAAAATTCAAATGACCAAAACTGAGTGCACGACCATATCTCAAACAGCTCAAATTGCATGTTTTGAACATTCGAACATTTGTATTTTGGATTTGTTTCGAGTTTCGAATTTCGTGCTTCGGATTTCCGGTTTATCCGGGTTAGGTATTGGGTACTGGGTACTGGTCAATAAAAGTGAGCTAAAGTGCCTAAAGTTGAAGGTCCCAATCCCTCAATCCCTCAATCCCTCAATTCCTCAATTCCTATGCCTTTCCTCTAAAAAAGAAGCGCTCGAAAACCCTGTGGTAGGACGTCCATGAGGCCTCCGGGTCTTCGGTGTCCATAAAAGCGCGTACGCCCGTGACCTTGGCGTCCAGCTCGTCCAGGTAGTACAGCATGATGGCCTCAAGGGTCTTGGGCGGCTCGGGTGATCCGAAATCACGTGTGCCGTGGTGGCTTACGATCATGTGTTTTAAGACAAGGGCCAGGTTTTCCGGAAAGTCATTCAGGGTGGCAATCTTTGTTTCGAGCATCTCAACCCCAATGACAATATGATTGAGGAGTCGCCCCGCGTCTGAATAGTCGATATGGGTCTCATAAGAAAACTCGTGAACCTTGCCGATGTCATGAAGGATACCACCCGTGAGAAGGAGATCCTTGTCAATTCCCTTGTAATGGCCGGCAACCGCCTGGATGAGCCGGGCAATGGAAAGGGTGTGCTCCAGCAGCCCACCAAGGTAGGCGTGATGCATCTTTTTTGCTGCAGGGGCGGTCTTAAACAGCTCGACAAAGGTCTTATCTTCAAAAAAGGCATCCAGAAGTCTTGACAGGTGCTGGTTTTCCACCGTCTTGCTGATCTGGATCAATCGGTCCAGCATCTGATCCGTATCGCGCTCGGTGGCTGGTAGAAAATCCCGGGCATCAACGTCGCCTGGATCAAGCCGTTCAAGGTGTCGCACGACAAGTTGCAGCGTGTCCCTGTATTCAACCGCATTTCCCTTGACTCTAACATAGTCTCCGGCCGCAAAGGCTTTGCTGATAGCCTGAACATTGTCCCATGCCACTGCCTTCATGCCACCACTGCGATCCACCAGGCTTAGGGTGAGATAAGGTTCTCCGTCTTTTTTATAAGATAGCTGCTTGTCGCGGGCGACAAAGATGTCATCTACTGCTTGTCCCGACTTGATCGTGTTCACAAATGTCTTTTTCAACGACTTTCTCCTGTTCCTCTGATGGGGATTTAAGCTGCTGCCCCCCCTTTATCAAAAATCGTTCGCTATTTACAGAGTTTTCCACCGGTTTCAATGGTCTTTTGGCACGAAATCTGATTTTTGTGTTGTAATGTCTGATAGTTGGCATGGTCCGACCCGATTCTCGCAAAAGAACCCTGATCAACCCTTGACGTTCTGTCCGCCGGTATTATCTTTTAGACAAGCGATAGACGATGACTAACTGCAATAAGATCGAAAGGAGGTGTCAGACATGACCGCCCTAATGCCAATACTAAGACGAAGTGGATTGGTTATGCGTCCTGACCGAGACTTTTTTGATCGGTTCTTTGAGGATTTCGGGCTGCCGAGCCTGTTCTCAGAAAAAACAACGTTCACGCCAACTTTTGACGTGTCTGAGACCGAAAAAGAGCTGATCGTAACGGCTGAAGTCCCAGGGATGGACAAGAAAAACATTAACATTAACCTTTCAGACGGATTGCTGACCATCAAAGGGGAGAAAAAGCAGGAAAAAGAAGAGAAGGACGAGAACTATCATTGCGTTGAAAGACGCTACGGGACGTTTTCCAGGTCCATGCGACTTCCCTCAGAGGTTGAAACTGACAAGGTGGTTGCAACTTACAAAGACGGGGTGCTGAAGATTAGGCTGCCCAAATCTGAGGCTGCTAAGCCAAAAAAGATAGAGATCAAAAGCTAACCCACCTCATCTAAAGCGTGTGCTGGGCAGAAGCCTGGCACACGCGTTCCCAGGTTCAGAGTTCACCGTCTTTTGATTGTCGATTTACGATTGTCGATTGTTTTTTCATTGTTCAATTTTCAATTTTCAATGTTAACCCCTGAACCTCTGAACCATTGAACCCGTGAACGGTTACGTTTTTTCTGGGGGACCCTTCCAGATAGTTTCCATTGAATCAAAAATTGATCATGAATTCCTTAGGGTGATCCCAAGACCTTATACTTTACTGACAAAAGACCATGCTTGCAAAGGTCACACAACCCCTTCCCTGCTCATCTCGCCACTGGGAATACCTCAAGAGCTTCCCTTCCCTAACTTCCATGATGCTGAGCAAGGTATAAATGGCGGAAAGCCCACAAATCTGCCGCTGGTTGGCGTCCCTTGCAGCACTTTGCCAGAAACCTTCCCTGTCAAGGGCCTCAACAGACCTTAGAATTTCGAGGTCATCACCCCGTATGTCGGTCAGATCTCCATGTGAGACACGACGCTCATTGCCAAACTGGGGACCAATATGAGAAAGATCAACGCTTGCTATCAAGCATACCTTCCTGCCTGAAGCCACGATGGTCTCCTTTACACCGTTGACAAAATCAGAAACCCTAACATCTTGAATAGGAGAGATCCCTTGTCCTATGAAGCTGTCAAAACTTCCGCAAAGCACGGGCACGATCTTCACATCGCCTTTGTCTGCACATAAATACTTGAGCCATATTGTCTGAAGTTCGACGGAATGCTCAGCCCGATGGTAGAACTCCCCTTCAAGCAGATCCTGGTTACAATTTTCAATCAATGCCTGAACAAAATCTCTGTCCGTATCCATCAATCCCAGGGGCGTTTCAAAGGGCTTGGGGGTGACTGAAAAAAGGGGTTCGGCGGCCATATGGTTCACGCCCAAGATTATGAAGGTGTCCACTTCGTCAAGTGTTTCAATACCCCTGTATCCCCACGCATAACACGGGCCACCTCTCATGTAATCAATGTGGGGCACCATTATGCCTTTGATGCTCCCTGTGGGAATTTCCGGAAACATGTCCCCCGGCCCATCAGGGTGGCTGTAGTAGGAAGCAAGTTCCCTTTTGAGACGTGCCGGCTCACGGTGTGCCCTGTCTCCCAGATGCAGGAAGGGACGGGTTTCGGCCTTTTTAAACTCGGTTTTTAACCTTTGCTGATACGCCTCAAATCGCTCCCCTTCCAAAAAGAGGTTCTTGTCCAGGTGGTCAATGACCTTTTGTATGTGATCGGAAAAGAGCATGTTTCCGAACGTGCGCATATAGGCGACCTGGATGTCCTGAACAGAGTTTTCTCCGTTCAGCATGGATACGATGAAAAAGACGTGCTTGGGCACAAGAACCGTATTCTCAGCAAGGCCGCTTGCGTCCTTCAAACAGATCATCTCTTTGCCTGAGTACATGACAGGAAATGCACTGACAGACCGCATCTTGGGATATTTCATATAGACCTCGAATACAAGTGAGCTAAAGTGCCTAAAGTGAGCTAAAGTGTCTAAAGTTAAAGAATTGAATTCAGATCACATGGCACATCAAACACTTAGGATCACGCATCATGTTACACTTGCCTCACCTTAAAAAATTCTAATCCTGCTGCGGCCTTGATCATTGTTTCGGCTGATTTGCGTAATCTCTCCCCTTCCTTGGTGGGAAAGTGAAATGAGCTAAAGTTTTAGGAGTTGAAAAAACCACTGAAAAAACTGGTCTTGTTCCTTCAACTTTAGGCACTTTAGTTCACTTTAGCTCACTTTAGGCACTCCTATTCAGTTATACTCATCACTCAATAAATGCACATTTCCTATGCGGACCCGGCGGATGCCGGCATTCTTTGCAGTCTCCTGGCAGCGCAGGGCGTGTCTTCGAGATGTGGTAGGAAGATCTCGCAGATAAAAACTGGGATAAAAAGCCAGTAGACTATACGGAATCTCGGGATTTAGGCTGCTAATATACCTGCCTATGGCATCCACCTCCTGCTCATCCACATAGCCTGGGACCAGCAGGGTGCTGGCAATCAAGAAAGGGGGCTCGGGCCGCTCGGGTATCCGTTTGCTCAATTGCCTGAAATTATCCAGGGTCTTTTGATTCGAAACGCCACACAGAGCATTGTGTAGCCCTTCATCCCAGGCCTTGAGATCGAACTTAATGCACCCGCCGGATCTTAAAGAAACCCCTGCCATCATGGTCAGATAAGGCTCCCGTAGGGCGCCATTTGTCTCCCAGCATATCCTGAGAATACGATCAGGGTTTCTTCTTATTGCAAGCTTAGACGCCTTTAACGCGTGCAGGATCTGAGGGCCGGGGTCTCCTCCGAAATAACAGATGCAGCTTGTCTTGTCGTCCACGGCTGATGCAAGATCTTTTGCGTGGAGCTTGCCAGGGGAAAAGGTTGCTTCTTTGAAATGGTAATTCTGGCAATAAAGACAGTTAAAGGAACACGCATGATAGAACACTGCCAGGTTTTTGTATCCGTATTCAGGACCTTTCAAATAGGCATAGCGCGGATGCCCACACCCTGTGCCTGCCGGGCAGACAAACTCAGCCACGCAATTGGTTGGAAGTGGATCATAGTAATAAGAAAGTTTTCCTTCGTGGGGCCGCCCGCCCCTTAGCTTTCCGCCCTTGACATGCCGTACACCACAAAAGCCCGTTCCGCCGTCAGGGATCTGACACCTGTGGAGACACAAAGCACAGGGGAACCCCCTTTCATCACGGGGAGATTCTGCGGGAAGGCCGTAGGCCCTGCGGCTCCTAACATGAACCCTGGCAATCTCCGGCCCGACTTCGGAGAAATGATGACGGATGCAATCTGCGCAGAACCCGATGACATCTGAGATCGTTTGAGCAGATTTTTCACAATATCGGCAAGTTCCCATTGTAGTATTGCGGATTTCGGGATGCGGATTTCGGAATTGAAATCGGAAATTCCATGAGTACAAGAGTAAACAAAATCTGCATATAATCCTGAGACTTCGATAAGTCGTAGAAATCCCGAAAGGTTGAACTAATCAAGAAATCCATCCTCAACAGTGATCTCACTCTTTTCGCGCAGCCGGGCGAGCAATTCCCTGATAGCCCCCTGACCTTTCTGGAGCAAAAGGCTATTCGTGATCTCCGATTTCTTATCCTCAAATTCCTTTGGATCAGCCTCCTGTCGAGCTTTGAAGCGTAGCACATAGTATCCTTGCTTCCCCTTGATCACAGCATCCGGAAAGGGTCTTGATGGACTTAACAAAAATGCCGTCTCCTGGATGTCCGGTTCCAGGCCGATCCCCGGGATCGCCCCGAAGCGCTTGAAAAAAGTAGTGCTCTTTGCCTTCAGCTTTCGGCTTGCGGCGGCCTTTTGAAACTCGGCCCCTCCTTGTAGGTCATTCAAAAATTCCTCAGCATCCTTTTTGGCCTGATCGTTTTCTCTGGCCTGGATCAGGTCTTGCCTGACCTTTTCTTCTACTGTCTTCAGGTCTGGAATTTTCGCTGGTTCCCTTGCGATCGGTTGAAGTATATAGTATCCGTCTGACAGTTCAAGGGGCTCACTGACCTCGTTCTCCACGAGAGCAAAGGCTGTTTCGGCAAATTTTCTCCCCTCTCTGATTCCCTTTATAGGCCCGTTCCGGGGAAAGAACGCGGTCTCATGCACCTTGAGCTGATTCGTTTTGGCCACATCAGATATATTGCCGGCCCCGTAACTGGCATCGTAGATCTCCTCGGCCCGATCAAAGGCGACTGTGCTGGCCGCATCTTTCGCAAGCTTGCTGCGAATCCGGTCTGCGACTTCGGCTAGGACCGGCTCTTTGGCTTCCTGAGTGGCATAGGTTTCCTTGTTCAGATCAAAATACGTGCGGACTTCCTCTTCCGAAACCTTGGCCTGGGCTTCAAATCCCTTGAAATCAAGTAGGAGATACCGCACCTTGACCTTAGGGGGTATCTCATAGGCTTTCTCGTGTTTTGAAAAATAGGTTTCGATCTCCTCCGTGGTCAGCTCGACGTTACTGTAAGCCGAAGGCTTGAAGACCACGTAGTCGAGGCTCACTTTTTCTTTAAGCCACTTGTAGGTCTCAAGGGCTTCGGCCTCTGACACCTTGATAGTTCCGAGGATAAAGCTTTGAAGCTTGTCAATGAGAAGCTCATTTTTCTTGTTTTCCTCATACATCTCGGGTGTCATCCGGTTGCGCGTCAAGACTCGCTGATATAACTGCGGGTGAAACCGACCGTTCCGTTGAAAGGCTGGTACCTGTTCGATTGCCCTGAGTAATTCCTCGTTGGTTACGCGAAAGTTGAGCCGAGTCGCCTCCTGGAAAAGAAGCCTGCGGTTGATGAGTTGATCCAGTGCCTGTCTCTTGAGATTTAGGCCCTGGATGAGCTTTTCATCTAAGGCCCCGCCGAACTGTCTTCGGTATGCCTCCAGCAACTGATCGTAGACTCCGCGGAATTCTTCAAGAACAATGGGCGCCCCGTTTACAACCGCAATCCGGTTCCCTCTTTGGGCCCTATAGCTCCCGACCCCCCAGAAAATAAAGACTATCACAATAGCACCCAGGGCCAATTTGATCAGCCAGGACCGGGCATGTTTTCTCATTAAATGAAGCATAATGACCCCATACTATGATTTTGGATTTTGGATTGCGGATTTCGGATTTCGGATTTCAAAACGCTCAATTCCCCAATCCCTAACCCGGACAAGCCGGAACCAAAAAGAAGTGCCTAAAGTGAACTAAAGTGAACTAAAGTGCCTAAAGTTAAGGACTGCGCTTTCAGCGCAACCTGTTTTTAAGATTGACCACGCCGAAGGCGTGCACATTAACTTTTGCTCACTTTAGACACTTTAGGCACTTTAGCTCACTCATAATTGAATATAGCAAGAAATTTTCTGCCAGAAAAAACACGAATTTCATGACTAAGCCCCTAACTTCTTCGCAGTCTAACAAACTCGAGAAGTCCGCCTGCCATTACTACATCTTTTTCTCTCCGATCCAAATCGATGCAGACCTCAAAGGTGCTGCTCTGGGTTCTATTTTGGACACGAAGTGTTCTGCTGTTTTTCAACAACCTTATCACGTCCTCAATGATGATCCGGTCGCCAAGCTCTATCTGCTCAAGATCCTCACCTGTCATAAAGGTCATGGGAAGAATGCCGAAATTGATGAGATTGGCCCCGTGGATCCGGGCAAAAGAGCGGGCTATGACCCCTTTGATCCCCAAGGCCATAGGTGCTAAGGCCGCGTGTTCCCGGCTAGAACCCTGGCCGTAGTTCCTCCCGGCCACAATGAATCCACCCCCCCTGTCCCTAACTCTTTTGGCAAAATCAGGATCACTATGTGAAAACACGTATTCGGAAATGGCCGGTATGTTGGATCGCAGGGACATGATGTGGGCACCTGCCGGCATAATGTCGTCCGTGGTAATATCATCTCCCAGGCGAATCAACACCTCACCCTTGAGGGTTTCAGGCATGGCATGGCCTCTGTGCAGGGGCTTAATGTTGGGGCCCCGCACGACATTCACAGCATCAGGATGATCCGAAGGCGGCACAAACCGGTGGTCATCGCTATTTTGAAACCCAGTCTGGAGGGTATTATGGTCCACATAACTGACTGAGCGCTTGGTGGCAACCCGTGACACCTCAAGTGCCTCAAACTGCAAACATGCCATGGTGCCTGTGGCATCCTGGGTAAGGGTCTGATCAATCAAAATCTCTATGGGCTCCCCCGGCCCAGGCGCTGGGCTTATCCCGTGCGTCTCCAGTATCCTTTCAAAAATGTTCTTGCCTGGCACAACGCCTCCCTACATAAAATTGCGAAGCAATTTTATCACCTGGGACAAAATTCAGCCCATCGCCAATTGATGCGCTTTTCCCACTTAGCACCAAAGCATGCCTTCGTCAACGCCAGGGGTGCGGATTAAATATTTCCGATTTGAGTTGATCTTTGGCAATGGCCATTGGCTTTTGTGAACCGCCAGCTCCGAGCTTGGCAGGCTGTGTGTCGTAGCGATGGTCGTAGAGTTCAGTTTGACAACCCAGGCCCCCCTGACATATAAGGCTCTAATGTGACAAGAACGTAAGTTTCGGCATAACCCCCCAGATAAGGGGGGAACACTTATGGAAATCAAAAAGGCTGTACACATTGTATCAAGGATACCTGTGTTTGGAGCTTTCTTGTTTTCTAAGGTCAACAGGAGGAACATTCCAATGGCTCGTAAGCCGACCTATGAAGAATTGCAACAAAGGGTTAAGGAGTTAGAGAAACAAGCAAGGGAGCCCAATCGGGCAAACGAGGCGCCGGAAAAAGTCCACCACGAACTGGAACGACGGGTGCAGGAGCACAGTCCCGAACTGGTGACAGCTTACGAACGACTGAAGCGGGAAATAGAACAACGTAAGCGGGCGGAGGAGGCGCTACGGGAGAGTGAGGAGAAATATCGTATGGTTCTGGAGGCATGTCCGGATCCTATTGTTGCCTATGACGTGGAGGGTGCGGTTATCTATCTAAACCCGGTATTCACCCAGGTTTTCGGGTGGGCCCCGGAGGAGCTTCTGGGCAAGAAAATAGACTATGTCCCAGAGGAGAACTGGCCTGAGACTCAAATGATGATTGATAAGGTGCTGGCGGGAGAAAGTTTCTCTGGGGTTAAGAGCCGTCGATACACCAGGCAAAGGAAGATCCTTGATGTCAGTATAAGCGTAGCCACTTATCTGGATCGGAACGGTATTCCTATGGGCAGTGTCCACACCTTACGAGACATTACCGAACGAAA
>JAUWXF010000010.1 GCA_030616475.1 Desulfobacterales bacterium
GGCAGAAAATATCTGACAGATCCATGGTATTCTCCCTTTAAGTGGTTAGCCATAATCACTGTTGGAGTAATACAATGGAAACTGCCTTAGGTCAACACATAATTACAATAGAATGGGGACACCAGGATAAATTCAACAGCCCCCATTTATCCTATAGAAATTGACCAAGTTTGCAGCGCAGCTATTGGCCATGCTTCTTGTTACCCCATACGGAGTAATTCTTCCCTTACCACAAAAAAGCTTTGACCCAGCTTGAAATATTGGATCTGAACTTGAGAAACCGCTTCCTACAATACAACCTACCCTGTCTGAAGAAAGATCTTCTGCCTTAAGTCCGCTATTTCTGACAGCCTCCATGGCTGCAATAGTAGTCTAGATGGCTGACACGTCCATGTAACGAGATTTTGGGCCGATCTTCTGTCTGATTTCACCCATATCCAGGCCCTTAATGGTCCCGGCCACACAGCTCTTGAAGCCAAGCTCAGCCCATTCCGGGACAGCAACTACTCCGGATTTGTTATTCTTGAGGGATTGCAACACCTCATCGCAGTTATTGCCGATGCTAGATACAATCCCGTAGCCTGTTATGACAACTTCTCTCTCCATTACCGAACAGCCTTCTTCCTTCTTCCTTTTCCAAAATCCCTTAAGTGACCCACGACAGCTCTTACTCCCCTGAGTAAATAGTCCACGTCCTCCCACGAGTGCGTGTCCCTGAGCCGCCTCAGCACAAACCTTGGCGACAGGAAGGACCTGTAGACGCCCTGGCACATCTGAACGACCTCTTCAGGAGCCATGTCAGGTGTCTTGAAAACCGGTTCAGTCATGTCAAAGCGGTCGTAGTCTCTGGCATCAAACCTAAACAGCTTGTTATCGATCCCGTACTGGTATAGCGGAGTGCCGGGATACGGAACAAGTATGGTAGCTTGAAGCATCTCTGCATCTCCGTCGGCCATGAGCTTCCTGGCCAAATCTAGTGTCCGTTGCGCATCTTCTCTTGTTTCCCACGGATAGCCGACAATCACTGTGAGATGCACGTCTATTCCTGCCCTGGCGGCATTCTGGCACCCTCTTATAATCTCTTTTACCCCGTATCCTTTTCGTATCTTGGCAAGTGTCTCATCACTGGCGGATTCAAGTCCGGATTTCACCTTCCTGAAGCCTGCCTTTTTCATTAATTTGGGCACTTCGGGGTTCAACATATAATCAAATCTCATATTGCAGGAGAATAAGATTCTTTTGTTATATCCCCTCTCTATCATTCCTTTGCAAAACTTTTCTAGCCAATTTCCTCCGGGAAAGGTACCCGTATCATCAAATATCTCTTTTGTCCCAAACTCATCCATCAGATATCCAATTTCGTCTAATAGGCTTTCCGGGCTTCTTGTCCTGAAGCGAGGATAAAGAGTTGTCCATGCACAGAAGGTGCACTTGGCCCAGGGACAATCCCTGCCCACCATGGTGTACATGAAGGGCAGACGCTTCTTCCATTTCTCGCCATAAAGGTGGGCTTTCGTAAGCCTCCTGTCGATAAAGGGGAGTTCATTGAGGTCAAAATCCAGCCTAAACTTTCCGGTATTTCGTACCTGATCTCCGTCCCTACTCCAAATACCGGCGGGAAGATCATCGCCATCTCTTAAGTGCTTGGCCAGCTCAAGCAACGATATATCATAATTTCCGCCCGTTATTACGTAGTCAACGGGCGATTCCAACATCGATTCTTCCGGCTTGGCAGTTACATGATCTCCGAAAAGGACCAGTTTCGATTCAACACCCTTGGCCCTTAGCTCTTTCAAAAGGCTCCACAGCCTTTTTACAATGGGTGTCTTCGTTTCAAAGACTATTAGGTCCGGCTTTTCCGAATAGATATTGCTTAAGAATTCATCCAGGTTTCTGCCCTGAGCAATAGCATCATCCCAGCCTACTTCAAAGCCTTCCCGGTCGAGCAATCTGGCAGCCATCGCAGGGACAAGGGGATAGATATATGAACCGACATGGTACCACTGAAACTGCCTGTTCTGTGTCCACATAGGACTTCCCTTGTCTCGAAAGGGCGGATAACTAATAAATACCTTCATCAAAAAATCCCCAAAAAAGGCTCACCGCAGAGGCGCAGAGCACGCAGAGATTTTGTTTCTTGCTTTCCGCTGAGAGGGCGGAAAGCAAGAAAATAACACCTGTGCCTTCGGCAAATCACTCTTTCAACTTGCGGAGCCTATTCCTCCAGGGTCAACGGCAATGGGAAAAAACTTCAATTCTCTGCGCTCTCCGCGCCTGGGGTGAGTTATTACAAAATATCCTTCCTTTCTGTCTTTATCCAGTGTTCTCCAACTTTATGCAAGTAGCCCCAAATGACCGTTCCCACTCTCCACATCAGAAAGAAAGGGGCATATAAAAGATTTACGTATGTCTTCCAATGGGCCTTCGCTTTGGTCAAACCCAGCAATATGTAAGCAACAAGAGCAAATATTATAGTAGACCACATCATGGAAAGAGTGTCAAATTCCCTAAACGAAAAAGCAAGAAATAGACCGAATAGAGAAAAACAAAGCACAACAAATAGCGAAAAAGGCGGGATGAGCAGTTCCATGGCCGTGTCCAGATAACCCAAATCCCTCTTTCTGATGGCCTCTCCAACAAGTTGAACCAGATACTTATTTCTGACCTGAAATCTGCCGATATCCCAACGTGAGCGCTGTATTTTCGAATCCTTAAATGTTCGGGGGATCTCAGCAAATACCAGCGCCTCCGGCGCAAAAGAGACCCTTATGCCGTTTAAGCGCAACATCACGGCATACTCCATGTCCTCCACTATGGAGGTGGCATCCCACCCGAACCGCCTTATGACCTCCTTTGAGAAACACATTCCGTTTCCAAGCAGATTGCTGGACCAGCCCAATCTGGTTCTGCCCTTGTACCTGAGGTTTCTACTCAAGGCAAAACCAAGATATGAAAGACTCGCCATGGGAGATGCTCCAGGATTTATAACGTCATAATACCCCTGAATGGCCATCTCACCCTTTGCTATTCTCTTGTCCATTGCCCCCAAAAAATGTGGTTCAAATATTGTATCGGCATCGATGATAACAAAGGCATCATATCCCTCAAACCCTCCTGCCTTCTTCAAAGCATCAAAGCCCCACTGAAGGGCAAAGCCCTTCCCCTTTTGCTCTTCATCCTTTCTCTCCAGGACACTGACTCTGTATGCCATGGCGAGCCGGGCCGTTTCATCTGTGCAATTATCAGCAATAACCACTGTTTCAAACAATGCTGCTGGATAATCCAGTTTTTCTGCACTCTTCAGCGTCGCCCCTATAACCGTAGCCTCATTATGTGCTGGAACAAGGATGGCAAATCTTGTTCGGGGCTTCCCAGGCTTGGCGTGCTTCTTTGGAGGCAAGAGGCTCACGACTGCCAGAAACCACAGATACACCATCACCGCAAGAAGCAGTCCGCCTGATATCCAGAAAAACACCTCAACGCTTACCATGTCTGTCACATCTCACTGCCGAGACGCTAAGAACGCAGAGATTTCAGAGTTCTTTGGCCGAAGGCCAGAGCTCTTTATAGAGAATCGGTGCCTCCCGATTCTCTATAATACGTGTTTCTCTGTGTACTCTGCGCCTCAAACGAGCGAAGCGAGTGGGCGGTGGAATATATACCCTATGCGTCGTCTCTGCAGTTATCATTATTTCTTGTTGAAACCTTCCACCGAAAGACATACCACATGAACAACAAATTCCCGAAAAGATAGCGCTTCCACAAACGTCTCGGTTCAGACAACAGTCTGCAAAGCCATTCAAATCCGTTGTCCAATAACAATTGAGGACCACGTGCAAGTCTGCCTGACAGAAAGTCAAACATGGCCCCAACTCCCCAGATCACAGGGGCGTTAATCCGGTCACAATTTTGTTCTATCCACTTTTCTTGGTAAGGCACACCCATGCCGACCATTACTATCTGGGCGTCGGCCTTGATGATTTGTTCAACTATCCTGTCCCATTCCCACTCTTGAAAATATCCGTGGTGAGTGCCGACAATTTCAAGCCCCGGGTTGTCCTGTTTCAACCTTTGTGCGGCAGCCTCTGCCACCCCGGGTCGCGCCCCTAACATGTAGACTCTGAATCCCTTTTCTGCAAAAAGGCTGAAAAACCTTGGCATAAAATCGGCGGCTGTCAACCGGCCTGGCAGGTAATGACCCAACAGCCTGGCTCCCCACACAAGGCTAATACCATCTGCGTACACCAAATGCGCGTTATTCAAGATATTGTGATACGCCTCATCCTTTCTTGATATCACCATGCAGTGGGCGTTCACGTACATGACCTTGCGCGATCTCTTATGCCGGACGAAGTGAATAATCCTGTCAAAAAGCCCCTTTTCATCGACTATTTCTATGTCAACATCCATGAAGTTAATGGCATCTTTGTCTCTGTTTACTGTGGAAGACATCCCTATAAATATCCCAGCCCTTTTAACCTCTCCGCCACCTTCCGGCTCTCTTCGTCTGAATAGGCAACAACCTCATCTGCCCTTGCCACTTGTCCGGAGCGCCCGAACCTCGGAGGATTGTCCCTGCAAAATTCTTCCTCAAATATCTCAGTAAGGACCCTTCCGTCCATATCATCCGGAATAGCTTCACCAAGCATGTAGAGGATCGTTGGGGCCACATCGCAGATCCCGGCATCAGATATCTCGGAACCCGTCTTTATCTTCCCGCCCATGACCATAAAGGTCCCGTTGAGACGATGGGTGCCCACGTGTTTATACTCTGAACAGTCAATGTTCATGTGGGGACCGAAGATTTCTCTCTTTTCTTTGCCCAAGGTGACTGAAGTGTAATAAGCATAATCATCCCAGCCAATCAGCAAATCCGGGGCATCCTCAACATAAGGGCCGTCATACAAATCCTCCCGCCTGTATACCTTTTCTACGATCTTCTCACCGGTATCAGGATCTGTAAGGCAGGTGAGGTCTTCAATGATCTGATCGCACAGGTCCTCATATTGCCTGCCAGGCTCCACAACACCCTTTGGCTCCCTGCCCTTAAGGTTCACATAGATATTGCCATACATGCCGAAGCCATACGCCTTTGTCTTTTCCCATTCAATGTCTGAAAAAGACAACATGGACTCAACCTTATCCCTTACACCTCCAAACCTCGTTTCAATGAAGTTCTTGGCAGACCTTGGCAAGAAACGCTTGGCTAAAAACCGAGCCTGCTGCACGGCCCTTTCCACCGGACTTTGCCCCTTTTTCCTGTATGCCAGAAAGCCATTTTTCTCCAACCATCTATTAAGGAAGAACACCTTCTTAATGGGACCCGAACCGTGATCTGACATAATAATGACCGAAGTATTCTCATCCAAGTCAGTAAGCAGAGTACCCACATGAGCATCAGTATTTTCATACGTCTTGACGAGGAGGTCGCCTTCAAAACCCATACCATTTTGGATCCTCCCGTAGACACCTTCGTCCAGATGTTGATGTGCCACTCGGTCGGTATTATTGTATACTGTCATGAAAAGATCACAGGGATATCTCTTCATAAGGTATTTGCTTATTCCTGTCCTGTTTTTGTCTTCAATCTTGACATCCTTCCAGAATCTTTCCTGATCGATTGTCCGCCCTACCGGAGAGGCTAAATGTATGTGATAATGCCCAAATTCCCTTTTGATTTCATTATAGAGTCGAGCAGGATAGAAGGCTCTTGCGTCCTCTCCAGGGGAGTCCATACCAGAAAGCATAAATCCATTTACCTTTTCCGGCGGGAAGGTAAATGGTATCGCTATCGCCCCAACTTTCTTTCCGGCCCTACTCAGAATAGAAAAGATACTTTCCGCCTTCCTCGCACTGGCATTAACAAATTCAATGTCATATGAGTCCTTTTTTCTGCGGCTAAAATCAAAAATGCCGTGCTTACCCGCCTTCTTTCCCGTCAAAAAGCTCGTCCATGCCTGTGGCGTAATGGGGTGGATAGTTGATTTCAAGTCCCCGTAAACACCATTTGTCATAATACTTGCTAAAGCTGGCAGTCGCCCTTGTTCAACTAGAGGTCTAATAATATCAAGAGTAGCGCCATCCAAACCTATTACAACGACTTTTCTATTCATCTTTCCAACAATAACCCTTCAGTGCCTACATCTTCGCCACAGATGTGAAGCACACAGATGCTCCATTCTTATTCTCTCTGCGCCCTTGCGGTGAACTATTACGTTCGTTCCACTTTTATCAATACTACTCCATAAATTGGCAGGGCAATAATCTTCCCAAAGTCTTTTGAACCACTCCCGTGGTCGACAACTTCCAATTCAGGACCAGAACCGTAGTAACTATTCGAGTGATTTTGATCTATCGAATATATCTCGTAGGTATATTTCGAAAAAGGTAAATTACTAATACTCACTGCAACACGTTTGCTTAGCCCATAATTAGGATTCCTGGTCATTACGTAGTAAGTAATCAACAATGAGACGCTATCGTTACCCCTGGTTGCAATTCCATAGATATTATCATCAGAGACGTTTACTCCGATTCTGTCAATATCATTGCCAAGCATTGAAAACAACTTGAACGCATTGAAACTTGCTTTCGGAAAATTTTTGCCATTCGCTCTGAACAGTCCGTAAAAACCACCAAATCCTTGATCATAATGAGAGACCCTTCGGTTGGACAGCACATACAGGTTCTGGCCCTCAGTACTCGAGCCCGTGATATCGATGAGCCCTCTTGTTATAAATGATGCTCCATAGTGGGTATCATGCCTTCTATCTGCAACATGATTTACGTTCCACTCCGTCAAGAACAACTTTGTTGAATCCAGCCCCTCCTGATTCAGAATCCGCTTAAGATGAGAGCTTACAAAAGAGTACGGATACTGCACGGCTTTTTGGTTCAATGCTTTAAGCTCTTTCAGATAACCATGAAGGTCTACAATTATGCTGTTTATTTCCAACTCACTGAAACCTTGGTTCTTGAGCTTGTCTTCGAAATACCGACGGACAAAACTGACTGTCACTTCGCGTGAACCGAGCTTGTCAAGAACAAAAGACAGCGCGTCATCAATGCCATACCAGTGCCAGGAATAAAAATCTAAGGGCACCCCGCTTGACTTGACATATTCAGCAAAAAACCGCGTCCACCATATACCGCTCGGATTAGGAATCACAGCCATTCCGCCTATCTTTGCGTTTGGGTCGGCATTCCTAATTCCAGCTGCAGAGGACTTATAGATCTTGAAGAATTCTTTCATTACCTGTACGGCATTGTGACCGAGTTCATTTGGCCGACATCCGTAGACTATAGCTCCCCCTTTTTCTTTGCACGGCATCATCCGCGTATACCATGTAGACCCGGCGTTGGGCTCGCCAAAAATCTCGTAGTAATCCACTTGTTTCAGCTCCAACCGGCCTAGCCTCCGTATTGTCTCAGAAACAAGTTTCGCCCATTCATTGTAGTCTTCCGGAGGATACTTGGCAAAATTAGGCAGGTTGTTCGTTACAACCTGTCTGTCTTTAGAAACAGACAACCAGGCGGGTATCCCGTATATCTGAAGTATAATTTGGCAGCCCCTCGTTTTGGCCACATTCATGTTGCGGACAATCGTTTTCATATCTTCCAGAGTCAAATCATCGCCTTGCCATGGGAAGTTGGTGTAACCACCGTCACTTTTTTTGACCCGGTGCAACCTGATCTTCAACCGGTAAAGATCTGTCCCAACCTCTTCAATAAAACGCTTCTGGGCCTCTTTTTGCCCCCAGAAATTGACTCCACCAGCAATATTTCTTAATGATCCTTGTGTCCGAGAAAAATCAACTACTATCTCCGCTGCATGGGCACAAAGAGATGGAAAAACAAAGCACACAACAGCCAAAATAGGTACCAAAACGCGTTTTTTCACACCTTCAACCCTCAATTCCTCAATTCCTCAATTCCTAAATCCCTAAATCTCCTGACCCCCAAGAA
Organism: Desulfobacterales bacterium; assembly: GCA_030616475.1. Taxonomy (GTDB): domain Bacteria; phylum Desulfobacterota; class Desulfobacteria; order Desulfobacterales. Next base: position 7,966 of record JAUWXF010000010.1, read on the forward strand.
CTCCTTAACATTGACATACCAATCATATGTTCCCAAGAGTCCTGCCTTAAAATCCTCTAAACATGAGAACTGCGCCGTCCCAATTCTTCTTAAATCATACAGGTCTTCCTTAGAACTCACAGAACTGAAACCTGGCCGTGTAAAAGCCCCCTTATAACCGCACTCCTTTGCCAACAGCTTTGTCTGCTCGCTCCAATCCCCGTAGGGATGACAAAAGAAGCCCACTTGCCGCCCGGTCCTTTTCTCTATGGTCGATTTGCTCCTCATTAGTTCATTTCTTGCCTCACTTTCTGAGAGCTTCGACAGATAACGGTGGCCACAAGCATGCGACTCAAAATTTATACCGTAGTCACTCATCTTCTCTATTTCGTCCCATGTCAATATGGGAAGTTCCGGAATAGACTTGTCTCTTTCCCAGGAGCATGTCTTCCCGATATGGTCTGTGGAGATAAAGATTGTAGCGGCAAATCGATAGTTCTTTAGCACGGGGAAGGCTTCGGTGTAATTGTTTTTAAAACCATCATCAAATGTGATCACCACCATCTTCTTGGATGGTTTCCGGTCGGTCAGCAGGTATTCCAAGTAGTCGTTCAAAGATATGGTCTCATAGCCTTCACGCGTAAGATATCTCAAATGGGCCTTGAAATCCTCTGGGGAAATGGAAATCACCGACCCGGAATCATCAACAGAATGATACAAGAGTATTGGAATTCGCCGCTTGAAACAAAGACGCCCCCAAATAATCAATAAAGCGGATAAGAATCTCTTGGTTTTCATTAGACCGCGTCCCATATCACCCTAACGAAGTTGGAACTATTTCCAGACAAGTTATCTTTCAAAAATGAATCCGAGGCTCAACCTCGGTATCAAATACTAATGTTGCACAAACAAAACCTGATGGACTCGTAAAAAGTCTTTTGTGAGCGACATTGAGCATTTTGAGAAAAAAGCACTTGATGTGTTCAGCGTTAAAAAATGCTAACTGTTTGAGGGCGTTAGCCCGAGTTTTAGCATTTTAGCTGAACGCCACAAGTGCGCTCAAAATGTTCACGGAGCGAATAAAATTGACTTTTTACGAAACCGTCAAATCTAGTCATACATCTATTATGCATCATTCACGAATCCACGGGGAGAGGTATTCATCTACCAAGCCGTTTTGTGAGCCTATCCTTAAGTCTTTTGATCAATTGAAAGTCAGGCACAACACGGCGGAACGTATTATGGAGGAAAGGAACCGTTTCAAAGGCATCCCTGACTGTGTGTGCCAGTATTCGGGAAAAAGGCCACCTTCCGCGAAATGTGCGAAACCAAAACAAGACATATTCCCGCATCACCTGATTTCCCGTGAAGCCGGACTGGTCAAGTACAGGCCTTCTCCTTTCCACCCCGCCTCTCCCCTGACAAGCGTCTTCGTTGAATAAGCCCTGGCTTAGTGCTTGGGTGTATATATCGGTACCCTTATATGGATAGAATATGTAATGATTTACATAGTCCGGTTGGCACTGCCGAATGCAACGTATTGTTTTGTTGTAGTCTTCGAGTGTCTCTTGAGGAACGCCCATGAGAACGTAAAGGCCAATCTCAATACCGTACGATTTGACACGATGGCAAAAATCGATCAGCTGTTCATTGGAATACTTAGGCCGCCTTAGAACCTCTTGGCGAATTCTCTTCGATCCCGATTCGAGCCCGATTTTTACGACTTTGAAGTTGGCGCGTCTCATCGCCGATAACAGCTCTTCCTGGGACCCGAGGACTCTGGAATTCAACGCCAGATTGCAGCCGAACCGAAGGGGCTCCTCACGCCTTTTGTTAAGCTCCTCTAAAGCTTCACACAAGGCCAGAGTATACTGGAGACTCGCACCCAGGGTCTCCGCTTCAAGGAAGATGCCTCTCTCGGCCAAATTCTCGGAAGCTATCCTTGCAACTTCCCCTACCACGTTTGACGGTGTTCGAAATCTAACGTACCTTCCCCGACCTGCCCTTGCTAGGCTGTGGTTTGAACAATAGGCACACTTGTTGGGACACCCCCTTCCCACAACTACGGAATGAATATCGCCCAAAGAGGCCACCCATGGATACCACATTTTCCAATCTACGTAGGACAATCTGTCAAGATCCTTGATGAAGTCGCCTGGTGGAAGTTTAAGTACTTGCCCGCCCTGCTGTTTTATCCAAAGGTTCTGGATCGGCCGCAGCGTTTTCCCTACTTCTAATTGTCTTGCCAACTCAACTATGGCAATTTCACCCTCTCCCACGCAGACACTGTCTATTTCCGGAATGTCGATGACTTCTTCAGGACTTAGTGTGGCATGAACTCCACCAAGAATGACGTGACCGCTCGCCACTGACTCTTTAGCGACTTTAGCTACCTCGCGAACTACAGGCATTTCAGTTGTAACTGAAGACAGACAAAACAACTGTGGCCCAAAACTATCAATAACCTCCGCAACCTTCTGACGTACCGGAGTCCTGGGGGTAAGAACCAGTGTCTTGACTTCGTGGCCTTCTGCCTTAAGCACAGTCCCAATCATGGCCAAGCCAAACGGAATAAACGTTGGGTCTCGAAGTGGCTTGTCAAGAGTTGCAAAGTCGCTTGTCGAATAGACGCAAAGTACTCGCATACCATCGGTCCTCCTACTGTGGCCAGTCCACGCAGAGACATTTGATTTCGTAGTTCAGTTGCTATGGCTTTTCATGAATATCGCCCCTGTGACATGCTCTAAAGATATCCCAAACTCTTGAGCCGTTCTTCTATCTTGCCATAGTCTAATTCTTCAACACTATCCTCAACAGGTACGCCTTCTTCATAGGTGTCAATCTCTCTCAATGGGTTTTCTCTCAAGTAAGTTTCATCTATAGCTTCTTTTATAACCCTGCCGATCATATCCCTGGCCACAGGTAAACCCATAAGACACAGGACCGTTGGTGCTACGTCATAGAATGACAGATTCTCCAGTCGCACGCCACTTTTTATATCAGGACCACACATGACTATCACACCTTCTTCAGCATGAACTCCTGACATCATTTGCTTTTCCCTGACATACAAATCAAGGGCACGATGCGTTCCATATTCCCCAAAATCTATAAATGAATCACTCTTCAAAATTTCGTCTCGATTCAATTTCTCCATAGGTTTTTGAACAATAAGTGTTTTTTCGAAAATTCTTACGTGAAACACCTTTTCACCCGTCTTTTCCGAAAAAGCATGGGCAAGTACATCAGCTACATGATGCATAAGCGTTTCATCCTGAAAGTTTATGTATACTCCAGGCCCAAACCGGGCGGCGATCACCTTTCCGCGTATCCTTAACACTTCCAACAACTTATCACTACTTATCTCGTGAGGGTTGAGCCCGCCGGCTTTTGCCTCAAAACCATGATCGGATACTAAAACAATGTTTGCTTCCTTGCCAACTAAATCCAAGATCCTTCCGATTGCTTTGTCAGCCTGGATATAGCCCCCGGGTATGACCTCCCTGTATTGCTCAACCAGCTTTTTCTCTATCCCCGGAAACTTGGATGGCTCATAGGCCATCCAGTACCTGTGAGAAAGGAAATCACAAATATGCATGTGAATTGTGGCAAAATCCGGTCGGAAACGCCTACACAAATGGATAAAGACATCTGCAGAAATCTCCGAATGAAGGATCACTTTCTTCCAATGCTGATCCTTCTGTCTGTCAAGATAGCCCATCCCACGTTCTGTAAAGAACCCCAAAACCTTCAAGTAGGTCTTCCAACGAACCCCTATCTTTTTCAACTTGATGGCGTACTCCAACGTACTAGTCAAAGACAAAGAGCCGACCTCTATTCCTTTGGATTTCTTTCGTTCGTTCAAGGCGAGCTCTTGGAAAACCCTGTATTCCGGCGGGTAGGTTTCTGTCCCAACTGAATCAATGGCTGGTATCATAAACCCGTTTACCTCATAGGGTGGCCACGTGGCAAAGCTACCAAAAACCCCTACTCTATACCCATTTTCGCTAAAGATATCCCATAAGCGTTTGCATTTAACCATCCTTGAATTAGCGCCAAAGAAGTCAATCCCAGTCTTCTCATGGCCCTTCCCTGCAAACATGGATGTCCATATCTTTGGGGATATCGCCGCGTGTTCAGACATCAGAATACCCGACGAACCCATATCTCTGAGTCGCTTGATATTTGGCAGTTTTCCTTTCCCAATCAGCGGGGTTATAACATCCCATGTAGCACCATCAAGTTCTACAAATAGTATTTTCTTGCAGCCCATCTATAATACCTCGTTGCCTGAGATTGAATACAAGGCCTCATAGACCCTCGCGGTATTGTCCACCATTGCCTGAACTGAATATCTCTCCTCAACGAGTTGTCTGCCATTTTTCCCCATTCGCTCGGACAACTCCCTGTTGCCGGCCAGTGCAAGTATAGCGTTTGCCAGCCTATCAACATTATTCAACTCAACCAGGAAGCCGGTCTCCTTATCCACTACGATGTCAGAAACCCCCTTTACGTCCGTTCCCACAATTGGCACACCGTGTGCCATTGCCTCCAAGACGGAAAGATTAAGTCCCTCGACGAACGAACAAATTACATATATATCCGTTGCACACAGCAACCTTTGAACATCATTTCTCCATCCGGCAAAAATCACCCGCTCTTTCAGATTCCACTCCTTGGCCTTCGCCCTCAGTGAATCAAGAAGCACTCCGTCTCCAACAACAAGAAACCTCACATTCTTCTTCTGCCTAGTTACCTCCCGCGCAGCCTTAAGAAATAAAATATGGTTCTTTACGGGAACCAGCCGCCCTATCGTAACGACCACTATTTCATCATTGTCTATGGACAATTCCTCCCTTACTGATCTATTCTCATTTTCAGCAACCCTCAGGTCCGGTAGCTCAACACCATTTTCTATCACAGCAATCTTGTCACTAGGCACACCTTCTGATAAAAGCCGTTTTTTCAACTTGTCTGATACGCATATAAAACGATCCACCCGTACCCAAGTCAACTTCTCCCTTACCCACAAGAGCCAATCCCAGATCCCAAAAGTCCTCTCTCCTTTGAGTTCATCGACGATATGGCTGTGCACAGTCGTCACACATAATACCGGTTTGCGATGTAACAGCGCCGTTATCCTGGCATAGAAGTTTCCTCGTATCGTATGACTGTGAATAATATCAATGCCATGCTTTTCTAAAACTGATAGAAGCTTCAGGACAGGACGAATGTCCAGTGGCATTGTCTTGTTAACCACCGAAAAACTCAGCCCCAGTTTTCCGGCTTCTGTCACGGCAGGGCCATCGCACATAAAGGCAATCCTGACTGACACACCCATTTCTGACAACCCTCGTGCCAGTGCCAAGACATGACTTACAGCTCCCCCGCCATCTCCCTCTATCACATAGAGAATATTCATGCGGCTAGTCCGATCATGCAGCCATCTTCCAGGACGGGTCGCGCGCACTTTCGCCAGGTCTCTCAATTCTATCTAAAACCCCCACAATGGCAAAGAGGAACCAGACATTTAGATCAAGTAGGATACTAGAGCCCAACCATACTATTACATAGGCAACTAAAGCCGCAAGAATTGCTACTGCCAGCTCCCTATGAATCCTAGTTGTCCCTGTAATCTGAAGCCGCAGGCTCCTTGCCACCGTGATCAATATCAACAGGAATACGAGCAGACCGACCAACCCATGATCCACCAATATCTGAAGATACAAGTTGTGAGCTGTCAGGGTCTGCTGGATGGCTTCCGGATAGAATAAGGCAAACCGAAAATATTCGTTAATAAAACCGTTAGGACCGGAACCAATAATCGGATTGCAGGAAAACATTTGTAATGCTATCTCTACGTTACGAACCCTCAATCTCGCATGCTCTCCAGCCTCACCGCTCAGTGAAATCAAACGTTCTACATTGATTTCCGGGAAAGCAACGTATACCACCAAGCCTAAAACTACGATCGCTGCAAGACTCGAAATAAGAACAGTCCATTTCTTGTTTGCGTTACTGAAATAACAAAAAAAGATCAATGACACCACAAGGGCAATTATCCCGACTTTGTAAGCAGCTCCAATTATATTGACTGCAGCTACGAGTATAATCATACCTAGAATCGCCTTCACACATTTTGATTTCAAGATGCCAAACATATATAGGGAGATAAATATGAGAATAATCATGTACATAGCATGTCTCTCTGCATTACCCATAGGCCCGGCAATCCTGTTAGCAGCTATCTTCAGAATGTGTATTGGCACATCTGCGCCAAACAACGATTTCCAATTCAAAAACGAAAGGTCATAAAGTTGCTCTCCAGAAAAGCCTTCTACCAATCCTAGTATGCTGGCCATAAAGATGCCGAACAGGAAAACTAGCAGGGTTTTCCAAAGCTGATCCCTGTCTTTGATGTTAAAGAGCACAAAGAAATAAAGTATGACACAGTACGTGAACCTCTTGATCACCTTAAGGGAGGCATCCATATCACTACTGTTTACCAATGAGATGACCATAACCAGCCAAAAAGTTAACATAAGGATGTGCGTCGATTTAGTAAGTGGTGTTATGAACAGATCCGGATCCTTTGTCAGGAAAGCCTTGACAACCCAAATGGCGAATGCGGGAAAAAGCAGTACCAAGCATAATGGCAAACCATCCTTGCTCACAGGAAGATTCAGGAATTCGCCTAGGGGTAGAGTCAAGATCACGCATAAAACGAGCCAAAAAGGATAAATAAAACTAACAGTACCTAACGCTATGGCCAACAAGATCCCTATTCCTGCGGCAACAGAGTAACTAAATGTAAAAGCCCACGCGGCTACAAAAGCCACGGTCAACAACACGACTGCCAAGGAACCCAACCGCGAAGCTTTTGACTTTTCCCCCAACCGAGAAATCACTGCATCCATTTTCATCCCTACAAAAGCAGTAAACGCCAATAGGGGATAAAACCCTAACTAACATCTTCTACCTAGTGCCTGAACGGAAAGTCATGTTCAGGCAAAATCCGAATATCGAAACACGAAATTCGAAACAAATTCGAATACGAAATGACAAAATGACCGAAACCAAAAGTTCTTGGAAACTCTATGTTTTTGTCATTGGAGCATTTTTATTTCTGTCATTGTTTCGGATTTCGAATTTCGAATTTTTGACCGCAAAACCGGGGTTTTCGGTCAAGCACTACCTATGATCGGCAGACTGAAGTCTTCTACGCACTGCTTCCACAATAACAAGGTATTCATTTACTTTCAACAAATAACAACTCCCAGCATACGAGACGAAACCGAGACACAGGACAACCCCAAACTGCACCAACGAACCAGGATGACCGTTTGAACCCTCAAAATGCACCATGACACCCCACATCACTACCCCCATCAGACAAGCCGCCACCAAAACCTTTGCAAGAGAAACCACGATACGCCTCAAATCCAAGGGACCGATTTTTTTGTTAAGGAACCAGAATAGAAAGACCGTACTGAAAACCGCCACCAACGAAGTGGTGAGAGCTAGACCACCGAGTTCGAGCACCCGAACCAGGAGTGCATCGAGCCCTATGTTAAGGAGAAAGCATATGAAAGCTGCTTTCATGGGAGTAATTGAGTCACTCAAGGCGTAGAAAAACACACCCAACAACATCGTCAATGAAAACGGCAATAGCCCAATTCCATAAAACATCATGGCACAAGAGGTCAACTGACCTGCATGAACGTCAAAGGCACCTCTCTGGAGCAAAAGATTAATGATTGTTTGTCCAAAAAGAAGGAGTATAACCGACGCAGGTATCGTGACAAGAAAAAGGCACCCGGTCATTTTATAGAATAACCTCCTTACTTGATCGAAATCACTTGCAGCACCAGACTTGCTCAAGACTGGCATGGCCGCGTTTACAAATGCACTGGTAAAAAGAACAACAGAAATCTGAACAACTCTATCGGCATAACTTAGCGCAGCAATATATCCGCCTCCCAGGGCTGAAGCAAAAATCCTATCAACCATGATATTTACCCTGTTGGCCATAAGTGTCAAAAGCCTGGGAACAGTTGACATCACTGTCTCAACAAGTCCCGGACATCTAAAATCAAGTATCGGCCTAAACCATCTTTTTGTCTTTCCCAGAACGACTATCGTGATACCGGCTTGGGCAATGGCTCCAGCAACAGCGCCCAGAGGAATGGCATAAATGCCTATCGCGTCGCCCAGCAGCCATATAGCGACTATCATGCCCAACGGAAACAACACGGAAGCAACCGCTGGCACCGTAAAGTTCCGATATGAATGAAAAATGGATGCTGCCATGCTGGAAGCACCGGCAAGCACAATAACGGGCGACATCATTCTTAACAGGGAAACGCCAAGGGACAGGGTTTCTTCAGGCAAACCGGGAGCAAGTACGGAGGTCAGACCAGGGGCAAAGAACACGACAAAAGCGACCATGGCGGTCAAAAAAATGAGCAGGAAACTAAACACAGAATCGGCTAGGAGCCAAGCCTGCTTCTCACCCTCCTTTACCCTGTAATTGATGAATACAGGAAGAAAACTGGTCACAAATGTCGCCTCGCCTACGACGAAAAACAACATAGGAACCGATTTTGCGACCATGTAGGCATCAACTATGAGTCCAGCGCCAAAGTCCTTGGCAATAAGTATGATGACAAACAGCTTAAGGAAACCTGACAACGCACGGGAAACAGCATTTATTACCGTCGCCTTAGCAATACCTTGAGATGACAATGCGGGCATTCTTGAATCGTTTTTCTCATAGCCTCAGGAGCGGGGAAAATACGACCACCTAAAGGGCAAACAGAGCTTGATTCGGGAAATCGCTTTTCCCATCTTGTCACACACGTATTCCACGAGTCTGCATATGGGAGCCACGAACTATCATATCCCCGTTAGCCGACATCAGGCACGGTGCACAAAACGTCCAACTCCAGCTTCTGCTCGACATCCCGAGGTGATTTGAAGGATTCATCCCAGTACTCAATGAAAAACACAATCCCACAACTGAGCAGGAAACTGCCAGCGAATCCTAAAGGTATGAGAAATGGCCAGTTAGGTCGGTCCGGGCGGGCACCTTCAGGAACATTCGCCTTATCTATGATTTTCAAATCGTAACCGCTCATTTGAAAGGCTTTTTGAACCTCCAGTTGGGAAAACTTATCCAAAAGGTTCATGTAAAGTCTTTCCTCTGTTTCCCTGTGTCTGTTCAGCCTCTCTAGTTCTGTCTCCAGCACGGACAGAGAAAAGGCCTCTGCCTTCAAGGCATCCATCTCCTTTTCGAGTGAATTTTTCCTGGCTACAAGGGCTGCAACATTGGCCGTCATTTGAGCATACTCTTTGGGCAGGTCCGGGTGAATAGAGGCGAGTACGGCGGTATCGGATCGTCGTATAGCTCTAATCTCTTTTTCGATCCGATCCCTGTTTTCCGAAATCTTTGCCCTTAAACTTATTACACTTCTGTTAGATTCCGTAAATTCTTCCAACTCGCCAGCCAACTGAATTTCGCCTCTGTTTAAGGACCTCACCAACTCCTTTATAACAGAGTCATTGGCAAATATCGGAGACTCGGACAACAATTTCTTTTGTGCCGAGATTCTCCCGCGTAGTTCCTCAAGCTTTGCTTTTTCTTCTGCAGACTCTACCTTCACGGCGATATGTTGGGCTTCGACCGCATGTAACTCATCGAGCTTGGCCTTCTTCTGTTCCTCAAGGCTGACAATTCCGTTCTTTTCTCTAAATCGCACGATCTCAGCTTCAGAATTCGTCAAGGCACTCTCAGCAGCCTTTACCTGCTCCCCCGTAAAATCAGATGCCTGCTTTGCGTCGTCTTGTTCTAATTGAGCGGATCTCTCTATGAGTAGCTGTGCCATGTAATTGGCTATATCCGACGAAAGCCCTGGTGTTTCTTCCCAGATACTCAAGTTTATGACGTTGCTGTCCTCTTCCAATTGTATGTCCTCGGCTTGTTCCATGAGGCGTTCCACAGCCTCGGCAAAATAGTTCTTTGGTACCTTTTCTACTCCAACAAGCTCTCGGGCAACACCAATAATGGAATTGATGGCTTTGGACAAAGAGTACTCTTCAGCTTCCTTTTCCTGTGCACGGATTCTCTCATCAAGCTTAAATCTCTCCACGACTTTCTGGGCCATCTCCCGGCCGGTCAATATTTGAATCAGATTCCGTGCCGGGTTTACCATCGGTGGTTCTCGGCCGGGGCTTGCCAGGTCCTTGAACAGGATCAACTGTTGTTGCGGATTTGACCGGACCAGGATCTTTGTGGTCGCCTTGAAAGTCGGTGTTGTCAACAAGGCAAAAAGCACAACGAGTCCAAAGGAAAGACCGCACAGTAATGTGAGTCTGACCTTTCTCCTGAACACGACGTACAACGTGTTATACAGGAGTTCTTTTTTCAACATCTCTTCCACAACCCCACGCCTTTCTATCCAAAAAACTTTTGATAAACAAACGCTGGAATACGAAATCTCCGCCTGTTCAAGACGACCCCCAGTACAGGGATATCACTATCGTGTAACATCTGTTTCGCCCATTTTAGTTCGTTCGGCTGCGTTCTTTCTGCCTGAACGACCAATATGACGCCGTCTACGTGCGAACTCAAGACAATTGAGTCATAGTATAAACCGATCGGGCTTGAATCGAAGATCACAAGGTGGAACAGTTTCTTTGCACTATCCATGAACCTCGCAAATTGTTCATGATCGAATACTTGTGACGGGTGATATGCAACATCTCCGCTTGGCACGGTAGACAAGTTGGAATCAGACGAGGGCTTAGGCAATGCCCAGTCTTCAATCTGCCCCGTAAAGAGGTCTGAAAAGGAAAAATTGTCTTTAACCTCGTTGCCATTTGACCTTTGTCCCAGGCCAGGGGTACGGGTATTTGCGTCAACTACCAGCACGTTGTGCTTTTGCCCGAGGGCCAAGGACTCGGCAAAATACTTTACTATCGTGGATGTACCCTCCCCATGATTGTAACTCATAAAAACGATCGACCTTACTGTCTGTTTTTTTCTTGGAATGACAATGCTCGACGCAAGCTTTTCGAATTGCGCCCGCACGACCGGTGGCAATTGTAAAAAAGGAGGCACCTTGGACATTGTCATTTTTCCCGTAATCCCTCTCATTTCTTTAAGGACGCAAATATTGTTATCATAGGCGATAGCTTACAGTGACTCACTGTTGGAACCTTTTGGCAACACGCAAGTTTCATGCAAATTTTGAGCCGAACTTTCTGAAATAGCTGATAATCCAACGTATGAACCCAAAAAACATCCTTAATAATAATCACTATCTCCCATAGTTACATACCATCTAGAGCTGTCAGCCAAGTATTCATTGCTGATTTTGTCCGAAAAATATGATCGAACAATAAGGTCATGGGACGTTTGCCTCGGAACAAAACCTTTTTCCTTCAAGACATGAAAAGCAGGCCAACCTTCCAGCATCCAGCACGTAATGACATCCACGTCTTGATCAATGAAATAGTTTATCGCCTCAGCAACGAGCAAATCCACCAGTTCTTTCTGTCCCCTTTCCACTAAAATATCCAGGATTCGGCCCCTAGTAACCTCCTCTTTGTAGCACCCTAATGCAATAAATCCCTTAACAACCTGACGTGATTCGACACCAAAAATCTTATACTGCCTGGGTGCGTCAACATATCGCCAGTTGAGATAGTCACTATTCCTGGCCACTGCTATTTCATAGTTTCCCCGTTCTCGTTGCCAAAGATCGTCAAATCTGTGATCAAAGCGGCTTGTGTCGACAATGTCAACGCCTTCGGGAACAGACAGCTTCTTCTTGTTCCACCTCCTAATAGCGCATTTTGCCACACCGCCCAACATATCCGTCAATAAGCCCATCTCTATCTTCTGCCGAAGATATGGCCTCGGATTGATCACCTTGGCCATCTTGATTATCGGACAAACACCGGAAAAACCGCGCGCTGTTGTAAACAGCCGGTAAGTTTCTTTTATGGTAAAGGCATATCTAAAAGCCAGTTGGGCCTTTTCCATTTGTTCAGTAACCCTGGCTTCTAGTTTGAAGAAGGTAGAACTTTTCCGATGTCTTCCAGAAATTACGGTATCAACGCCCTGACAGGCGAGCAATGTATCACCGCCCACTTTCATTCTCAGGGGTATACCACCTAAAATGCCCACTACTTCAGACCCATGCAAGGCTATTACTGATGCATGCGAACCTGCTGGATTTTGGTAGTACTTCCAGTCCCAGTAATCAGTACCCTTTCCATCGCCAAAGACCTCGTAAAAAAGTTCGCAGAGTCCCTTTTTGTCACTTCTACGAAGCCGTCGATAACGTAAAGCCTCTCCCAAACATCCCTCCTTTGAGGAAATGAATGATTTGACCACGAAAACACCAAAACACGCCCACGAACGGCCATTTCCAGTTAGTGGGCAGCCCCCTCCCCTTTGTCAGCCTGCCCCAGCGGAGAGGAAACAGATGTACAAACGGATGTCAGTCTGCAACCGATGTGGCATAAACAAAGTCAGTTTCACAGCCCGTATAAACGGGGAAAACCCTATTTCTGTAACGAGGTAACTGCTGCAAAGCTTTGCCGGCAAGCTTCAAGACTATCCTGCCCGTTTTAAGTTCCACACCTTCCACCAGAAAACCCCATGGTCCTCCAACCATTCCCTGTCCGAGGGCTTTGGCCACGGCTTCCTTGGCACACCAAAAACGCAGTAACCACTCCTGCCTTCTAAATCGACTCATCATCGATAGAAGGGATCGTTCACTCGTACCTAGAATTATCTTCTCTAATTCCCGGCAGTCCCGAGTGGCAGGCTCTATATCGATACCTACATCCCTAAAATCACGACATTCACCAGCAATTCCCACCGCCACCCCCTCCGAATGGGCAATAGAAATGGACAAGGGATAATCCAGCTCACCAGCTAGCTTCGCACCAACCAAGGGACGTCCGTAGTCATTTGTGACGATTTCTATCTCCGACGGGACCAATCCCCACCCCTTTTTTTCGTTGACAAGAACTCGCACCGCATCCTTAGCACAAAGGCGACCAAGGAGCCATTCTCGGCAACGCCTTTCTGGAACCCGCAACTGCGACCAGGTTCTCATCTCTCTCGAATTCAGGATGACATTGGCCAGATTCTGAAGCGACCCTCCGTTGCCAATATCAAAGGCACGACAACACTGCAACCTCAATGAACCGGGCATACGAGTAACTGGTGCCGACCAGGGTTCAGCGCAAATAAAACGTTCACCACAAAGACGCGGAAACCGCTGAGCTTTTTTCTTTTTCTGCACCGCAGAAAAAGAAAAACATATCCTCTCTGCGTCCTGGTGAGTCCCAACTTGCTTATGTGCCGACATCATCAACAATCCGGTTCAACTCCTTGCTGCAAGAACCTTCCATTTTCTCAATAAGGGCAATCACCTTGCCGCTTTCATCTACAAAATGGAAATTGGTGGAAAGGAGGTGTCCCCCGGCACCGGCGTGCATTTCGGCCCAGCATCGAACAGGCTGAGTGGAAAACGAACCAAAGCGTCGATAAGCTCCGACGCTCGAGATCAGAAATGTCATGTCATAATGGGCCCGTTCCCACAAGATTGAAAGCTGAAAGGCACTATCGATAACCACGGGATCAATCAGCCACGGGCTGTCAACTTTCCGGTTCAGACACACTGACGGCACTGAAGGCAGCAATACTGCACTTAGGCCCTTGTCACTAAAACCATCAACCTTCGATATACCTTGAAAACAAGGACCATGGAAAAGCCATTTCTCATAAGCCTCATCGGTGCTCATGGGAAAAGGTTGAAGTCCCGAAAGCATTTCGGCATTATACTCCGGAGAAGGGGGAAGTTGTTTTCCCACCTCCACAGTGGCACGGTAATAAGGCAACTCCTCTTGATTTAGTCCCGCAATCGTTACATCTAGTCTCGAGATCTCCTGTCCCGCAGAAATGCCGCACTGAGGTCTTGCTACCACTCGGATTTCCTGTCCTTCGCCGTCCAATACAATCCCCTGGAAACGACGCGCAGACTGAATGCCCGTCACGACCAGTTCAGGCCAACCCTGCTGGACTACTTCTGACATCAACTCCATGGCAACGGCAAACGGAAATACTGCCTTCCCGTCAATTCGATGGTCTTGCAAATAACGATCACGTTCGGGATCCAATGTCAGCACAACCTCCACACCATGATCGTAACCCACCTTCAACGGTGTCCCGTGCAGGAGAGGAAAAGCAATATGAGTGCAGGTCAACTCCGCTGATGCAGCCCTGTTCCACGGGCCATCACCAATGACGACTTCCGCCTGCCCTTTCCGACCATAGCCGAGTTCCTCATCCAACATGCGGCGGCCGGCAGTCGGTTCAATGGCCTGTATGCCCTGCTCGGCAAACTGCCTTAAAGCCTCGGCAGTAGCCATCCCCGCCTTGGCCCAGGGATTCCAATTAATAGCCACAACCCGTCCCGGCCATCTGCTGTCAAGGTAAACGGCCAGCTTGTTAAGCACTTCATTAGCTGCAGCGTAGTCACTTTGTCCCCGATTGCCGAAACGCCCTGCTATAGACGAAAAGAAAACAAGAAATTTAAGGGAGTCAATTGGGAGCTTTTTGCTAAGAACAAAGGCGCTATCAACCTTTGTATCAAAAACCCGATCAAACGAATCAGCCGTCTTGTCTTCAATCAGCTTGTCTTCGATGACACCCGCTCCATGAATCAAACCATCCAGTCGCCCATACTCCTGGTAGATCTCTTCAATGACATTACCAAGAGCCTCTTCATCCCGCACATCGACCTGGTAGTATTTCACCCTTGCCCCAGCCTCCTGCATTGCCGCCAGATTACTGTCTATTTCTCTGTTACACTGAACTTGTTTAAGGGCATCATCTACCTGCCTTGGAGTAGGTTTACCCTTTGAGTGACGCATCCTTTCAATCAGTGCGGCCTTTAATTCCTCTGTTGATGTAAGTGCTGCTGTCTCGGGGGGCTCTTCCTCTGGAAGCGGTGAACGTCCTGCCACCAAGATGGTCGGCTTGTAACGTTTGGCTAGCTCTACGGTTGCCTCCGCTGTAATGCCACGGGCCCCACCGGTTGCCAGAACCACCCAACTTGAATCCATCGTCAACACACCGGCCATCCCAATATCCAGGGGGGCTTGCTTTAGAACAGGCACCAGACGACGTGCCTCCGTGTAACTCACTTCAACATTTGCATCCTCACTTCCCATTTCACGAAGCACGTATCCTGCCAGTCTTGAAATGGAATCTGTCGGATCCAGGTCCACAACTTGACACCGCACGTCAGGCCACTCCAGGGCGAGAGTCTTAACAATCCCAGCCAAACCTCCGTGCCCTGCAAACGTGGTCCTGGGCATCTCCATACCAGTACCAAAGGTGCCCCCCATGCCAGTGGCGGTCAACAAGTGCGCTGTTTTTGTTTTGGCAGTTCTTCTGAGGTCCTCGCCGGCAGCTTTGGCAAGGTAGAACAAGCTTTTCACCTCTTCCCTAAGACGCATTCGCCATTGTTTAAGGTCCATCTCCTCAAGGCGCTTTCCCACTCTCAATGGCAAAAGGTGAATGACACCGGTAATCTCTCCCTCTTTTCGCCGAACAAGTCTTGCCAGTTCATCGACCTGGTCCGGCGCACTCAAATCTGCCGTGTAGATGTTCCTACGCCTTTTCTTTACCTTCTTGCCCATGCCAACAAGGGCCACACGAGCCCCAAGGGCTTTAAGTTCATCTGCCACGCTCTGAGCAATGCCGCGCTCATCGTCAGTGACGACAAAAACAGATCCTCCCTCGACTTGAAGGTGGGAATCTTCGAGCGGTATATCAAGTGCAGAAAGGACAAAACGTGGCAGGGCTTGTGCAGCATCACTGCGATCTGCCCCAGCGGCCCCCCTGTTTGAGGTTTCCTGTTGATCCATAACATCATTGGACATCTCTTCCATGGTTTGTTTTCCGGGACCTGAAGTCCCTATAAACCAGTCAATCACTCCCCTTAATGTGCCAATTTCAGACATCTCTTCCATCGCTGCCTGGGCTTGCTGCTCACTGAGATTCAGATAAGACTGTTGAAGCTTACCAAGGATCTCCACCCACTTGATCGAATCAATGCCAAGCTCGGCATCCAGGTCAAGATCCAGGTCAATCATATCCTCCGGATACCCCGTACGCTCGCTTACAATCTGAACAAGATTTTTCGTCAGTTCTTCTCTGTCAATGCCCGCACGACCTATTCGGCCGGAACTTTCCTCGAGGTATTCTGCAGGCCGTTCTTCCATTCTTTGGGCCTCAGCTTCTCCGGCATCGTCAACTCCCTTGCCACCCCCCAGCTCATCTCGTGCTTCGTCCAGTTCCTTTAAGGTCGATTCAGTCATCTTCTCTAGCCTTGCCGCAGAAAAATCGCTAGTCAACGGCACAGCGTCCCCTGTCATCCTGCCGAGGTAGGCCTTCATAACTTCCTGTTGTGTCTCCAGGAAACGTTCCATCAACTGCTGAAACCGTAGCATAATGCGGTCAACTTCATTACCGGAAGAACGAGAACCACGAAGCGCACAAGGACGTTGTGTTCCAGCCTGTGAAAGATGATTTGATCCTGTTTTTTTGGCCATGGTTAAACTGCCTGCCTCCTGTTTCGTTCTCAAATTGGGGGCTTCCACCCGTATCGGACTTTCCTTTCCCCCCTCACTACCGTGTGCCTCTTTAAGAGGGACAGCCCGGCCACCAGTAACCATCCATGTCGTTGGAGAAAGCGGCTGGCTCTTCGTTTCCTTCACAAGTGCACCAAGGCTTAGAAGACGTAAACCCCTCCCTCTGTAGAGACGATCAAGCTCAAGGGGAACACCGTGTGTTGCCAGTTGTGCCAACACGTGATGAAGCTGAAGCAAGCCTGTACGGTCACGTTTGTCCATTGCCACGGCCAGGTGCGTTCGTTCACCGAGGATCTTTCGTGTCAGGCCTGTCAGCACATTACGTGGACCTGCCTCTATAAAAATCCGGGCGCCACTATCGTACATTTGCTCAATTTCACTGACAAATTCCACTGGACTGACCAGGTGCCTGCTCAATAGGGCCTTCATTCCTTTCGGATCCCGGGGGTATAAGCCGGCGGTCGTATTAGAAAAGGCCCCCACTTGCGGTTCGGCAAAATCGATAGTTGAGATAAACTGCGCAAGGCGATCACGCGCCGGGTCAACTACTGGAGAGTGAAAGGCACACGATACCGGGATTGGACGTACCTGCATACCTTCATTTTCAAGGCGCCTTACAGCTTCTGCCATACCTGCCTTTCTGCCCGAGATAATCGTTTGTGTCGGCGCATTCACGTTAGCGACCCAGACTTGTTCCATAGACTTGATAACATCTTCTATTTCCCTGCGCCCCGCCTTTACAGCAGCCATTGTGCCGGTATCATCCCCAGCCATTTCCAGTATAAACCGCCCTCTCGCCTCGGTAAGCCTGTAAAGGTCTTCCTCTTCATAGACACCTGAAGCACACAATGCGACGTATTCGCCGGAACTGTGACCGGCGACCATGTTTGGGCTTACATTCAATGCCTCCAACAGTCGAAAAACCCCCATAGCCGCAGCGGAAAGCGCTGGTTGGGTTATATTGGTCCGGGTAAGTTCTTTTTGGCATCTGAGCTCTTCTTCTTTGCTGAAGCAAGGGGGCGGAAAGACATAGCTGCTCAGAAACTTCGGATACTGTTCTTCTAAAACACGGTCTGCCAGCTCAAAGGACTTTCGTACCTCCGAAAAATAGATGGCAAGCTCTCGAAGCATGTCTGGATGCTGAGATCCCTGCCCCGGAAACAAGAAACAAAGATTGCAGTCTTTGGCCAAGGGCTGTTCAGTAAAATAGATACCACTGGCATTCCAGATATCTCCAGACTCCTTTAAGGACTTTTGCGCTGTCTTGAGTTTCTGCCGCAGATCATCCAAGGACTGGGCTACAATTGCCAGTTTCAATTCCTTCGTATTACCGCACTTCTGCCACAGCGTGCAGGCCAGGTCTGCCAACTCGGGCTCGCCCCCCTGTTCCAGGCTCTCATCAAGTGCATTAACCGCTTTGATAAGTCCTTCGCGGGATGGCGCTGTCAACAAAATGAGTTCACTTGGCCACTGTCGGGATACTGCTTGGTTGGTGAAATCCAAAAAATTCCCTGTATATTCTTCAATGACAGCATGAAAGTTTGTGCCTCCAAAACCGAAAGCGCTAGTACAACCACGTCGTGGATAGTCCTTGGATCCGTGAATCCACGGGCGCACTTCGGTGTTTACGTAGAAGGGACTTTCCGTCAAGCTCGGATTGGGGCTGTCCACCCCTATCGTAGGCGGCAAGACCTTGTGGTGAAGAGCCAGCGCAACCTTGATAAGGCCGGCTACTCCTGCGGCAGATTTTGTGTGGCCGATCATAGATTTGACTGATCCGAGGGCACAGCTTCTGGCGCGGGCGCCAGCCGACTGAAATACCTGTTTCAGCGTTTCAATTTCCGAACGATCACCTGCCACTGTGCCTGTGCCATGCGCTTCAACAAGACCTATAGTGGCAGGAGAAATATCTGACTTGGCATAGGCCCGGTTTAATGCCCTGGCCTGACCTTCGGGGTGCGGGGCTGTAAGTCCCTTGTGACGGCCATCACTTGACCCTCCCACCCCTTTAATCACGCCATAGATCCGGTCTCCATCTCGCTCGGCATCAGCCAGCCGTTTGAGAGCTACGACTGCAAGACCCTCGCTGATACATGTGCCGTCGGCATTCTTATCAAAGGTCCGACACCTTCCTGTTGGCGACAGCGCATGGGTCTTGGCGAAACAGAAGAAAAAATGAGGGTTCTGAAACGTATCAACCCCTGCCACAAGCACCATATCGCTAGCCCTGTTTTCCAGTTCCCTCACAGCCGAGTAGATTGCAGCCAAGGAGGAAGCGCAAGCTGCATCCATACTGTAGTTTACCCCACCAAAATCAAAGCGATTGGCCACCCGACCTGCAATCACGTTAACAAGGGTGCCGGGGAATGAATCCTCCGTCCACTTCGGAAGTTGTGATAGGAGTTCTTCAGGGACATCCTCGAAAAACGTCGGCAGGGCAGCCCGAAAGGCGTAATATTGGCCAAGATCTGCCAAGCCTCCACTTGCCCCGACAATGACTGAGGTGCGTTCTCTGGCAAAGGCTCTACTCCCATAGCCGGCATCTCGTAAAGCTGCTGCAACCGTTTCGAGGGTGAGTAGTTGCAACGGTTCAATAGATCTCAACGAATTAGGCGGCATCCCGTATTGCATGGGGTCAAATGGGACGGGATCAAGAAATCCGCCCCATTTTGAATAAAACTTGTCTTGAGCGTCCGAATCTGGGTCGAAATATAACTGCCAGTCCCAGCGATGTTCAGGTACCTCCGTAATGGTGCAAACCTTATTGATGATATTTTCCCAATAGCGCTGAAGCTCGGGCGCCTTCGGCATAAGACAAGCCATACCGATGATTGCAATATTACAGGGATCTTCCAGAGTTTGCGTTGCAGAACAAGAAAGGCCGGAATCTTGAAGTTCGGACAAACGTCGGGACCCCTCTACAGAGACCTTCTCATGCAACCCCTCCATGGTACACGTCTCATCCCGCAAAGCTGCCAGCTGGCCAATCATATAAAGCCCTTCACTGCGCTGTTGTTCTTCCCCCAATGTGATGAGCACAGAGGCATTTCGAGATCGTTGGTACTCAGGGTTTCGTTTCACGCCCTTGGAGGCAATACGCAAACGGCCAAGGTTCATCTCTTCCAGGGTCTTGCGAACCTCGTCCGGCTCTCTTTCCTTCTGCAATAGCCGGCACTTTTCCTGATTGAACTTCTCTACATAAGGACTCATAGCACAACGGATAGCATGGCCAGGCCCTGTTTCCAGCAACGCAGTCTCTTTGCACCTTAAAGCCTCTTTCTGAAAGCCCTCCAGCAGTGCCCCGGTAGATACCGCTTCTTCGGTAAATAGGTAGGCTGTACCCATAAGGATGCCCACCCTAACACCTTTCTCAGCCAAAGGAGCTGCTATAGCCGCCACCATAGAGGAAGAAAGTTCATCATGGATACCGCCGGCAAACAATACATGGCAACCTGCAAGCTCGCCCGCAGGAACGGACCCAAGGAGGACATCGGTCATGGCATCCCAGAGCACAAAGCTGGATCGCGGCCCCACATGACCACCGCACTCGCGTCCCTCAAAGATGAATCTGCGTGTCCCGGCTTCAATAAACATCTTAAGCAGGCCTGGAGAGGGAACATGCACATAAGTGCGAATACCTTCCTGTTCCAGAGGTTTCACATGATCAGGACGCGCTCCGGCAATAATGGCAAAAGGCGGGCGAAAACACCGAATCACGTCGAATTGTTCTTGGCGAAGCTCTGAGGGAAGAAAACCGAGGATGCCCACTCCCCAAGGATGGTCGCCAAGCAATTGTTGGGTTTCTTCCAGGAGCGGTTTGAGTTCCGTGGCACGCAGCAAGCCCAGCCCCAGAAAAGGAAGTGCTCCCGCCTCGGCGACTTTGGCGGCAAAGGATGCCCGATCGCTAACCCGTGACATCGGGCCCTGAACGATGGGGTAACGTGTGCCATGAGACTGCGCAAGAGGAGACGCTTCATTAAAGGGCTGAGTGTTGGACGCAATGGCCACATTGGTATCAATGGACTGTCGGATCCCTTCTAAAACCCCTCCAACCGTTAAAAAGCGCTGGGCAAACGATTTGGCAAGACCGATATCTTGCCCGAGAAACCAAAGACATTCCTTCCCATACTCCCATCCAAGGTGTGATCCGATCTTCTTTTTCCATATCTTTATTCTTTCTGAATCTGATAGGTCATTTTGAACAAGGTCTGATAGTATTTTCCGAATGCCTTTCAGTGTGGAAAATTCTGGAGGCGCGTATACACGGCAAAACGCGCCCAACTCCTCTCCCAAACACACACTTTCACTGCCGTCCATGCCGGCAACGGGCGCCTTGGCCCGCTGTGGTAAAGCAGACTCCCGCGTCAATAGAAGCTGTGAATCCACGACCACACCTGCTGCTCCTGCCACGTAGCAGCCCGCTGCCGTATGCAGGCCGACCCCACCTTGTGCCCAAACTGGTAGCGATGTGTTGCGCAATAGCCGCTGAAGCAAAATAAAGGTGGTTTCCTGCCCGACCCAACCGGCGGCCTCGTTGCCCTTGGCGATCAAACCGTCCACCCCGGCATCTACACCGTGAAGCGCCTGATCAAGGCTTTTACTTTCCCATAAGACGGTAATATTTCGACCACGGAGGGCTTCAACCTGGCCTGACAAGTTCTTGGAATCAATGCCAGTCAAGATCACGTACTCTGTTTGTTTCGGAAGGTATCCCATTAACCTAGAGACAAAATCATCATCTCCCGCATCAAGCCTAACACCGTAACTATTCCTTGCATACAGGGCCAGTCTGCCCAAAGCAGCCCTGGCGACTTGGTCTTTTTGGACATACTCGAGATCCAGGATGCCAATCTCACCTGCACGACTGGCAGCTATGGCAACGGCCGGATCGAAAAGGCCTGGAGGCGTAAGCGCAATAATTCGGAACTTGTCCATCATATCGATACCTTCCAAGGGGGAAAAACTTAATCTAATTATAGCAAGTTTTTCTGCAAAAGCCAAGCCAATACCACCAATTCAGCTAAGGACATCCGTCATTCTCGATTTGATCGATCAAATTTTGAATAAACTTTAGGAGTAATGCTTCACCGAAAAACCGCAAAGCATGCTGAGGAATAGCCTTTAGGGATGACGGCCAGTTTGGGTGACAGTTGACGGTGTAGACAGCAACGAGAAGAGGCTTAGGATTATCAAGCCAGCCGCCTGTCCATAGGGTTGGATAAACCCTTTGCTGCTCCTCTTTTTTGCTGAACCATGGGAGGCATAGCGCCCAAGCTGACCTCGCCACGGGTCACCCGGCAGACAAGGTAGTGGGCAGCGCTACTCCTTCTTCACCTCGTCCTTCACCATCTTTAGAGTAGTTCTCAAAAATACGTTCCGAAGCATAGCTTTTGCCATTCTCCCCAACATAGCTGGGGGCTTAGCTCTGGAGTTACTAGAAAACGTGGATGGCGGAAGATCGGACCTCAATGTGTACGTCTTTTCCTTCCGGGAGCTTCAGTTCAAAGAGAGCACTCTTGGTGAGCATTGCCCTAAAGACGACCTTTCCAGCCCTCACCGAGACTTCGTAATAGAAACCTCTATCAATTACCTCCAATACCTTGCCCGGAAAGACGTTAGTGCCATTTCCGGGAAGCCTTTCTTTTGTGATCACAATATCTTCAGCCCGAATTGCGACGTAGTGCTTATCTCTTGCAGGCAGACCCGAGAGGCGTAACTCAAGGTCATCCACCACGGCGGCTGTGTCTTTAAAGGCGGCCGGAAAGACATTCTTCATGCCCACAAATTCAGCCACGAAAGGCGTGGCAGGCCGCTGGAAGACTTCAGAGACAGGACCAATCTGTTCAATCTTGCCACGATTGAGGATGGCCGTTCGCTGGCCCAGGAAAAGCGTTTCAGCAAAATCGTGGGTTACCATCAAGAAGGTGATTCCCACCTCTTGATGGAGTCTTTTTAGAATGTTCCGAATGTCTTCACGGAAATTGGGGTCAAGAGCAGAGAGCGGCTCATCCAGGAGTAGCACAGAAGGATTCACGGCCAGAGCGCGGGCAAGGGCCACTCGCTGTTTTTCCCCGCCGCTTAGATAGAAAGTGGAGCGGTGAGTTAGCCGCTCAAGCCCCAGCCGCTCCACGAGCCATTCTACCCACTCTTTGGTGGATTGCCTGTCAGTTTTGTGGTAGCGCAACCCATAGGTTATGTTTTTTAAGACAGACAAGTGGGGAAAGAGGGCGCAGTCCTGGTACACGATGCTAATGCCCCGCTTCTCCGGAGAAAGATCCGTAATGTCTCGTCCATTCACCCGGATGCAGCCGCTGGTGATGGGAACAACACCGGCAATTGCTTCCAACATCAAGGTCTTTCCAGCTCCGGTAGGGCCTAGCAGCGTGAAGAATTCCCCATCCTGAATCGACAGGTCGATGTCTTGCAGAGCAAAGTCAGACAGCCTAATGCGTAAGGTTTCGATCTCGATCATGTCTGGTTCTCCTTTGACACAGAGAAGATTCTCAAAAGGAGAAACAGCACGAGGGAAATCAACATCAGCCAGACCGCCACAGGTTGGGAATACTTCGGGCCATAGGCGGTGAAGCGCTCATAAATCATTACCGGTGCGATCATGGGGTGATAGGCCACGATAACGACCGCCCCAAATTCACTGATCGCTCTTGCACAACACATGATAATGCCTAACAGCATGGAGCGCCAGGCAAGGGGAAACGTCACGCGCAAGAACGTCCCGGTCAATGATGCCCCGAGGCTCCTGGAAACATTTTCCAGCCGCACCGGGATGGCCTCAAATCCTGCCTTGGCCGTGTTGACATAAAACGGCAGGCCCACAAAGGTGAGCACCGCCACGATGCCAGTGACCGTTCCCATGATCTGTATCCCGACCTGGTGCATCAGGTGTCCGAGCCAGTGATTTTTTCCGGCAAGCCCCAGAATGGCAATCCCGACGATGGGGTGTGGAATCATGATGGGAAGATCTATGATACTTTCAACAAACCTCTTGCCCGGGAAATCTTTCCGGGCGAGGAGATAGGCAAAGGGAGTGCCAAAGGTAAAAGAAATAAGGGCAGCCAGGCCGGATGTGTAGATGCTCAGCCAAATAGAACGGCGAACACTCTGGTCTTGAAGGGTTTCCTTAAGGTCCTGGAAGGAGGGTTGGACGGTCATTTGGACCAAAGGAAGAAGAATAAATCCCACAACAACAGAACTGCAGAAAACGGTCAGCCAAAAAAACGGATCTTTGGATTTTTCTATTTTCATTCGCTCCCCAATCTCGGTATTTGCTCACCCCTCTATTAATCTCGTACCTCGATCCATTCTTGTAGCGACGATGGTAGCAGGGTCTTCATCTGGCTCGTGGGGACCCGGCATGGGATAAAAGGAGGTTGTCCCAGATCCTTTAGAATCTGCAGGCCGCCGCGTGGATCCATCAAGAACTCTAAGAAGGCCACAGCAGCTTCCGGGTTGGGTGCATCCTTCAAGATAGTGATGCCATAGGTGCAGGATTTCCCTGTTCGAGTGATCCATGTTCCGGGTTTTCTCCCGGTCACCTTTACCGAGGCTTGTTTGTAAAAGTCATCGTATTTGTAATTGCCCAGGTTGATCTCGTCGCAAAGCTTGATGTATTTCAGACCATGCTGAACAGCAACGGAACGGTACTCCCATGCATAGTCCATATGTCCGGTCTGCAGCAGGAAAACCAGTTCGACGGATTTGGGCCTCACGTTCTTTTTCGGGCGGTTGGCCAATACCTGATCATAGAGCCCGGGCCGGTGAAAGTATTTTTCCGCCAGTTGGATCACCATTAAGCTCCGGTAGCCACAAGGGTCCAGATTGGGATCCGCATGACCCCAGATGACGCCCTTTCGGGCCAGAATCTTGTACCAGTTGTTGGCGTTGACCTCGTCTGAAAAGCGGCTCTTGTCCGTATAGCAAAGAACCAATTGGTTGGTTGCAAAACGAATGTTCCATTGAGCGTGCTCAGGAATCAGGGTTCTATCTATCACGGCAAAGTCCGCAGAGGCCATAATATCCGCTGGCTTATGAAGCGCTGAGATCAAGCGTGCCATCTTCGTGCTTCCGCCGGCCTCACGTAGCACATCGACTTTGGCATACTTTGCTTCAAAGATCTTTTCCATCTTGGCAAAAGGCACGGTTAGACTGCCAGCATGAAACAGGATAAGTTTTCCCTCAGGTTCGGCGTAAACAGAAAAAGGAAAAAGAAGCCACGCAGCCAGAAAGACAACAAAGAGTATCCTTTTCAGTATATTCTCAAACCTCCTCATTGGTTTGCCCTATACTCAGTTTGGATTGTGGAAAAACTATTTTGCCGCACAAGCTTAAGTCGTAGCCGTTGAGCTCCTTAGCCAGCTCCCGGAAGGGAGGTTCATGGAGAAGGCCCAAAAAGAGCTGGACACCTTGTTCAAAAAACCGATCCTTGGAAATGAGAAAATCGTACCGCTCCCAGCGGAGCGGAACGAACTCCAACCCCAAAAGGCTTTCTACAGGTCTGATGGCAAGGCCTGCATCGGCTCGGCCAGAAAGCACTTCAAGACCCACTTCCAAATGACTACGGAATTCACGATCATAACCCTCAACTTGCGTCCCCTTGATGCCAGCCCTCTCAAGTTCACAATCAAGGAGCAGACGTGTGCCTGTTCCAGGGGGGCGATTGGCCACTTTTATTCCTGGCTGTCCCAGACTAGAAATGCCCTGGATTCCCCTGGGATTTCCTTTGGCGACCAAAAGGCCTTGTTCCCTCTGGCAAAAATTCACCACGGCCGGCAACTCGTTTTTGAATTCATGAAACGCGAACTCAAAATTGTATTCCTCTTCATCTTTCTGTAAGAGGTGACTCGATGCTATGTGGCAGAGGCCACGGGCCAAAGCTTTTAGTCCACCTTGGCTTCCCACGTTACCAAAGACCGCCACATGCTCCGGATAGAGTCGATTGAAAAGAGATATGGTCCTGTCCAGGAGGATGTCGTTACTCCCGCTTATGATGAGCAAGCCGTGATAGGGGGGGAGAGAATCTGCACCTTTAGGGTAATTACTGGTCTGGCTTTCCAGCCACTGTTCCACAAGATGTCTGGGAAAAAGCCATTTTCCCGTAGCCTTGGTGGCTGGGAGCCCCTTATCGGCAATAAGGCTGTAAACCACTTTTTCATTCACATCTAAGAAATGGGCGACTTCTCTGGTGTTAAGAAGGGTCTTTCTTTCCATGCTTAACTCACTCCTCATTAGGCGCTTAGTTCTAGAATTCGTGGTTTTTCTGGTAGAAAATTTCGTGCTATGTTCAACAACAAGACATCGGTCGGGCGTAAAGTCCGACCCTACGTAGGGGCGGGGTTTATCCCCGCCCGGTCTCGGCCAGGGTTTTGGCAAACCGGCCAAAATCGGCTCGCAAAGAGATTTTGAAACCACTTGTAGACTATTAACCTAATGTGTAATTATATGTCAAGCTATTTTTTACTGCTTTCCAAAAAAAACCAGTATCGATCTTCGTTAACGTCTAATGACTGTTACTCGTGACGATGAACGTGGATAGGAAAAGTGATAAATCAAGGGCAAAACGGCGTGGGGTTTCCCGTCCGGAGAGGTGGTCGATATCAATTCTTGCAGGAGTGTGGCTGGGGTGTGTGGCCTTGATCAGCCACCAATGGAGCACATTTTTCGGTAAACCCTTTGGTGACTATCAAGGTTCATGGCATGGCATTTTGGCTTTAAGTCAACTGCCTTTAAAAAGACCTCAATTAACTCCTCGTCCAGACAGCCTCTTCTTAGCGGATCTTTAATATCTACCTCTATATTTGAAAGTAGGCATGGCAAGATCATTCCATTGGCCGTCAGCCTGAGCCTGTTACAATCCTGGCAGAAGGAATCACTAATTGCACTTATGAAACCTATCTCCCCTTTGCCCCCATCAAGTCTATATCTCTTTGCTGGGCCATCATTTTGACCTCGCACAACCGGTATCAATGGTCCAAATGTATCAATAAGGGCCTTTTCTATCTCAGAATTAGAAATAAATGCCAGGCTACTAGACTCAAGACTAATAGGCATGCATTCTATAAACCTGATATAATAAGGTTCTTCAATGGCAAGACGGCCAAAATCTAGTACTTCATTATCATTTATGCCTTTCATAGTAACTATGTTTATCTTTATGGGATAAAATCCCATATCTCTGGCCTTTTCTATCCCCTCCCGGACCTCGTTGAAATAATCAGACCGGGTAATCGATTTGAAATTCGATCTCTTTAAGCTGTCGAGGCTCACATTAATCCTTTTGATACCTGCGGCCTTTAACATCTCAAGATTATCTTTAAGATAGACCCCATTGGTGGTTAAAGATACATCATGAAGACCCTTTAGGGCTGTAAGCATCGGTATAAATTCCTGTACACCTTTCCTGACAAGGGGTTCTCCTCCTGTCAATCTGATCTTATTTATACCTAATTTTATTCCAATCCTCACAATCCTGAGGAGTTCCTCGTAGCGCAAAATTTCTTTACGTTTTAGCTTTCTTTCACCCTCAGGTGGTAAGCAATAAATGCAGCGCAGATTACACCTGTCAGTGATGGATATCCGCAGGTAATTGATTTTTCTGTTTAATCTATCAACCAGCACTCGTTTCTCGTTCATAATTGTAGAGACGTTTATTTATTGCCACAAACTACTGAAGACTGACAACTGAGCCCTAAGGTATCTCTATCTCAATCGTACCCTTTTTAAAACCCTTTAAGGAAGACAACATTGCAAGAATAGTACTCTTAAATAAATTAGAGGTAAATGGGTTTAAGGGGAGCATGGTCCCGTCAATATTAATAGAAATTGGAGGATTCGAGGAGACACATGTATCGACGGTCTCTCTTCCATCCATAATTTCCCTGGAAAGGTCAAAACAGTTCTCATATCCACAATGACCGCAGTTCAGATTAGGCAACTTGAAAGAGCGTTTAGTTACAATAGAGGCCATCTTCTTTATATGATCATCATTTTCAATAGTAAAATCAGAGATATTTTCGTGAAAACTGGCAGTAAAGAGCTGCAATCCATCAAACAATTTTTTTTTCTCACCTTCTTTTCTTATGCAAACAATCTTTGGAAATGTCTGTTCCTTTTTAAACCCTTCCACAAGGAGAATATCACAATCAACATATGCCAGGATATCCTCTACACTTTTCTTTCCTTCTAAAATTATTTCTGTTTCAGTTGATGAAATGGCAGAAATAAAAGGCACATGTGGTCTGTATCTTGATGTGTCAGTGTCAGGAAAATCAATATCACCTGAAACATGTTTGACAACAGCAACCCTACATCCCATCCTTGACAGTTCCTGAGATAATCTAATAATTAACGTGGTCTTTCCACTTCTTTTATAACCAATTACTCCAACTGCTTTCACCTTAAACCCCCTGAGTTTTTGTAAAAGTCCCCTATCCCCACACCCCCTTATAGCACATTTTTCATCATTTTGGCAGTTTAGTTTGCGGCATTCTGGTTTGAATGTTTTTTGTGGGCCAAGGATTTGCCCGAGGCAAGAAAAAGCGGATGACTTACGTACTAGAAGAGTCCAAGGTCATTTACGAATCCAAGGATGGAAAGAAAGACAGGGTCTTTGATGCATTAGAGTGGTTGAAGGAGTACCGAAAAAACTGGGCTATGCTTGGTGAACAATAAGGAGCCGTTTTGCTAACTCCTGTGAGCAAAACGGCTTTTTTTCAAACACCTGACGTGTTATAAGAATTGTTATTCTTAAGTATCGGCTTTTCTCAGCTCTCCAAAAAACAGGATAAAAACTGCTTCTCAGACTCAAAGATCTCCTAAGTTTAATCCCAGTGGTTGGACCTCTCTTGTGTAACCCTCCTTCTTCGCAAGCACATCAAGATAGAGTGTGCCGATATCTTCAACTTGGGGGATAACCTCTTCATCCAGTTCCTCGGTATCCACGGTCTTGATGTATTTCATGCACTTCTGGCAGGTTTCTACCCGATAGGCCCGTCCCTCTTTTTCGGTAAGAAAATACTTTAACCCCTTCGGATCGCCACTCTCACAAAAGGGACACTTGGTTCTCATGTATCGCCACTCATAGCCGCAGCACGAACAAATAAGGAATTTCTTCCTTTCACGGCCGATGAGCTCTGCCATCACAGGCCTTGATCCGCAGATGGGACAATAGGCCCGCCACCACTTTTCCTGATCCACATGGCCCTTAAGCTCATCAGCATAGGCCTCAAAAATAGGCCTTAAGCTGTTTTCAGCCAGGAAAGAGAGGATTTCTCCTTTCAGGTTCAGCCTGTGTGACAGGCTGGCGACATATTCTCCATCTTCGGCCGCCGTCTTTTTGAATAACGCCTCGAGATTTAGCTCTTCACGACTTGTGTGCTCTATCTTGTCAACATCCTCGGAGACCTTGCTATTGCGCTTCAGGACTCCGCACAATCCTTCGAACAGGTTCGTAGCCGAGGCTATATCCAACTCCAGGTCGCCCTTGTCCACAAGGGGAAATCCTTCCGCGGTCTTCGTTTTGACCAGCTCTTCATCCATGAGAACAGGATGAATTTCAATCTCTGGCTTGATCTTAAACTGTTCTGTCACCACCTCTTTCAGGAACTTAAGGACTTCCCTGTGGCTCGGTTTCTCTCTGGCGACACGGTCTATTCTATTGGTCACCTTGAGTAAGCCAGCGTCGGAAATATCTTCATTCTTCTTCGTTAGTTTTTCAGTCATAACCATTAGTATCCCATTCTTGTATTGTTATGGTGTACAGCGCCTTTTTGGTGGCGTCCAGTAAACCGGGTTTTGCCATGGTATTGCCCCGATACAGGGCAATACCATGGCTCAGAGTCTTTTCATCAGAGTCCGTATACCTCGGGCCTGTATTGAAGCACCCAGAGCATATGCGTACCCACCGGAGTTGGGGGATACAGACAGGCATCCGGAAATCCATCACCTTGCAGCGAACTTACCCTGCTGTTCGCATACGGGATTACGACGGTGTGCCAAGAGACCCTTAGGGCACAGGTTGGGCACGCCACCTCACAGGCTGGCCTGTTGGAATGAGGCGGGTCACCGGAGAAGGTGGAGAAATATCCCCTAAACCGAGCACCATCTTGAGGAGTTGGAGGATCATTATCACCTCGCAGATCCGCGTTTCCAAACCTGTCATAGCAGAAATCGCACTTCTGCGCCGGTAAGTTGTTCACCGGTTGACCATCCTTCTCATACTCGAACCGTGGAACCCCCTTTGGCGGAAAGCCGGTCTTGAAGGGACAGGCCATCTCGCATTCTTTGTTGCACCAATCCTTGGAAAGCGCGTTATTACAACGGCTCTCGTTGATCGCCACGCCCCCCCAGGGAAACACATGGATTGCGGGCGGATGTGGGGGTGTATGAGGCGGATTTGACGCCGGACAGGCGGCCTTGCAAACGGGGTTAAGACAATGCCGGCATCGATCCGGGAAGAACAGAAACCTCAAGTCACCATTACCATCGACATGCTCAATGTACTTGACAACCGTGAAATTGGCGCCGGACTTATCCGGTGGATTGGTATATGAGCCTTCGAAGGTGGTGTCCTCCGCTGGCAGCGAATGCCACTGCTGGCAGGCCACCTGGCAGGCCTTGCACCCTATGCACTTTGAGGTATCAATCAACATCATTGCATGATTAGCCATTCAAAGTCACCTCCTTTTTATGTTACAACCACGGCCCGTGAGGCCACGTGGGGTTAATTTTTCTTAAGTTACAAGTAAATGCCTTGGATTCCGGAATGGCTGTGTTGGCATCACCGCAATGTGGCGTCAAGAGATTGGCGCTGTGCCCGGTGCAATGGCCGCTATAGCCGTAGTGCCAGATCACGCCGACGTGGTGAACCTCGTCGTCAGGAACGCCACCACCAACAAGGCTATACGGCTTGAACCGCTTGGTCACACACGCCTTGGCCAGCATACGCTTACCATAGAGTTCGGTACGCTGGGTCTTGATCTGCACCGTGTCCCCATTGCTGATACCAAGCGCCGTCGCCAATTCTTCACTGAGCTCCACAAAGGCCTCAGGCTGAAGCTGGCACAGCCTTGGGTTGTTCCTGGTCATCTGGCCGGACTGCCAGTGCTCGGTCAACCTGTAGGTAGTGGCCACAGCGGGGAACTGCGGACTACCCGGTGTAGCCCGCTCCATGGCTTGAGCCCGCGGATGCCTGAAGAGCGTCGGCGAGTTCAGATGAGGTGTGCCCAACGGATTTTGGGTGCACACCGTGTCCCAGGGCTCATAGTGCTCCGGGAACGGTCCGTCTTGGCGCCCATAGCCGAACAGATGGGCATGACCCTCGCGGTGCATGATGAAGGGCATGCGACACCCTGCTCCTCCGGGTGGTTTGTAGCCGTCACTCACATCGCCGCCGGGGGTTCTGAATACGGTTCCTGCCGCATCCCATGCAACCACCCATTTTTGCGGCGCCAAGGGCTGTCCCACATTTGGATGGCCGGGCTGATACACTGAGGCACCGTTATAGATGATCCTCCGGTTAACCGGCCAGCAAACCGACCATCCGCGGTAAAGGCCGATCTGCGTGCCTGGGTACCCCGTCCTGACAACATCTACCGGGTCCCTGTTCTCCTGCCTGTTTCCCATTAGTGGGCCGTCATCTGGGGCTCCCCCACCCGGGAACGTGGTGCTAGTGTCGAAGCAGTTTATCGGGTCACCCGGGTTAACATAGTGGGAGCAGTAGAGCCAGTTGCCAGAGGATGTCGCGCCATTAGTTTGTAACGTGCTGCGCCCCGCTGGATGGTTGGCCCAGAAGCAGTCAACGCGCCATCCGATATTGCCAGGAACACCGCAGCTCGGACACCAGTACCCGTTGATCTCCCAGGCCACCTTATGCGGGTTGGCATGGAGAAGACCCGTCCTGGAATCTGTGGCGCCATCATCATAGTTTTGTCCGGCTCCGCCGTGGGCATCCTCATGAGGGGTGGCGCCACCGGTTGCTACTGCCAATGGATCGCAATACGGTCCCCACCACAGGTTGGCGACAGGATCGCGCAGGTTGGGGTGAGGCGAAGGGGGAGCTGCTTGATAAGCCGTGATAAGCCTCTGCGCAAGCTCACTCATGATGCTAAGATCATCCATGGCAAGCCCCGGTGGCTCGGCCGCCTTGTACCGCCACTGGCTCCATCTTCCGCTATTGCAGACAGAGCCTTCCTTTTCATAGGATGCGGCCGCAGGGAGCTGGTAGACCGTGGTGTTGATTGTTGCAGGGGCCCTGCCGGGAATGCCAAGGGAGCCGCCAGAGCCGTCTGGCTTCCAGAAGGCCGCTGTTTCCGTCTCCCACAGGTCAACAGACACCAGCCAATCCAGGTTTGCGAGATTTGCCCTCTCAAAGCTGGCGCTGGGCCCACCCACTGCAGGGTTTTGACCCCAGCACATGAGGCCGAATATTTCTTGGACTTTCTCAGGAAAACCGCCAACCGGGGGCACAGTGACCATATCCTCGAAAATATCGATGTGGCTGTACGCCCGGTTATTGTCGGCCTTGGGCAGGTAGTCGTAGGCAGTGTTCAAACTGCCAGCGGCCCCCTCGAGGGGCCACCAGGCCTGGAGCAGGCTGTCCATGTACCTGTTGCCTTTTGACCACCAGGTCAGGCTCACCGGGTCACCCGGGGTGACATCCAGGGGCGCCTTGCCCGCGGTGTAAGTGAGGTTGTATTGCGTACGGTTCTTGTGGGCCGCCTTAGTCGTGGTTGCAGCCAGATACCCTGGCAGGATATGCCACAGGAGGCACATGTCTGTGGAGCCCTGCACGTTTGACTCGCCCCTTAAGGCGTTGATCCCACCGCCGGCCACACCAGTGTTTCCCATCAGAAGCTGCATCATGGCATAGGACCTCACGTTCTGAGTGCCATAGGTGTGCTGGGTGCTGCCCATGGCGTACATGATGCAGGCCGACATGTTGTCCGCGCATGTGTCCGTGTACACCTCATAGATCTCTTCAAGCGTGGTGGGATCTGCTCCGGTAATATCACATACTTCCGATATGGTATAAGTCGAAAGCTGGTTTATAAGCTTGGCCCAGACAGAATCGGCATGGGGTGCTGCCAAGAGGCCACTTGCGATGTCCCCACTATTGCAGGCACCCCAAGCAGCCGTATCCGTCAGCGGTTGGCCCGCGACTACATACTGATAGGCCCAAGTAGTCTTGTCGTAATTATTGGCCCTGTGCCGCTTTGTCGTCTCGGGCTGCAGGCCTGAAAACTCGCCTAGATTACCCTCCCGGCATGTCTCGAAACCGGGATGAAGCATATAGCTCGCATTGGTGCAGTCTCTCAGATAGTTCCAGTTTACCTTGCCATTGTCGATGGCATGCTTCATCATCCCATTCATGAAGGCAATGTCGGTTCCGGAACGCATCTTTGAGTACAACATTATGCCGTTTGAGGTCGATGCCTTGGAAGCGGACCTTGTGAATCGCGGATCCACCACGATGAGTTTCCCCCCATTGTGCATAGCCTTTATGACATACTTGAAAGAAATGGGGTGGTTTTCAGCGGCATTGCTGCCGATGATCATGATGACATCAGAGTTTTCGATATCATTCCAATGATTCGTCATTGCCCCTCTACCGAACGTCTCTCCCAGAGCCGCTACAGTGGAGGAGTGTCAGATACGGGCCTGGTGCTCAATATAAACGAGTCCCAGGGCTCTCAGCAGCTTGACGAGCAA
Source organism: Desulfobacterales bacterium (assembly GCA_030616475.1). Taxonomy (GTDB): domain Bacteria; phylum Desulfobacterota; class Desulfobacteria; order Desulfobacterales. The sequence goes on from JAUWXF010000010.1 coordinate 41,344, forward strand.
ATAGCACTCTTCAGTATCGTGGGCCGCACCACCCAGGCTGGCAATGGCCCGACACCGGTTGACCGGCGTCCAGTCACCGTCAATCTCTTCTTCTGTGACGGTGTTCGGCATCGCGTCGTACGGGTTTATGCCGTCCCTGGTGGTCTTGATAAGCCCCGCGATCTCGTTTAGGGCCTGATTCCAACTGATAGTAGTCCAATTAGTCTGGCCCGGTCCGCGTTTCTGTGGCTCGAGCAGTCGCCTGGGATTCAACGCCCCATCCACTGTGCGGAGCTCGGCCATGCCCTGCCCCTTGCTGCACAAAGCCCCCTGGTTGATGGGATGATCAGGATCGCCCTGCACGTAAGTAATGTACGGCGCGGCGCTCGTGCTGCCCACCAGGATCCCACATCCGCAAGCGCAGTAACAGCAGATGCTGGTTGTGATCTGGGTCCACACGGGCGGATTTGCCGTGGCATATGCCTTGATGGGCACTAAGTCAAACACGCTGCCCAGCAGCAGGCCTGCAGTGGCTGCACCAGAGATCTTTATGAAATCTCTTCTTGTTACGTTCATTTAAAACCCTCCTTTCGGATTGTAAGAATTTCCTGAATTTTGTCTATCCGAATATCCACACTTCTACAAGCCATTTTCAAATCGGTATCACGCCTAACCATCACCTCCTTTCCCTTGAGAAGTCTATTAAGAAAAATGTTGTCACCTCCTTTTAAGAGTAGATTGGGTTATCTCTGTTCTTAGTTCTTAATAAAGCTATGATGCCCCCTTCCCGTTAATCACAACCGGCACAGTCTGAAGGAGTATCTTCATATCACCAAAGAAAGTCCAGTTATCAATATACTGCATGTCCAGCTTCATCCAATCTTCGAAAGAACTATGATTTCTGCCGTTGATCTGCCATAGGCAAGTTAGGCCAGGTCGCACAGTAAAACGCCGGCGTTGCCAATCCTGCCTAAAGCCATTGTAATCACGCAACGGAAGGGGCCTGGGACCAACCAAACTCATATGGCCTCGGAGGACGTTGTAAAGCTGTGGAAGCTCGTCAATGCTCGCCTTCCGAAGCCAATGGCCAACTCTCGTGATCCTCGGGTCATTTCGGATCTTGAACACCGGGCCGTCCATCTCGTTCAGGCCTTCCAGTTCTTCCTGCACCTTCTCCGCATCCACCACCATTGTACGGAATTTATATACCGGAAAGATTCGTTTGTTGTAACCTACCCGATGCTGGACGAAGAAAACCGGTCCGGGGGAGGTGAGCTTAATGGCAATGGCAGCTACCAACATCACAGGTGATGTGAATATCAGTAAGGCAAACCCCAGGACAATGTCCGTGGCCCGTTTTGCCAGAGACCTCCAGTCGTGTCGCAACCCGGATGCCATTTCCACCACAGGGAGACCAGCAAATACCGCCGTTCTGGATGTGGAGATCTTGGTATTGAAAGGATCGGAGAGACAACGTATTGTGATGCCCTGTTCTTCTGCGCTTCCTATGATTCTTTGAATCTTTTCGTATTGGGACTTAATAGGCAGGGCAATAATTACCTCATCAATGACCTGGTTCCGTATAATATCGGAAAAATCTCTTAATCTTCCCAAAAGCTTTATTCCCTTTTTGGGAGTATGCAAGAGATCGTCAACGTATCCTGATATGCGAAATCCCAACTCCCTGTTTTCCTCGATCGCATGCGCAAAGGCATAAGCCCTCTCGTTGGTCCCGACGATGAGGACAAAACGCAAGTTCCTGCCATAAACACGCACCTTCTTGAGGGCAAACCTTAAAGAAGTTCGAAAGAATATGGTGAGAAGTGTCGTTGAAAGCCAAAAAAACGAAACAAAGGCCGGAGTGAAAAGCATGATATTGAAAAGATAGGCGCCTAAAGCGAAAAGAACCGTTCCCAGGCTGGTAGCTTTGACGATATCTTTCCATTCCTGGATATAGTGTTGTAGTCTTCGAGAATGGTAAAGGCGAAAATGACGATAGATCATTTGCCACAAATATATCATAGCCAACAGGCCGATTAAATTAGTGATTTTGATCCGTAAGGAAAGGAAGTCTACCAGACTCGCATATTCTGAATGGGTTTTCGTGTACCAAAAGGTGAACACAAGGCCCATCAACAGGATACACGTATCTGAAAACTTCAATAGGTTCAGCAGCACCTGTCGCCGAAAGTGCAACATATTTTATCTCCGGTTTTTGCTCATCTGCTTAAGAGTGCCAACAAGATCAAAAGAGAGCTTCATTGATCATTGAACACTTTAACCCCTGCCTTTTCGTAATAACGCTGCCTTTCCTTTGCCATCTTTTTGCTCTGCAACGCCATCTCGATCCTCTGCCTCACCTCTTCCAGAGGCTTTACGCCTCCGTCTTTGCCCATGAGTCTTATGATCTCGTAGCCCCTCTCTGTCTCGATGATGTCGCTGATCTCATATTTTTCCAGGGCCAAGGCGGCTTTTTCCAAAGCCAGATCCTTCTCCCCTTTCCTAAACCAGCCAAGCTCCCCTCCTCTTTGGGAGGAAGGATGAATCGATCTCTTCCCGGCCAGGTAGCTAAAATCAGCGCCGCCTTTGATCTCTTTCAGAATTTCTTCTGCTTCTTTGCGCGTTTCAACCACAATAAGCCTGAGCCTTAACCTTGTTGGTATCTTAAATGAATCCATATTGGCTTCGTATTCCTCAGCAACATCTTCATCAGTTATCTTGATTCTCTCTTCGACAACCCTTTCTCGATATGCCTTGGCAAGGACATTTTCTCTTTTTAGCCTAATTTGACGCGCTACATCCGGATCATTCTGAAGACCAACTTTCTCGGCTTCCTTTGAAAAAACCGTTGTTTCTATAAAATACTCGATCCAACGCCGCCTAAACTTTTCCTTTTCCTTTTCTTTTACCTTGGCCAGAATATGGGCGATAGCGTCTTCCTTGAAGACCTCATCTCCCACCTTAACCAGGATGCCCTCTCCCGGAGTCCTATCCACATTTGCATTTTCGTAGTAGTCGTGAATCAGCTTTCTTTTCTTCTGCAGTAACAAGCGAAAGCGTATCTTTGATTTTGCCTGTTTGAACTCCACCAGTTTTTCTTCGCTCTTTCCCAGTATCTTAACGATCTGATATTCATTGCCCATCGAAACAATATCGCTCACACCCCCCACGTCAGGTTCAAAGGCCGCCTTTTCCAACCTCGGGTCTATCCTTTTTCTATACAGCCACTCCTGCTCTCCTCTTTTATTACGACGAACCAACTTGGACCACTGCCGGGCGACGCTTTCAAAACGTGTCCCCCCTTTCAGGGCCTTCACGGCAGCTTCGGCATCTTCCTTTTTAACAACCCTAATTCGCCGTACCATGATACCTTCGGGGATCACGAATTGATCTGTGTATTCGTCATAATATTTCCTGATCTCTTCCTCCGACGGCGCCGCCTTGGATTCTATAAATTTTCCAACAAAATTTCGTGCCAGAATCTCTTTTCCGGCCCGCTCCATATTCACCTGAACTTGCGGATCCTCATCAAGGCCCATTTTCTTCGCTTCGTTGCAATAGATCTTCCTGTCTACCAGATAATGTATGGTCCTCTTGCGATCCATGTCTCGCCTGCGTTCCGGGAGCTGCTTCAACGTGGCCTCAAGGTCTGCCTCCGTGATCGCCTCATCTCCGATCATGGCCACGACGTTTTCACTTGGCTTTTCACCCGGCTGCTCACCAGCAGTCTTGCCTGCCTTGTCTTTGCGACAACCACTGAAAAGCAAGGTGAGCACAACAACGCATACAAGAAGTCTGGGTAATAGAACCTTCATAAATGGAACCCTTTCAATCAGTTACAAGTTAGTTCGCTTCGCTCACAATCGGAATTAGAGGTTGTTTTGTTTAGCTGTTTGTCTTTGGCCTTTAGCCTTTTTCTATAGGGATAGGGGAGAAGGGCAAAAGCCCCTCTTCCCCGTTATTTATCCCTACGAACATGTCTCCTGATTAAGAATAAAGACACCTGGATAGCCGTAAGAGGCGTCTGTCTTGACACCGCCTTTTTCGACCCAGATATAAAGCTGCAAACCCTTTGCGAC
>JAUWXF010000265.1 GCA_030616475.1 Desulfobacterales bacterium
GCAAGAGAACGACTGAGTGTTGTAATTATCCATGTTTCCCAACCCATAACTACCTCCTCAATAAAAAGGATATTTTGTAACGAAGAAGAATCTCACTTCCAATAAGGAAGAATAATATTAATCCGTTAAATACATTGATCAATTGGAAGGGCAGCCCAAGTGATACTTTGATTACGTCCCCTCCGGTCATGATAACACCAAATAGAAGCGAGGTTACTATCACAGCCAAGGGATTACGCCGCGCCAGCCAGGCAACAATGATTGCGGTGTACCCATACCCCATTGAAATGTTAGTCGGCCCTAATAGCCGAAAATGAATCCCCGCTATCTCACCCACCCCGGCCAGTCCCGCAAGACCTCCGGAGATGAGCATGACGACCAGGGTCGTCTTGAGTTGGCTGATGCCGGCAAACCTTGCTGCATCGGGGTTCTCCCCGATAACCCGGATCTCAAACCCACTCCTGGTGCGGGTAACCATTATGTACATCACAACAGCAAGAACAAGTCCCAGGATTAACGTCGGCCAGTGAATACGTGTACCGTAGATAGTCGGCAGCCATGCAGCACGCGGGAAGGTATCGGTATAGGCGAATCCACGCGCGGTAGGCCCTTTCCATGGACCGTGGATTAACCACTCGACAAAATAGAGGGCAATATAGTTCATCATTAGAGTTGTGATGACATCATTTAGCCCCAATTTTACCTTTAAGATGGCAGGAATAAGCCCCCATGCTGCTCCGCCTATAAACCCGCCGATAAACATCGCCGGCAGGAGCAACGGACCCGGAAGCCCACTAAAGAGAGCAACCCCAGCTGCGCCAACCGCCCCCATGAGGAGCTGCCCCTCGGCACCGATGTTCCAGAAGAGGGCACGGAAAGCAATCGTCAGCCCCACCCCGCAAAGCAATAGAGGAATCGCTCGACGTACTGTCTCGGCCAACCCAAACCTGCTTCCCAGTGATCCACGCAGTATCAACTGATAGGCATGGATGGGGGAGACTCCGTAGATCTGAAAGAATATCCCCGCCACCACAAGCGCCGCAAGAATGGCAAGGAGCGAGACGGAAAGCACCACGCACCCGGATGCAACTGGTCTTCTCTCAATTTTGAAACCCACGCGTCTCTTCATAACTCTTCTCCTTTGTGCCGTGTGCCGGCCATCATCAAGCCAATCTCCTCTATATCGGCACTTTCCGCGTCGAGGATCCCCATCACCTCGCCGTTGAACAGGACCAGAATCCGATCAGAGAGCGTCATAATCTCCTCCAGATCCTCCGAGATGAGCAGGGTAGCCGCGCCCCGTTCCCGTTGTACCAAGAGTACTTGCCGTACCTGCTCGGTAGCACCGATATCGAGACCATAGGTAGGGTGAACCGCTACAATCAGACTAGGGTTTTCGGATAGTTCGCGCGCCAGTATCACCTTTTGGATGTTTCCTCCGGAGAGGAGCTTTACGGGTGTCTCACAGCTCGGAGCAGCTATCTGGTAGTCCGAAATCGCGCGGCGTGCGTTCTCCTCAATTTCCTTGTTATCAAGAAACTCCCCATGGGAAAAGGGAGAATGACGATATTTTTTCAGAATTAGATTCTCGCGGATACTCAGAGCAGGGACGACTCCTATCCTGATCCTCTCTGCCGGGATGTGAGCAACATTAAGGTTATTCATCTCCCGCGCAGAACAATTGGTAACGTCCTTTTTTTCCAGGAATACTCTTCCTTTTGTCGACTTACGCAACCCGGTAAGCGCTTCGGCAAGTTCGTACTGCCCGTTCCCCGATACCCCGGCTATACCAAGGATCTCTCCACCGAAGAGATCAAACAACACCCCGCGAATGGCCGGGATTCCACGGTCGTTCAGTGCCTGCAGGTTATTCGTCTCAAGAATTTTTTCTCTTCGTTCCAACCGGCTCTTTTCCAGCCGGAAGATGACTTCGCGACCGACCATTAGTCTGGCCAAAGATGGTTTGTCTGTCTCAGTGGTAAGGATAGTCGCTACGACCTTCCCTTTTCGCAGCACCGTCACCCGATCGCTCACCTGCATCACCTCATCTAGTTTGTGGGTGATAAAAATGATGGTCAGCCCATCATCGACCAAGGTACGCAGTGTGGTAAACAGTTGGTCAACCTCCTGGGGAGTGAGGACACTCGTTGGCTCGTCCATGATCAGGATATCGACCTCGCGGTACAGCGCCTTTAAGATTTCCACTCGCTGCTGCTGACCGACCGTTAGCTGCCAAACCTTAATCTGCAGGTCGACAGATAGACCATACTCGTTGGCAATCGCCGAGATCTTCTCCCGCGTCTTGCGGAAATTCACAAATGGACCGGTCCCCTCGTCTAATCCGAGAACGATGTTCTCTTCCACCGATAGTGTGGGAACGAGCCGGAAATGTTGGTGGACCATTCCGACATGGTGATTGAGTGCGGCCCGTGGAGAGGTCATCCGGACCGGTTGGCCGTTTAAGATAATCTCCCCCTCCTCGGGTCGATAGAGACCATAGAGGACACGCATCAGAGTTGTCTTGCCAGCGCCGTTCTCTCCGAGAAGGCAGTGAATCTCGCCACAATGAACCTTAAGATCGATGCTATCATTGGCAACTACACCAGGAAAGCGCTTGACGATTCCGTGTAATTCGATTGCATAACCTTTTGAACTATCCAAGGCTACTCCTTTATACCTGTTTGTCACAGGGCTATTATCTGTCCTATCTATTACATCACTGGTTATTCTGGCAGGGTGGTGTTTCGGTTCTACAAAATCTTCTAATGATAAGGCAGTAAATCAGTCAGTTTCTGGTCATACTCTTCGAATATTTTCATACCGTTCTTCCCGGATTTTATTCCTCTTTTATCTTGCTATAATAATTATAAATATACCAAACGCCCAGGGAAAAAGCAAGATTAATTTAATAGAGACACACCCTATTTTTCTATTAATTTATTTAGCTTTCTTAAAAATAATCCATATCCCGATTATTACTAATATAATTCCTGCTAAAAGTTCAAAATTAATAAAAAACAAATTATTAATTAAGAAAAATAAAGAAACAATCCCTAATATTCCTATGGGAATCAAGAGTCCCTTCTCTCTCTGCCCAAAAAGATAAAGCTGGAGCAAACCTATTGCTACACCCAAGGGGAATATAGGCCACAAATCTTCCATTAAGCGCCAACCGTAGATGACATTAACTAAAAATAAGAGGCCATAAGTAA
>JAUWXF010000166.1:0-5000 GCA_030616475.1 Desulfobacterales bacterium
AATGGTTCGGCTATTGCTTTTGCCATTCTTTACACCTGAAACCTGAAACCTGAAACCAAAACGGGATAAAGATTTAGGTCCATATAAGAATTAATCTAAGTACGAATTTATTAAGCGAACGATGAGTTCCACAATTCCATTATTCCTTTCTTGGGATTGCAGGCAAGCTGATAAAGTGCTGTAATTTCAATAAGTTGTAGAGCTCCCGAGACGTCTTATGCTAGATGTAGCCGCCATCATTTTGGCCGCTGGTAAGGGCACCCGTATGAAGTCGAACCGAGCCAAGGTGCTCCATGAGATAGTTGGGGTGCCTATGATCCGGTATGTGGTCGAAACTGCTCTATCTGTCGTGGACGAGGTTGTGGTAGTTATAGGTCATGAGGCCGGGGTTGTGCAGAAGGCACTCGCAGCTTACCCGATGCTTCGGTTTGCAGTTCAGGAGGAGCAGCTTGGTACGGGACATGCGGTAGTGTGTGCCATACCAGAGGTTTCAACCGGCATTCAGGATGTCGTTGTCCTGTGCGGAGATACTCCACTCATAAAGCCAACCACGGTGCGTGGCTTGATTGATCAGCACAGAGCCCGGGAGTGCCATTTGACCCTCATAGCAACGACACTTACAGAGCCTTTTGGATATGGGAGGATCGTTTCGGACGCGCACGGGAACCCGATCCGTATTGTGGAAGAATCAGATGCGAGCGAATCAGAGAAGAAGATCCGGATTGTCAACACCGGAACCTATTGTATCAACATGGCTTTTTTGAAAAATGCCCTGGCAGGTTTGAAGAACGATAACGCCCAGGGTGAGTTCTACCTGACCGATGTAGTAGAACAGGCTTACCAAGACGGCAAACCTGCTGTGCTTTTGGAGATCAATGATACGATTCAGGTGATTGGTGTCAATACCAGGAAGGAGTTGGCTAAGGCCGAGAGGTTTGTACGGCAGGCGATTAAGAGAGGGGACCAAAATCCTCTTGACTTTTCTACCAGGGCTTGTCTATAGTTACTTAGTTGAACATTTCGGGATCTCTATAACTTAATGAAATCAGAAAGGTTTTGGTGGTCCGCCAGAGGCGGGATTTGTGCCACCCACATGAAATGGTGGAATAGTGGAGGAGGACAGTTTTCCCGGACAATTTAAAAAGCTGGAAGACAAGATAGAAGAATTGATTCAGACATGTCGCGATCTCCAGCAAACCGAATCTGAATTGGAAGCCAAGATATACGACCTTGAGGGGGCTCTCACAACCAAGGCGGCCGCTGAACAAGAGTATGTAGAAGAAAAATCGATGGTTCGGTCGAAAATAGATGACCTGCTAAGCAAACTGGATCAGGTTCTCGGTCCCAAGTAACAGTTTACAGAAGATAGGTATATGGGACAACGCTTCAGGAGACTGGAAACCAAATTCGGACATCTGTGGACCGATTAATCAGCATAGAATTATTTGGGCAGGCCTATACGTTCAGAGCAAGTGGTCAAGTTTCGCAGGCCGAAGAGGTTACAAATTATGTGGCCGGAGAGGTAGAAAAGGCCCGGGCGACCGGTGAGGCGCCCGGCAAACTCGATACGATCATCCTTGCTGCCCTGAATATTGCCAATGACTATCTTGAACTGAGGCGTAGCCGCCAAGACCTTGTAAGAGATATAGATCAACGTTGCAAGATTCTGATTGAACATATTGATGCCAACGGTTAGGGCAATACGGGCGAGACCCCTGCCGTGCTCGTGATCGGCAGAAGTTTTTTTGAGCCAACACGTGCCGAAACGGGAACCTTCTCTTGCTTTGGTGTGCATGTTCTGTGGCCTACAGAAAAGCCTAAAGGAGCAACGAGGTGCCCACCTGTGCAAACAGGTTCAAAAGAATCTGCTGACACGGCATTGTGGTGGGGGTACCCTTCATAATATAAAGCGTTATGAGAGCAAGACCATTTGTGCTGAGATATAATTGGAACCCGAGAATACTGCGCCCTTCGCGATCAAGGGGCGTCTTCTAATTGCCAAATCTCCCTATGGTTTTGTATAGTTAGAAGATAAGCTAAGAAGGCGTGTAAGACGAGCGACAAGCCTTCAAGCCGCAATATAGCCTCAGCCTATGCTCAACCCGCTTAGGGTCTCTCCGTTGTGTCTCGCTTCCGTCGGTATCTCGCCCGTCAACATTTAGGAATTTTGCCTGTAAGACCAATGTGTTTACGGCATTAAGGGGGATACCAGTATGGACTTCACCTCAGTCATATTTCTCAGTATCATCGTTTTCGCTGCAGGTTTCGTGTTTGCCTTCTGGATTCGCACTAGACTGACCGCAGGCAAAATTAGGGCTGCAGATGACGAAGCGCGCAAGATCATAGAGGATGCTCAAAAAGAATCCAACACCATCCAGAAAGAGGCCAAGCTTCATGCAAAAGATCAACTCTACCAAATGAAGGTGGACTTTGAGAATGAGACTAAGGAGATACGCTCCGAGCTCAAAAGCTTACAAAAACGCCTTGTGCAAAAGGAAGAAAGTATTGATCGGAAGACAGAGCAACTGGAGCGCCGTGATGCTGGCATATCAAAAAAAGAACAGCAGACAATAGAAAGGGAAAGATGGCTACATGACCAAGAAGACAAGTATCAAGCCTTGATTGAGCAACAAAAAATGCAACTGGAGAGGATCTCGGGCCTGACAGGGGATGAGGCCAAAGAGCTCTTGATCAAGGCCATGGAGAATGAGGCCCGTTATGAAGCGGCAAAGCTTATCAAGCGCATTGAAAACGAGAGCCGGGAACAGGCGGATCGTAAAGCGAGAAAGATTATTGCAACCGCTATTCAGCGGTATTCAGGTGATTATGTTGCGGAAAAGACCGTGTCAGTCGTTAATCTGCCCAGTGATGAGATGAAGGGCCGTATTATTGGTCGGGAAGGGCGTAACATAAGGGCCCTTGAAGCTGCTACAGGGATTGACCTTATCATAGATGATACTCCGGAGGCCGTCATTTTGTCAGGATTCAATCCCGTGAGACGAGAGGTGGCGCGCCTTTCTCTGGAGCGCCTAATCAATGATGGGCGTATCCATCCTGCGAGAATCGAAGAAACAGTCAGAAAGGTCTCCAAAGAGATGGATGCCGAGATACGAGAAGCTGGTGAACAGGCGGCCTTTGACTTGGGAGTGCATGGGATTCATGCTGAATTGATTCGGCATATAGGGAGTTTGAAATTCAGGACCAGCTATGGGCAAAACGTGTTACGTCACTCTGTGGATGTGGGATTTTTGTGCGGTATTATGGCTGCCGAACTGGGCCTGAACGAAAAGCAGGCGAAGAGGGTGGGTATTCTGCATGATATCGGAAAGGCTATAGACCATGAGGTAGAAGGGCCTCATGCCTTGATCGGGGCGAAACTGGCCAAAAAATATGGAGAATCGCCGAGTGTAATCCATCCGATCTCCGCCCATCATGAAGACGTTCCGCCCACATCAGTTCTGGCAGTCCTGTTGCAGGCTGCAGATACGCTTTCAGGGGCTCGGCCAGGTGCACGAAGAGAAATACTGGAGACGTACGTGAAGCGCCTTGAGGAGCTGGAAAATACTGCAAACTCTTTCACAGGTATCAGTAAATCCTATGCAATTCAAGCAGGGCGAGAGTTGCGAATTATTGTGGAAAGCGGAACGGTTTCAGATGCCGAAGCTATTCTGCTGAGCCGGGATGTAGCCAAGAAGATAGAGGAGTCCATGTCATATCCCGGTCAGATCAAGGTGACGGTGATTCGAGAAACCCGTGCGGTCGAATATGCAAAGTGATTGGGCGCTTAGTGCCTCAACATCGACAAAAGATTGTCTATGTGACGTAACGTTTTGGACTTATAGATTAATAGTGAGCTAAAGTTTGAAGTGCCTAAAGTGAGCTAAAGTTAATGTGCACGCCTTTGGCGTGGTCAATCTTAAAAACAGGTTGCGGTGAAAGCGCATTCCTTAACTTTAGGCACTTTAGTTCACTTTAGGCACTTCAAATCTCTGTATCGGGAAATAACCCTTGGAGAACGTTTTCGACGTATTAAGGCAGCGCGGTTTTATTGAACAGACTACTGGCGACGAGGCCATTCACCACCTGCTTAAGCAGCCCATAACCTGCTACATCGGCTTTGATCCCACGGCTTCCAGCTTTCACGTGGGAAGCTTAATTCCAATCATGGCATTGGCCCACATGCAACGACATGGACATCGACCCATCGCGCTGGTTGGGGGCGGCACTGCTTTGGTGGGGGATCCAAGCGGAAGGACTGAAATGCGGCAGATGTTAACGCCGGACCAGGTGAATCAAAATGCTGAGGCCCTGAAGAGACAACTGGCCAGGTTTGTGAGCTTTGAAAAGGGCCGGGCCGCACTTTTAAACAACGCAGAGTGGCTTAAGCGTCTAAAATACATCCCTTTTCTGAGGGATTATGGACGTCACTTTAGTGTCAACCGTATGTTGGCCAGTGAGTCTTGTCGACTGCGCCTTGAGACGGGGCTCAGTTTTATCGAATTCAACTATTCCCTGTTACAGGCATATGATTTCCTCCATCTTTACAGAACTGAGAATTGCCTCTTACAGATGGGAGGATCTGACCAATGGGGAAACATTATAGCGGGCATTGACCTCATTAGGCGTGTGGAGCAAGGTACGGCCAACGGCATCACATTTCCCCTCATATCAACCAGCTCAGGGGATAAAATGGGTAAGACTGCCCAAGGCGCTGTGTGGCTTGATCGTGACAGAACCCGGCCCTACGAATACTATCAGTATTGGATCAATACAGACGATAGAGATATTACACGTTTCTTGGCCCTTTTTACATTTTTGCCCATGGATGAAGTCATGGAGATAAAAAAAATGGAAGGGGCTGATTTAAATAGCGCCAAGGCCGTTCTGGCATTTGAAGCAACAAAACTGGCACATGGAGAAAAAGAGGCGATCAAGACTTATCATGAATCGGCGAATTTGTTTGGTTCTCGAGTCATACCAAAGGAAGTACTGCCGTCTAG
>JAUWXF010000128.1 GCA_030616475.1 Desulfobacterales bacterium
ACGGCAAAGTAAAAAGCTCCAAATTCAAGGCACGCAAATCGTGAGGAATGAGGCGTACTTATGGTACGCCGCAGTGACGAAGGATGCAGCGCAACGCAGAAGTTGGACTTTTTACGAAGCCGTCATTATTAGGAGAAAAAATGGAGCCCAAAACATTTCACAAGCTTGGTTATGGAATGTATGTTGTCAGCTCAAAAAAGGACAAAAGGTTTAATGGACAGATTGCCAATACGGTATTTCAAATAACATCAAAACCTCCCACAATCGCTGTAAGCATAAATAAGAAGAATTTGACTCACAACTTTATTCTCGAAAGCAAACTGTTCACTGTTTCGATACTTTCCACGGAAACCCCCCTGAAATTTATCGGCCGTTTTGGATTCAAGTCCGGGCGGGAAATCGACAAATTCGAAAGTGTAGATTACCAGGTTGGAGTAACTGGTGCGCCGATCGTTTTGGAGAACTCCATCGGATACTTGGAGGCAGAAGTTATTAACACTCTCGACGCGGGAACGCACGTTCTCTTTGTGGGAAAGGTTGTTGATGCTCAAATTCTTAAAGATGGAGAACCGATGACCTATGCCTATTACCACGAAGTAAAAGGTGGCAAGGCGCCAAAGGCAGCTCCAACATACATCGATCAAGAAGGAACAGAATAAACCCTATAGTTGCATAAACAACATGGCAAAAGGTTGAAAAAAGCAACAATCGCCTTTCTTTGCGGTCTTTTTGAGTGATTTTGTGGAATGCACTGCCAGTGATATCCAGAAAACCAGAAAAGCAGCCATGTTGTTTACCCTTCGGGAAAGCCGATGTTACAGCACCTGCTGCGTTGTCAAGGGATCGGCGTAAAAGACTACAGCCTCACCCTTGACGCCTTGCATCTGCAGCACCCTCGGCCTTTGCAACGTTAGGGTAAAGAGGTGTGCCCGTGAAAAAAGTTGTTTTGTTTGGGTTTAATGGCGAACTTATGTGCGATGCGATGAAGCATCTATTGCTGTCTCTCTTTGCCCTTTTCATGCTGTTTTTTCCACTTGCCTGCGGCGATAAAATTGAACCGGGAACCACCACAGAGTCACATCCGGTGGTGAAAGATGTGCCTGTGGCAACCGCGCAAATGACCGACCAGCCCATCATCTACGAGGCCGTCGGTACGGTACAGGCTGGCATTAGGAGTAATTTGTCCAGTAAGCTTTTGGGCACAATAGAGGCTGTTCACGTCCGGGAAGGGGACCGGGTGAAACAGGGAGACATACTTGTTCTTATCGACCAGCGCCAGGTAAATGCCGGGCTCCGTGAGGCTGAAGCCGGTCTATCTGAAGCCAAGAAGGGCCTAACTGCAGCCATATCGGCCAGTGACGCTGCCCGCGTTTCAGAAAAACTTGCCCTTGCCACCTATGAACGATACCTGAATCTCAAGAAAGACGATTCTATAAGTGCACAGGAATTTGATGAGGTAGAGGCCCGCTACGGCCAGGCAAAAGCTGCTGTGGGGCAGGCAGAGGCCATGATAGAGGCAGCCACAGCAAGAATCAAGCGGGCTGAAGCTGCACTTGCGACAGCCCGGGTCAACAGAAAGGATGCGGTGATTACCGCGCCCCACGATGGCATCATCACCGGAAAAATGGTTGACAAAGGTGACCTCGCTAAACCAGGCACCCCGCTGCTGGCCTTGGAAACCACGCATGGCTTTTGTGTAGATGTAGTCATGCCAGAGACATATATTGACTACGTGCAGCCGCGGCAGAAGGTATCAGTGAAAGTTCCAGCGCTAAAAACCGGACCCTTAGAGGGGAATGTCTGCACCATCGTGCCCAGTGCAGACCCTAAAAGCCGCTCCTTTATTGTCAAGATTAACCTGCCCATAGACAGAAAGGTCAGGTCCGGTCTGTTCGCCCGGGCAGAGATCCCAATGGGCCATACCAAGAAGCTTCTGATACCCCAAAAGGGAGTAGTTACCCGCGGACAACTCACCGGCCTCTATTTGCTGGATTCTGAAAGCATAGTACACTTTCGCCTCATTCGTCTCGGCAAGACCTTCGGCGATTCCGTTGAAGTCCTTTCAGGGCTCAAGCAGGGAGACCGTTACGTTGTGGAGCCAACTCCGAAACTTCAGGACGGTGTTAAAGTTGAGGTATCCCCATGACACAAGAGGTGGGTCCTGCGGGTAAAATCGCCCAATCTTTCATAGATTCCAAACTGACCCCGCTCATCATCATAGCCTCCGTCCTTTTGGGATTGGCAGCCCTTTATGCCCTTCCCAGGGAAGAGGAGCCACAGATCATTGTTCCGATGATCGATATTTTTGTCCGGATGCCCGGTGCAAGCCCAAAGGAAGTAGAAGAGCGTGTCACAAAACCGATGGAAAAACTACTGTGGGAAATCCCCGGGGTGGAGTACATTTATACTACTTCCAGCCCTGGAGTCTCCATGGCGGTTGTCCGTTTCTATGTGGGCGAAGACGAGGAGAATGCCATCGTCCGGCTCCAGTCCAAACTGATGGCCAATTACGACCTGATTCCTGAAGGCGTCTCCCCTCCCCTTGTCAAACCTCGCTATATTGATGACGTCCCCATACTCACCCTGACCTTCTGGGGAGAAGATGTCGATCATTACATCTTGCGCCGGGTGGTAGCCGAGGTCGAAGATCTGGTGAAGCGTGAAGACAATGTCTCAACCACGACCATTATCGGCGGCTATCGACGGCAGATCCAGGTTCTGCTCGATCCGGTTCGCATGGCAGCCTTTCACCTCGATCCGGGTAGCATTGTTAACATGCTGAGGGCTGCCAATCAGGAATCGAAGATTGGGAGTTTTCCTTCCGTGCACGGTGAAATCCTGGTCCACACAGGTGGATTTTTGAGTAATGCCGATGATGTGGGCCTGGTGGTGGCGGGAATCCATGGGGACCGCCCCGTCTATTTGAGAGAAGTGGCCACCATCGTAGATGGTCCTGAGGAGCCGGACCAATATGTGTTCCTGGGGACCGGACCGGCAGCCGGCAACAAGGGAATCGTTGAGGGTCCTTTGCACAAAAGCGTCTATCCTGCCGTGACTCTCACCATTGCCAAGCGTAAGGGCGCCAATGCCATTACTGTAGCTAAAAGAGTGCTCCAACGGGTGGACGAGACCCGAGGCGTGGTAATTCCTGAAAACATGCACATGACAGTGACCCGCCATTACGGCGAGACGGCCAAGGAAAAATCCGACGAGCTACTGCTTCATATGTTCATTGCCGTTTTCTCAGTCACACTCCTGATATGGTTCGCCCTTGGCCACCGCGAATCAGGTGTTGTGGCCTTAGCCATTCCGGTGACTCTCGCTCTCACCCTTACTGTTTTCTATCTTTATGGCTACACCTTGAACCGCATCACCCTATTTGCCCTTATTTTCTCTATCGGTATTTTGGTGGATGATGCCATTGTTGTGGTGGAAAATATGGTTCGCCATTTCCGCCTTCCTGAAAATAAGGGCCGCCCATTTTTGGAGGTAGCTGTTGAGGCAGTGGACGAAGTGGGCAATCCCACCATTCTTGCGACTTTTGCCGTGATCGCAGCCATTCTGCCAATGGCCTTTGTGGGCGGACTCATGGGCCCTTATATGCGGCCCATTCCGGTGGGGGCATCGGCCGCCATGGTGTTTTCCCTGTTGGTGGCCTTTGTTGTTACGCCGTGGGCATCCGTGCGACTTCTCAAGCACAAGAAGGATAGCAGCGGCGAGGCGCATGGCGAGAAAGAGGATTGGAGCATCAAACTCTATCGCCGGATCATGACCCCTCTTATTGAAGCATGTTTCTGGCGTTGGCTCTTTTTGATTGGCGTGGTGGTGCTGCTCATTGCTGCCTGTGCCCTGATCGCTGTGGGCTGGGTCAGGGTCAAGATGCTTCCCTTTGACAACAAGAGCGAGTTCCAGGTGATTATCGATATGCCCGAATCCGCCACTTTGGAGGAGACATCGGCAGTAGCTCTGGAGATGGGCGATTTTCTGAAAACAGTTAACGAAGTGGTTGATTATGAGATCTATGTAGGCACTGCCGCCCCATTTAATTTTAACGGCCTGGTCCGCCACTACTATTTGCGTCAGGGTCCCAACGTGGCTGACATCCAGGTGAATCTGGCAAACAAACATCACCGTAAGGCCCAGAGCCACGATATTGCAAAGTGGGTGCGGCCCGGGCTCAAGCGCATTGCAGACAGATTTAATGCCAGGGTAAAAGTGGTAGAGGCGCCCCCGGGACCACCGGTGCTATCCACCCTTGTTGCGGAAATCTATGGTCCGGATTATGAGCGCCAGCGCCAGATCGCCAAAGAAGTGCTCAAGATTTTTGAAGAGACCCCAGGGGTGGTGGACACGGATTGGTACATGGAAGAGAAGCAGACACGAGTCAACCTTGTAGTGGACAAAGAGAAGGCGGCCCTGCACGGCATCAGTGCTGCCCAGATCGATCGGGCCCTCCAGATTGCTCTCAAGGGGATGCAAGCGGGCCTGCTTCATCGACCCCGGGAGAAAGAAGACGTTTCCATTCTGCTGCGGTTGCCATTGGCCGATCGCGCAGGAATCAAAAGGTTGGAGGCAATTAAGATTCCCTCAGCAGATGGCCGCTTGGTATCCCTTTCCGACCTGATCTCTGCCCATGAGACCGATCTGGACCGCAGCATTTACCACAAAAACCTGATGCCCGTCGTCTATGTAACCGGAGATGTGGCCGGGGCCAAGGAGAGCCCTGTGTATGCCATCCTGGAGATGCGCAAGAAAATAGATGCCGTCTCCCTGCCGGAGGGATATCGAATCGCCCAGCATACGGCCCACATTCCGGAAAGCGACAAACGATTCGCCATGAAATGGGACGGCGAATGGCACATCACCTACGAGGTATTCCGCGATTTGGGAATCGCCTTTGGCGTGGTCCTGGTGCTCATTTTTGTCCTTGTGGTGGGGTGGTTCCAGTCATTCAGCACGCCGTTGGTCATCATGGCGGCAATCCCATTTTCTCTGGTAGGGATACTGCCTGCCCACGGGCTTATGGGCGCATTTTTTACGGCGACTTCCATGATCGGTTTCATAGCAGGTGCCGGGATTGTTGTGCGAAACTCCATTATTCTGGTGGACTTCATCGAGCTGCGCCTTAAACAGGGCATGCCGCTGGACAAGGCTGTAATCGACGCCGGAGCCGTTCGCTTCCGGCCCATGATGCTCACGGCTGCGGCTGTTGTTGTGGCCGCCTCGGTCATTCTCTTTGACCCCATCTTCCAGGGCCTCGCCATATCGCTCATGGCCGGAGAGGTGGCATCCCTTTTACTCTCCCGGATGACCGTGCCCATACTCTACTACCTGGACAAGCGATGGGAGTTTGGGCGCTAGTCATTTACCATTTATCATTCACCATTACTCATTGGGCATTCGGCGGACAGAGATTGCGCTTTTTTGTGAGTCAGATGCCAGAAGGCGGATGCGGCCAATGGGGACGTTCATAAATAAATAAGTAAATATCATAACATCTGAAAATAACTAAAGAACCAACTTGCCATAGCCATGGTTTAATGATATATGACGGTTCATGCGGAGATTAGCCCGACTGGATGCACCTGGTGTTGTTCATCGCGTTATGATGGAAATGGGGTTTGCCCTTGACATTGGACAAACTGAATATGTGTCCTAACAAAGGGCATGCAGGGGCTGATGCCCGCCGGGTTAGCCCGTGCTGCCTGAAACAGAACGTGAGTCTTGCTTGAGAGGTTGATAAACTCCAAGACAAAATGCTGCTTCTCTTCCAATATTATGTGCTTCTCTGGAGGCCAACATGAAAGCCCAAATAAACGATACTCCACCACATATACAGAAGGTTTTGATCGCGGGCTATCGAAGTATGACACCCCGAGAAAAGATGCAGCGGGTCAGCGAACTAAATAAGGCAGTTCAACAGCTTGCTCTGGCCCGCATTCGAAAACAGTATGGAGAGATCTCAGAGCGGGAGCAAAGACTTCGTTTAGCAGGTCTCTGGTTGAATAGAGAGACGATGATTCGCGTGTTTGACTGGGACCCTGAAAAAGAAGGTTATTGATATGGTTCTTGCTGAACATGTCCAAATTACGCGACTCATTGCTGAAGTATCGGAAGAGAGTGGAAGAGAGTGGGGTCAGGGCTACACTCTTGACAGCCTTGTCAATGGAACGAAGACGGGCCTCACCCCGCTTGCAATCTTTATCGTTGGGAGGTTGTGATCGTATCAAATCTAAGAGGCCGGTAGTTTCTATTTGGTCAATGGAAGGCGACTTTCTATGAAGAAGATAAAATGCACGCTTTGCGGTAGGAGCAAGGCGAGGAGAAAATGCAAAATATATCACGATAGACTGATATGCTCACCGTGCTGTGCAGACTTGCGGAACCCTGACTGTGAAGATTGCCAGTTTGATATTAAGATGGCAACGGAGAATATCACACTGGAAGAGTATTTTCATGCTCAGGAAAAATTTGAAACAGCATTTTCGTGTATGGAAAACGGAGAATGGCAAAAGGCAATTAGAGGATTTAGAGAAAGATTATGCATTTAAAAAGAAATCCTTCATCATAACAACGCAACTTCCTCAATTCCTGGGCCTTACTGTTTCCAGGCATGAGTACATCTTGCCCACTCTTTCAGAGCTTGTAAAAGCATTGCCTGCTCTGCATATCCCGACGTTTGCCGTGGGTCTCGTTGCCTTCGGTATTATCTATGGCATCCAAAAATACCGAAAGACTTTCCCCTTACCTTTCTTGTAGCTCAAGAAAAGGGAGTAGATATTCGTCTTGCATTGGATATCGTTCGACTTGCAGGCCATAACGCCTACGACGTGGCGCTGATTTTCAGTGGCGCGGTCTGGTCCTTGGGAGACTCAGGACGAATAAGGCAAGAATAAACTGAATCCCGAAGATATATAGCTCCATCATTTTGCTAACAAGTGGCATTTTTTTTCTCAATATACTACCTTTTTTACCCAATATTTTGGATCTGGCTTTTCGTGCATTTGGAGCTAAGTCATTGAAAATAAAGAGCAAAAGGTGCAAGCCGTTAATTTTGCATGTTTTTTGCTATACCAGGAGAATAATCTCCAGCTCCAATTACTACCCATTGTGGCGGTGGATGCATGAC
This sequence comes from Desulfobacterales bacterium, assembly GCA_030616475.1. Taxonomy (GTDB): domain Bacteria; phylum Desulfobacterota; class Desulfobacteria; order Desulfobacterales. The sequence continues at coordinate 7,130 of JAUWXF010000128.1, forward strand.
AAGAATAGTCTTGTTCACTCTCTTTTTGCTTTCGTTACCGAACAACCTGGCCTGTGGTTACACTGATGTTTACATCGAAAAATGGCCCTGTGTCATCATGGACGCGGGAACCTGGCAGTACATCATGGACGAACCAGGCGGGCAGATTAGAAGGGTAGAAAGACAAAAGAGCGTTGTGTCATGAAGTTGGAACACCGCAATCGTTAAGCCTCATCCCATTGATTTCCTCTATCCCTTGTTCAGTATTTCCACCACGCGATCACGATATTCCTGACTTTCCGGATCCACGGGCACAACATCGATCAAAATCTTCACATCAGACTCATTCAACATAGTCAACGACGTCTTGTTGGTCAACAATGTCCCCGTCTTCCCGCTTCAGAGTGGTGCCGAACCACAGGCGGAGAAGAGTAAAAAAGACACTATATCTTGTATTTAAGTCCTCAAAAACCACAATATATGCTTGACATCTCTGCTTCTTTATGTTAAAGAATGCGGATGAAGGTGATGTGTCTGGTCGGATCTACTTATGAGGAGGGTTTCCTGACTGGTGAATGAACTTTCCATTGTCCATGGTTTGCTCAAAGACCTACAAGACGAAAGCAAAAAGCATGGGGTTTCCCACGTCAGCCGGGTGCACATCAGAATAGGAAGCCTTTGCACCATTGTCCCGGAAGCGCTAACCTTTGCCTTTGAAACGGCCTCAGAGGGCACGGTGGCTGAAGGGGCTGAAGTGAACGTAGGGGTGGTGCCTGCCAGGGGACGATGTGACAAATGTAACATAGAGTTTGATCTGGACATGGACACTTCCATGTTCGTCTGTCCACAATGTGGCAGAACTGCGGCTGAACTCATCTCTGGAAGAGAGGTTGAAATCGCCCTATTTAGAGGCGGTTCTTAGAGCACATCTGGGGGATCTTGACCTGCCCTTTAATGGGTGACCCTTTGTTGCCATTCTACGGGTATCGTTCTTTCGGATAGGTCCAGGTGTTAATATTGCTGACCCTGCCTTTAATATTTGAGGTTTGAAGGATATGGCCTTCAATGGCCTCCCTCTCCGGAGGCCATAGGATTCATCGCACGCTTAGGATTCGCCTCAACCTTAACAAGGATGTCACTAACCTTTGATTCAGGCAGCCACTCGACCTTACCGGTGCCGACATCGTAGATAGCGCCGACCACCTTGGCAGCTCCGCTATTGACAAGGTTCCTCGTGGCAGGGCTATTCATAAAGAGGTCTTCAATCCCCTGCCAGATGTTTTCTTCGATCGCGTAGGGGATAATTTTGTCGCCGTGTACATCAGGGTGGTTCGCCATGGCACGACGCACAGCAGGCTCTATGTTGTCAACCAAAGGCGGGATATTTAGTTCCAGGGCATGTCCTGTCCCGTGGATCGCATGAGTTACAGCAGTCACCGCACCGCACTGGGTGTGACCGAGGACCACAAGAACAGGGGTATGCACATGGGCCAAACCATATTCGATTGATCCCCTCTCATCCACATCACAGACATTGCCTGCAACCCTAATAACAAAAATGTCCATGATGCCTGCGTCAAAGATGTGCTCCACGGGGACACGAGAGTCAGAGCAGGTGATGACTGTGGCGTAAGCATGATCTCCCTGATCCTCTTTGCCGGCCTGTATGAGACGAGCGGCATCGGCATGGGGATGGTTCGACTTTCCCTCAACAAACCTCTTGTTACCATCCTTGAGCATTGCTATGGCTTCATCAGGACTTGGTTTATGGGGAGGTCCGGCTTTATGAGGAGTGGGCTCATGGACAGAAGGCTTCATTGCTACAGCCTTTTCAGGACTTGGCTTATGGGCAGCCTCCTTTGTGTCCTCGCCACAGCCAATGGCAAACAACACAGGCAATGCAAGTAGGCAACATGCACCAACAACCAGTTTAACCGTGCGATTCATGATACTGCTCCTTTCGCTAAGTACTTGATTTTTCGTATCAATTTAGCCTATTGAAAAAGCGAGCCTAAATGTTTTCAAAGAACTAAAATGTTACGATTTTTCCGATATCCGGCCTAATGTGTCCGAACCGAATTAGGGCGTGCAAACTTCAGGTGGACCTCGGCCGTCGTGCTGTTTCCAGGTTTGGCTTTGGCCCAGGATAATAGGATAAGAGGTCGTCTTTCGCATACGCATATTATGCTTTGTATGTCAAGTGAAAAGTATCGCCGGGCTTGGCGGTTGCGCATCGAAACCTCAATTTTTCCAATACCTTGACTGCCTCCATTTCGGGGTATCTTCGTTCGGAAGTTGCCCATGAATACCTCCGTGAACGTAGCTTGATCAAAGAGTAGTGAGTTTGTCGAGTTTAGTGAGTTTGTTGGGTTTATTGGGCTAAAACACAACAAGCACAATAAGGGCGAGGTAGCCTTTATGATGCTTTTGTTATTGCTTTTTGTGGACTACATGAGTAAATAGCTGGCTAGTTTCCATCCAGAAATGGCCATTTTTCGCAATCTCGGCGTCAATCTGCGGGATCGCTTGTGCGACGTACCGACGTACGTCTCCGCGCAATCCCTTGATTTCCTTGACCTTGCGAAAAATTACTC
>JAUWXF010000251.1 GCA_030616475.1 Desulfobacterales bacterium
CTGCTATGTATCTATAATTCAGCCCGCCAGCAAAAGGTTTTGATATCATTTACAAATCTGCACTTATGATCTTTTCCGTTTCCAATAATGCGTTAGTTTCCCTAACGGTAATAGAATCCCGAATGGAGAACGGTGACATTCGTTCGGAAATTGCATAGAGGAATTATTAGGAGAAAAAATGGAGCCTAAAACATTTCACAAGCTCGGTTATGGAATGTATGTTGTCAGCTCAAAAAAGGACAAAAGGTTTAATGGACAAATTGCCAATACGGTTTTTCAAATAACATCAAAACCTCCCACAATCGCTGTAAGCATAAATAAGAAGAATTTGACTCACAACTTTATTCTCGAAAGCAAACTGTTCACCGTTTCGATACTTTCCACGGAAACCCCCCTGAAATTTATCGGCCGTTTTGGATTCAAGTCCGGGCGGGAAATCGACAAATTCGAAGGAGTAGATTACCAGGTTGGAGTAACTGGTGCGCCCATCGTTTTGGAGAACTCCATCGGATACTTGGAGGCAGAAGTTATTAACACTCTCGACGCGGGAACGCACGTTCTCTTTGTGGGAAAGGTGGTTGATGCTCAAATTCTTAAAGACGGGGAACCTATGACTTATGCCTATTACCACAAAGTAAAAGGTGGCAAGGTGCCAAAGGCAGCTCCAACATACATCGATCAAAAAAGAACAGAATAAATTGGCTTTGGTTTACTGCTTTCGTTGGTGTTAACCGTAATCGACGCCGGAGCCGTCCGCTTCCGTCCCATGATGCTCACGGCTGCGGCTGTTGTTGTGGCCGCCTCGGTCATTCTGTTTGACCCCATCTTCCAGGGCCTTGCCATATCGCTTATGGCCGTGGAGGTGGCATCCCTTTTACTCTCCAGGATGACCGCGTTGGACTTGGGGACGCCCTTTAGTTTTCCAGTTTCGCAATTATGATTTTTGTGCTATGATGCCGCGCAAGTCTAGGATATATGCACCTGGTGCTCTGCATCACATTATTGCCCGAGGGATTGAACGTTGTAAGATCTTTCGGGATAAAGCGGACCTGAGTAACTTCTTGGATCGGCTTGGCGGCATTGTTAAGGAGACCAATACGAGGTGTTTTGCCTGGGCCCTGATTGCGAATGATTATTTATGTTGAGCTCAACATAAATGAATGGTGGGAATGAGTAGAATAGAACTCACAACATAACTAAACTGTCAACATAACTGCCATAAGGTTAAACTTGTGAAAAAGCGAACTTTTTGTGGTTGCTGACACAAATCTTTGGAAAAAGCGGCTGGTTGAGAGTTCAGAGATGTTAGTAACCTGTGATTTCATCCCGTTGGCACCAGCCTTTCTCCCTCTTGACATCTGCCACTGTTTCCAGCTAAATGGAATATGGACCAAGTGGACACTGCTCGTTCATTTTGGTACCTCCTTATGGGAAGCCCTCGGTAACTCGGAGTCGCTGGGGGCTTTTCTTTTCTGGGCCTGCTGTGGCCTGGACCAACCTTCACACTGTCTGCTGCTGTTTACTCAACAGGAAACATCCCGCTAACTCCGTCAGGACTCTCCTTCCGCACCTTACACTTGCCATTCTCATCAACCTCAATGCTACCTTCGTGGCCGCAACAGGCATCCTTGCCGACTGTTTCCGGGTTTGCGAAGATGCAACCGTAGCATCCCAACCGCTTGTGCATTTTCACCATAAGGTTATCTTCCATTTTGTTGCCCCCTTTCCTAGACCGTTGTCTGAATCCGTCCTTTTGGGTATCATCAAGTTTCCCAAGCTGGAGAGCTTCAACATACCCTCGTTTTGATGAAAAAGAAAGAAATCTAGTTTGCCCTCCAGCCTGCTGCGGCCTTGACCGCGCACATCATTTCTGGTACGAATAACCCTGGTCGGAGGGTCGCCCCATCAATGACCCACCTATTAAGGAACAGCTTGAGGAACAGCTAAGTGATATGAAGACCTCAACATTTCGGCTCTCCGGCCTTTTCCCGCCATACCGTGCCGCTGGCAGTTTCGATTTCTGGACGAAATCTACTAGAAAATCAAACGGTTGTTTGATCACGGATTTTTGCTAGCAACCTGGGTCGGGGCATCCGCTAGTTGACGCGGGGGAGATCGTATGATATCTACAATAAAATCAGGGCCTAGGAATGACATATCCTGGCAAGATAGTTGTGATGCCAGATGGGCGGGCGTGACTATAGATGTCCAACAGAGAGCCATATAATCCAAATAATATGCAAAATTGTTATACCGGAAAAATGCAATATAACACCCCTGTGGCTGGTATTATACGGCAAAATTGCCATATAATCGGAATTATCCTGCAATAATGCAGCCTAGCTATTCGGCCGCAGAAATCAGAGTTAAATGCTTCAAAAACCTACAAGGACAAAACAAAATGCTAAAAGTATTTCAAAGAATGAGTCTTCTGCTTTTTCTTTTTTTTCCTGTCATCTCTAATGCAGGTGATCTCCCTTCGTTTTTTCAATCTATTAAACAAGAATCATTTTTCCCCAATGGAATGAAAGAATGGAAATTACAAAAAAATATTGAAGGAGAAAATTATTTCCTTTTCCAGTGGGTAAATTCATCTCAGCATGAAATCACACTAAGATATCGAAATGCCACCCCCAATACGATTCAGGGTGTGTATCAAGGTATGGGAGAAGAGATAGATAAAAACATAAAAGAAGTCGGCGGGAATATACTTACTTTAAGCGAATTTTTTGCCGTTATACTCATCAATGACACACAATGGAATCATTCGGTTAATCTTCTATACGGGACACCGGAAGGGGCATATTTATGGAAGTACAAAGTACCTAATACCTTTAAGACAAATTATGAGAATTATATTAGCAATATCACATCAGTAGCTAGAGAACATCAATATGAAGTGGCATTAAAATATGGCAATGTGGTCATGGGCCGGTGGGGAGGCCCTGTTCATGAATTCGCCAAATTACTGGCTACTAAAAATGATCCAAGGGCTAAAACGGTATACAAAAATTTATTACAAACAAGCCCATCAAATTATGATGCACAAATAGAGTATATTTCCATAACAGAAAACAAAGAAGAGGCAATCCAAAGTGCCGGAATAGTTGAAAGAGACGCAGAAGAAGAGAGCCTTTTAAACGCTTCTGCTAAAATCTTAAACAAAGATATTCCGTCAATCTCATCCTACCCATTGCTTGAGGCGAAAGATAAGGGACTAAAAGCTATTCATATTCGAGCGGGTTGCAACGTCTGGAAGAAAAAACACTAAACCTTTCTGAACCGGTTAAGAAGGAAATAGAAAGAATTAAGAACAGCATTTAACAATTGCATTAAGTCGGATTGCAATTCCGCTGCGCTTCATCGCAACCGCTTATGCGTAGCGCTACAGATACTTATCAGGAACCTTCAACCAAACAGCAGCAACCCAGACTGCCGATGTCTGCTATATACTATTTAAGAGCCCGAATTTTTTAGGTTGCCAAATAGTATCGCAACTTTTGATCTCATAAAGTTGGGGCATTGGCACGTCGGGTTCTCCAACGATTCCATCCTGAACCCTCGGTCGTTTTCCTTTGTGGCACTCTGCCAGCC
>JAUWXF010000256.1 GCA_030616475.1 Desulfobacterales bacterium
ACGTACCGACGTACGTCTCCGCGCAATCCCTTGAGTTCCTTGACCTTGCGAAAAATTGCTCATTTCTGAATTGGAAACTGACGTTAGTGCCCATCATGTCAAGATTCGTTTATGGATGGGCACTAACAAGCTCTGGTAACAATTTAGGTCTTTGAAAACACGGTCGCTCCAACGACAATCAGATTTTGAACGGTGTAAAACTCGGGCATAAGTGAGCCTAAAGAAAGAACTATACCACTTGTTAAATCGTACCAGGAAAATTCGATCTTTGTTGAGCATCTAAGTGCGGTCTGTATAGCTCCCCGTTCTTTCTCAAGGCTCACTAAGCCCCTCAGACAGTTACCCGGTTCAAAATCTGATTGTCGTTGGAGCTCCCTCGAATCCGGTTGTTTCATAAGGCTAAAATGATATAAGCTCTGTGATTCAGGGTATTAATATAATTGCGGCAAAAAATCAACCTTGAAGGGAGGGGACCCTGCCCACTTTCCAGCTAAGCAATTCCATGTTATATGGAATCTATGAAGTTTGGCAAGAAAAGGCTTTTCGATGTCCTCGGGTTTGGGGTCGTATTGGTTTGGCTTGTCATGATGGGGGTGTTAGTTAAAAGGTCTTATTTTGAGCCGGCACCTGTGACCCTTTCAGCGTATCAGGAGAGTTCCTCTGTTGAGGAGAGCGAAACATGGATGGCCATCTATCATAATGACAACAAGATTGGATTTACCCGGTCGCGTATTACAAAGGAGTCGGACGGTTATATGGTTTTGGAAAGTGCGGTGATGAATCTGCGTGCGATCGGGGATGTCCACAGGGTCTCCACTGAAATCATAGGGCACCTCAACCAGGATGCATCCTTACGATCCTTTGTGTTTCGGCTTGGTTCAGGTATGGTCAGTTTTGAGGCCAGGGGCAGGGTTGAGGGCCAATACCTAATTCTGAATACCGGGCTTGGTGGTGAGACAAGAGAATCGAAGATTGTGTTACAGGAGAAGCCTTTCTTGTCGATCGGTCTGTGGCCCCATCTTTTGGAAAAAGGACTCATTGTTGGTGCGCGCTATCGGTTCAGTCTTTTTGATCCATCCATCATGGCCCAAAGGCCCGTGGAGGTAAGAGTGGTGGGTCAGGAGACGGTTGTTTTAGACGGCAGGAAGTGGGAAGCCTTTAAGGTCAAGACCACATTCGCGGGCCTGGAGATCCTTACCTGGATTGGACCCAACGGGGAGCGCTTAAAAGAAGAAGGCCTGATGGGACTTCGGCTGGTCAAGACCACGGAGGATAAGGCCCGTATGGGGATTAGATCTGATCCGGAGATCGACATAGTAGAAGCAAGCTCGATTCCCTCTAATAAGGTCCTGGCAGAACCCTCAAATCTGGTCTACCTGAAGATTCGGCTCGATGGGATTGACCCCGGAGGACTTGACATGAATACAGGACGTCAGCGCCTTGACGACTTTATATTGCAGATTGCCCTTGAGTCAAGTGAGCCCAAGCACGTGTACAAAAAGGTTCAACTCGAGCCCTACCTGAAGGCTGGACTCCTCATTCAGAGCGACCATCCAAGGATCAAGGCCCTGGCTCATAAGATTGTGGGTGGGGTCGAGGAGGATGAGCCCAGGGCTCGGCGAATCTTAAACTGGGTTTACGAATCTCTCGACAAGCGTGCCACTGTTTCCGTTCCCAATGCCCTGGATACACTCAAGGCCAGGGCTGGGGACTGCAATGAGCATGCGGTGCTTTTTGCTGCCCTTGTCCGGGCTGCCGGGATTCCTGCCAAGCTCTGTATCGGTCTGGTTTACACACGTGGCCGGTTCTACTATCATGCCTGGAATGAGGTCTTTCTGGGTAAGTGGACAACGGCGGACGCCTTGATGGGACAAATGCCGGCCGATGTAACCCACATCAAGTTCGTTGAAGGGGGTCTGGATCGCCAGGCTGAGATGGTGCGGGTCATCGGGCGTATCAAGCTGACGGTGCTTGAGGCGCGATAGTCGTGAATCCTTGGATTGATGATTGATGATTGATGATTGAACAAAACAAATCGACAATCGACAATCATCAATCAACAATCAACAATCAACAATCAACAATCAACAATCAACAATCGACAATCGACAATCGACAATCGACAATCGACAATCGACAATCGACAATCGACAATCAACAATCAACAATCAACAATCAACAATCAACAATCAACAATCGACAATCAACAATCATCAATCAACAATCATCAATCAACAATCGGATAACGAAATGATTCGTCTTATACACCTGACAAAACGGTTTGGCAGGCTCACTGCTGTCAATGACGTGAGTCTGGAGATTCCAGCAGGTGAGATCTTTGGTTTCTTGGGACCAAACGCGGCTGGAAAGACGACGACTATCAAGATGATGGCCGGTATCTTGGAGCCCACAGAGGGTACCGTCATAATCGACGGTAAGAACCTGGCTGAAGATCCGGTGGGGGCCAAACAGGTGACGGGTTTCATTCCGGACCGCGGCTTCCTTTACGAAAAGCTCTCCGGCATTGAATTTCTTCAGTTTGTTGCATCGCTCTACGAGATGGATGAGCGGCGCTCAGAAGCAAGAATAAGAGAACTCCTAACCCTGTTTGATATGGACCAGTGGGCCGGGGACCTGATTGAAAGTTATTCCCACGGCATGAAGCAACGGATAGTTATGTCAGCGGCTCTCATACACGAGCCAAGGGTGATTGTGGTCGATGAACCTATGGTGGGCTTGGATCCGAAAGGAGCAAGGCTTGTGAAGACCATCTTCAAGTCCCTTGCTAGCAAGGATGTGAGCATTTTTATGTCCACCCATACTCTTGCGGTTGCTGAAGAGATGTGTGATCGCATAGGGATCATACATGAAGGTCGATTGATTGTCGTCGGAACTGCCTCCGAGCTCAGAGAAAAAGCGGGTGCTGAGGAGCATAACCTTGAGGCTGTGTTCTTGAAACTGACAGAAGCAAAACAGCAAAACAGGGGTCAAATCTTTAATCTTGACAAATTATGACAGCTTATAGCCTTTCTTGAAAGGAAACAATTTGTCAAGATTAAAGATTTGACCCCTGTTTTGGGGATGATTGTCGATTGTCGATTGTCGATTGATGATTTCGTAAAAAGCTATGTTATTCCGCCTGGCACTGTAACCGAAAATGACTTTGTAACTACTCAGGTTTAAAGTTCCAATTCAGCCGTCGTAGCCATAGGCTACTATGGCGAAGTCGGCGGTTCACGATTCAAGGTTAGAGAGCGATGTCTACGGGCAGGCCAGACGAATCCCGCGTGGCGGGACAGCCGTTCGTGGATTTATCAACTATCTCAAAAATACCTGGTGTCCCCATTCTATTGTAATTATGTGTTGACCTAAGGCAGTTTCCATTGTATTACTCCAACAGTGATTATGGCTAACCACTTAAAGGGAGAATACCATGGATCTGTCAGATATTTTCTGCCC
>JAUWXF010000267.1 GCA_030616475.1 Desulfobacterales bacterium
AACGCATGATCGGATAGAACCTATTGAAGCCAATACTCTGTTTCAGGGAGCTGCGAGTATGACGGGTCGATGATGAGTTCTGGAATATGTGTGGCCTTGCGGGCCGGCGGATCGTGGTTCCTTGTTTCCCACAAATCAAAATGTTTCAAAATTTTCTCTATGATTTCCGGCTGTTCTATGAAAGAGATCACTCTCATTTGACCGTGGCACCTCGGACAAACCAGCGGATCGACATTGTAGATCTTTTGGATAAGCCTGGCCCAATTCTTTCTAAAAGCCTTCCGGGAAACATCCGAGTCTATAAGCGCCGAGACCTCGTTGTCTCTTCCAGCCTTTTTCCTCATACCGCGGGATTTGTTACTGTAATAACCGTAATAGCGCACCATCTGTTCTCCCTTATTGGGGATGTGGGTGGTAAGTAGTGCAAGCCAGTCCAATGCGTCAAATGTCTCTTTTGTCTTGCTGTCTTTAGACTCATATATCACCTTTGCCGTGCCGTGCGATGATTCATGTGCCGGAATGTAGGTCATCCGTTCCTGTGAGAAGGATGCCCGAATGATATAGCGTGCCACATTTTCCAGGCCCTCCTCGTTGTGGGGCCAGATGGCATTGCCACAATAAACGTTGAACCCGCTGTGCCGCCAATTCAACATGTTTTCAATCACAGCGTCATTGATTTTTCCCTTGGCTTTCAGCATCTTAAAGATCTCATAACGGAACAGATCTTTTGCTTTAGGTGTTGGGCAGACCATGAAAGACCCGCCCCCATAAAAGCAACCATCTGTGGCGATAACGTGAAGGTGCGGATTAAAATTCAAAAAATCACCAAACGACTGGATGGCAATCACAGCACCGGGAACTGCATCTTCATACGCCACCGCTTGCCTCAGGTACTGCCCTAATACCTTCCATGCACACTGGCTCAACTTGGACAACAGGCTCCTATCGAAGATGAAATATATCCTCAGCCTCTTGGGAATGCTGAATACCCACTGCCGGTGGGGCACATATTTCAGTATGTTCTCACACAGCTGCTCCCCAAAAACGACCACCCTCTTCTGGTGACATGTCGGACAAAAGTGGCGACGCTTACATGAAAATGGCAATAAATATAATAGTTGCAGTCAAAACACTTAACCCGGGCAAAGCCGCAGTGAAGATCACCGCATTCAAGATAACGATAGATAACCTCAATGACATATGACCGCCAGAATCCGTAACGATTCGCGTAGCGGTCATCCCAGAGCGCTTCCAGTTCTTCAAAATGGGCTTCGGTGCAGCGAAAATAGTCGTTTGCCCGTGGCTTTCTTGGCTCATAAGTATCAGCGTTGATCTGTATCAAGTGCGACTCCGTTGAGACCGCGACAGCTGCACGGCGGTGGCCTTGGGTATAGTCTGTTTTCTGTCCGAAGAAGGGCGAATACTGTCCTGAAACGCCGGAGGATGGTTTTAGGCCGAGGATATAGAACATCCGTTCTATATGTCAAGAGGAGAGTTGATTGCAGCACTCGGAAAAAGGGGAAATGTCCACCCGGATTGTAGGTTTGACGCTGAACTGAGTTACCTTGGTATAGAGAATAAAGGGCGACCCAGTCATATGAAGCACCCCTGCTAGCAATGAAGCGCCCTATATGTCATGAGTCTCTTATGGCCGGTGGGCTTCTATGGTCGTTGTGCCAGCAAAGCGGCGACGACCCAATATGCAGTCGATTGGCTGAGATAGGCTAGTGTGTCGATACCTAGCAGTATATGAACTCACAAAAAATCGAGGCCATGTAAAGATATCACTGGGGGCTGCGTTCGAGAATCAGGAGCCGTCAGCAAAGGTGTCCAAATGATATCGAAACTCAAACCCTCGAAAATCGGAGTATAACTGGCTTGCCACGATCTATGATCGCCAACCAGAAGATTTTGCCAAAGATTGCTAACTGATATCGCAAATTTTGTGAATCTCTTAAGGCCAAATTGTGATGAGTGGTAGACTGGAAGACTGTTTTCAATCGAAGGGACGAAAAATTCAGGCCAGATTCAGATCCCACGGCGCACGCACGCCAATCACTTCACCCTGAGCGCATTCCTTGCCGTTCGCATAGACGGAACAGGCAACGATGATTTTCTTCTTATGTAGCTCTTTAACATGAGCCCGCAGGATGAGCTCGGTGTCAATTGGCGTAGGATGTAGATACTTCACCTTCAGGGTGCCCGTAACGAACGTAATTTGCGGCTCGGTTCCAGGCTCACGTCCTTCAGCCTCATAAGAGGCAGCAATGGCTGTGCCGATGCTGTGGCAGTCGATGAGGTTGGCTATCAAACCGCCGTAAACAAAGCCCGGAAAGGCCGTGTGCTGTGGTTGCGGTTTGAATCGTTTCATTCCTCATTCCGCAATAGTCTATGTATTCCCCCCACAATCGTCCCCGAAGCTCTTCCAGGATCGTAATCTTTTCGGACATCACCGGCAGCAACTTTGGGTCTTGCCGGGCCATTTCCTCTTTGAGCTTTGAGCACAAATATCGATGGCAAACAAAGGGGCGGGCTTTTGGCGCAAGAAGGCAACCGGTTGGTGACAGAAATGGACAACCTTTCCCTTTGCGTTTCCTTCTTGGCACACTATTCCGGCGAAGTACTTTGGCAAAGATAACATCCTTCTCATCAAAGAGGTACTGCACCCTTTTGCAGCAAGGCTCCTCACATGCAGAACATGTTCTTGCGACATAATCCCGCTGAAGCAAGATTACCTCAGATAACAGATGATCTATCTCTCTTGCGACCTTCAGCACTACATCCTCTCTTCCGGATTACCATGCCCTTACCCTATTCTTGCCCCTGCCTACGGTCAAGAGATAAGTACGGCAGGGCAACGTCAAAGTAGATTCTAAGTTGTCAAATTAGAAGGATTTCCCAGACGCTTAAATCCGAAATCCGAATATCAAATGACCAAAACATTTCCGGGATCGCTGCAATATCTATTTGAAACTTTAGAAGATATCCTTTGTTTTGAATTTGGGATTTGGGTCATTCGTATTTGTTTCGCATTTCGTGCTTCGAGTTTGCGGCTGACGCCTTGAAAACAGTACGGATTTACCAAAAATTGATTACGCGAATAACTTCGTTACTTCAATGGGTTACCTC
>JAUWXF010000236.1 GCA_030616475.1 Desulfobacterales bacterium
CGATCCGATTGAGCAAAACCACAGGAATAGCTGGCTATTTCGCGGATTTTGCGAATGAGTATCGGTCAAAGATGGCCTGAAGCTGAGATGCCAAAATGGTAAGTTATTCTTGCGCAAGCCCTTAGTCGCGACACGCGGCGGGAGACCAGAGATAGTAGAAACCGGCACGCAGAGAGGTCATGAAGTCCGGCAGCCCCAAATCGATGAGGGACAATCCCCTGCCGCTGTACTGAGTGGTGGAGGTGTTGTAGAGGTTGTCGTCCGCGTATTCGGTGCGGCGGTAGACCACAACTTTGGAGTCTTCCGGTAATCCAGCTATCTTTTTGGCCTGCAAGAGCGCGTCGCTCAAGTATCCGATTTTATCCACAAGCCCCAGTTGCAGGGCCTCCTTGGCGAGGTAGACCCGGGCGGTGGAGATGTCGGCCAAAGCCTTTTGATCGAGTTTGCGGTGTTTGGCCACGAGGCTTACGAATCTTCCTCCCAGCTCGTTGGTCAGACCCTGGAGAATTCTTTGCTCCTCTTCGGTGGTCTGCCAGAAGGGAGAGCCCATGTCCTTGTTTTTCCCGGACTTGTTCACCTCCATGTCCAGGCCGATTTTCTCCATAAGGCCGGTCAACTTGGGCTGCATGAAGATGACGCCTATGGAGCCCGTGACCGTGGTAGGGTGGGCCAGGATGAAATCGGCCGGAAGGGAGACGTAATAAGCGCCAGAAGCGGCCACATCCATCATGGCAACGACCACCTTGGCTCCCGTCCGCTTCTTGAAGGCCATGATTTCGTGATAGAGCAGGTCGCTTGCAGTAGTGGAGCCGCCAGGGGAATCGATCTTCAAGAAAACCGCCCTGACTTCCTCGTCTTTTTCAGCCAGCCTGAGCTGGGAGACGATCTCCTGGACCATGCTCGGCCTGGCGCGAAAGAACCCCTTCTTCGGTACGTCCGAGATGATCCCTCTTATAGGGATGACCAGCACCTTACCCTTTTCCGTGCCTTGGAGGGTGAACTCCCGAAGCGGGTCTGTGGCGTCGGGAAAGAGCTTTATCCTGGGGGCCGCGCAACCGCTTACAAAAAGCGCTGTGACCGCGAGAATGATAGTAAGATACCTCTGCATAACCATACACCTCCAGCAATTTTTCTTAGATAGTCCGAAGATGTTCCGCTTTGCCAAAAAGAGAAGCAAAGTCTTAGAATTCCTTTTTGGGCAAGGCAGCGTAGAGGAAGGAAGCTTGTGTGTCAAGTCAAAACCCCTTGCTACATATTGTGGTTCAAGGGTATCCCGTGGTGCGACGGCTTGTGGACAATCGGATGGCAAGAGGGACTGTTCTGTTCAGCGATTAACATTATACGGAGATATGTCTATTCTATCCAAATTCTGGCAAACCTCTACATTCAACAGTGTGACTGTCCTGAGCTGCTGGCCTCAGGTCTTATTGCCCTCACGCTTCGTGATAAAGACCTGAGACTACCCCTGAATGAGCCGAGACCATGTTCCGATATCTTGAAGCGCTATGTCACCAATTGGCGTTTCGCTGGCGTAAACGATCACTTTCTCTTCGCCAAAGGGCGGGGCGACCTTTAGGTGGAACTGATCCTCAAGGCCGGGGATAAACTGACGGCACAATTGAAAAACCCGAAAATTTGTGATATGGGAATGAAATCTCTAAAAAGGCCGTTTGATTCTGAGGTATCGATAGTGGTTGCAAAGCTATGTTTGGCAGGATTTATAGGGTTTTTTCTAGGCTTCGGTACTTTCGGATATGCATCGGAAAAGAGTTTCCGTAATGCAAACATAAAAAAAGGAGATATCACAATGACCCTGACAATCACATCCCCGGCATTCTCACATAACAATGAGATTCCTATGCATTACACCTGTGACGGTAAGGATGTTTCACCTGCTCTGAAGTGGTCGGGCCTACCCGAAGGAACCAAGAGTGTTGTTCTGATTGTAGACGATCCCGATGCTCCTGACCCTGCCGCACCTAGAATGACGTGGGTGCACTGGGTGCTTTATAACATCCCTCCCGATGCCCCCGGATTGCCCGAAGGTGTGAGACCGAACGATCTTCCCGGGGGAACTAAAGAAGGGCTCAACGACTGGAAACGTACTGGATACGGCGGACCCTGCCCGCCGATCGGCCGCCATCGTTACTTTCACAAACTCTATGCCTTGGATGTTGTTCTTTCAGATCTGGGTAGGCCGACCAAAGGAGAGCTTGAAAAGGCAATGGAGGGACACATTCTCTCGAAAGCAGAGTTAGTCGGAACTTACCAGCGTTCTCGATAAGACTCTGGATGTCGGCAGCATCTGCCCCCGGGTGCTGAAGAGTGGTCAGATTTCGACATCTTTTTCATATCGTAACACATTACAACTTCCCCCCGGAAAATTGTGCCGTATCCAGGGTTGAGTTTTCCATAGTTCGAACATCGATTTTTTGGTTCTTTCCCTTTGTAAGGTCACTCCAGTACAGAAAGGAGGTGTTTTAGAGATGAACGAATGGGACTGGAAGCTATTGTTATCCGTTTGTATAGTTTGTGGCACTGTCGGCTTCTTGATATTGGTAGTACTTGCAACGATTTTGTCTTGACACATGTATGTGGTGAAATTGGTTGCCCCGGCAATTGTTGTCATTGGCACAGCAGCACTGGGCGAAAGAAGGCTCCACTCGACTTTGAGGAGTAGAGCCTTCACAACTTAAATGACCTTCTATCCAGACAGTATCGACATAAAATTCTCAGATGTTTCTCTTTGTTCCAGTACTTGCGGTTGGATCAAGCTGTGTTTCCTGCTAGCTCTTGGCATCTCGATTCACGCAGTCACTTAGGGCCGCCTGAATGGTCTCGGCGGCCAGGAAGGCGCAGTGGACCTCATCTTCGGGAAGGCCCCCGAGGATCTCCAGGATCGCTTCACCGGTCATATCTGCAACCTCTTTGAGCTCTTTTTCAATTGCCAGTTCACAGGCGACAGAAGCGCATACCGCACCGCAACCGCAGCCGTCTGTGGTGAAAGAGGCATCTGAGACAGTGTCGCCGTCAAGACGAAGAAAAATCTCCATGGTGTCACCACAACTGCCGGTGACACGACCGTATCCTGTGGGGCTCTCCATGCGCCCACCAAACCTTGGACTGCGCCACCGCTCATACACCTTTTCTCCATAGGTTTGAATGATTTCCTGATGTATCTGTTCCTGCAAGCGATCAGCAAACTCATCAAGGGAATTGCTCATGCGGCTTTAACCTCCTCGTTACATTGATGTCAGTGAGCCCACTTGTCGTAATCAGACTTATTCAATCCAGTTAACAACATCCCCGAGGTCTTTTGTCAAGAGTGTAGCCCTGGCACCCATCTTACTTTTTGATTCTCGATGTCGAAGAAAACGCATGAACACATGGCCGTCCCCCTCGTCGTGTCCCCCCTCGTTGTCCTAAACGCCGATATCCTGTAACACTCTGGAATTACTACACCACAAAAAAACCCAAGATCCGGGCCAATCTTGGGTTTCCTACCAGATAACCTACTGTTTTTATTTGGCGTCCCCAACCGGATTTGAACCGGTGCTGCCGGCGTGAAAGGCCGGTGTCCTGGACCTGGCTAGACGATGGGGACGTCTGGTGGGCCGTGCGCGACTCGAACGCGCGACTCTCTGCTTAAAAGGCAGATACTCTACCGACTGAGTTAACGGCCCCTATGACAAGAAATTGGTAACACCATATTGTCTGGGTGTCAAGGAGAAAGGGTTGAAGTCATGGCAACGTCAAAGCTCGCCTCAACATAGTGTTTTTCAATGAGAATTTGCTCCTTTTTAAAATCCCCCCTATCCCCCCTTTTCCAAAGGGGGGGTACTCAGAAGTCCCCCTTTATTAAAGGGGGATTTTCATTCGCGTGTTGGACGTAACTTTGACGGGGCTCTGGGTTGGAGTCAAGGCCACGTCATTTAAAGAGGTAACCCATTGAAGTAACGAAGTTATTCGCGTAATCAATTTTTGGTAAATCCGTACTGTTTTCAAGGCGTCAGCCGCAAACTCGAAGCACGAAATCCCTGGCCCA
>JAUWXF010000294.1 GCA_030616475.1 Desulfobacterales bacterium
GAAGTAACTTCTCAATAAACTCGGGTTGCTGTCATTGCGAGCGAAGCGAAGCAATCCCCATCAATAAGGAGATCACTTCACTTCGTTCGTGACGACTCTTCGGATCGGATTGCTTCGTCGTCCGCCTTGCGGCGGACTCCTCGCAATGACAGGAGCGGCCGGTGAAGGAATTACCCGAAGTTATTGAGAACTTACTGAGAGAAAAGCAACGTATGGGTTATAAATCATATATTTATCTCTTTGCCCTGGTCTGGTTGTTTTCGGGCTATTCTGCAGAACCTGCCATTGCGGATGAAGGTTCTTTATCGTTATCCGGTCTCCTTCAGTTGCGCTATGATGGGCGTTATCCGTCTGATGGTAATGATGATCATAAACTTCATCAGATTGCCGATCTTAATATTAAAAAGAACAACTGGGAGCATTTCAGGTTTAGCCTATCGGGAGACATGATAGAGGACATTTACTCTCGAGATGATGATAAAGGCAATAGAACCAGAACCATCCATGATACCTGGGACTCTTCCAGTCATGGATATTGTGCAATTCCGGGGATATAATACTATTTTTGTTGATATGAGGGTGGGTTTTTGCTAAGGCATCACTGTGGCACGCATACCAAGAGTAGTCCTTTCTGGGTATCTGCATGATATTCGCCAGTGCGGGGTGGGGTGGTCGAGAGAAAAAAGCCGTTGAAAACCATAGGATTATGTAAACATGAACTACCAACAAGAGGCCAAAAATATATGAGAAAGTTGCCCATTCTCCTCATACTCTTTCCAATCGTTGTGTTTCTCCTGAATGGGTGTACAGCCCCTGTTGAAGATGGCTTGCCTGGAGATGAATCCGATCCTAGCTACTACCATTCCACGGGATGGAGAGATGATCCGCAGCACGGGGGTGATTTCTTTACAAATCCGCAAAATTGTAATGCCTGTCACGGAGAGGACCTAAAAGGGGGTCCCTCAGGCGTGTCATGCGTTGCCTGCCATGCTGAAAATCTTCACCATGACGGTGATGTAAATCCATCCTGCTACGACTGTCACCATGAAAATGATATCAGCGACTGTGAAGGTTGTCATCCAGATTGCAAACCAGGCAGTCACCCTACACATACAACTGTGAATAGTAAAGGCCCCGCCACTGCATTAGTGTGTGCCGACTGTCATGATACTAACAATTATCCATCGTTTGGGGCGGCGGATGCGGCAGAAACCTTGGCCGATACAGACGTCTGCAACGACTGCCACAGTCCTGGCGGATTCTATAATGGCATAAATGACCCGAATATTGGTGCCAAGAACAACTGGGCGGATGGCGCCTATGATGGCAATGTTCTCAAGAGCGGAAAAGAGCGATGGTGCGTTGGCTGCCATGATAACTCTCCTGCATTCATTGATGGTGTGGACGCCCCGAAAGTCGGGGGTGATGGTGCCAATTACGGTTACTTTGCAAACGGGCACGGTAATGCACCCAATGATACCAAGTTGGCCTGCACCGATTGCCATGATCTCTCCTTGACCCATATAGATGAAGAACCGAGGACGTATGAATTTGATCCCGCCAACTATAATGACGGCGGCAGTTCTTACCAGACCGGTTACCGTTTGAAATCGGTTGATGGACAACCACCCCTAAAGATACCGGCAGATACAAGAACCGATAATGACTACCGACTCTGTTTCGATACCGGTTGCCATGCGCCTGAGAACTTCCTTACCGCCGGTGGTAATACCAATTTCAATGCTTCTGATCCAGACCCACCCCTCAGCTATTCCTATGGCAACCCACCTACGGAGACGAATCAACATTATTTTCATATAGTCTCTTTCGCAGATGGGTTGCTTGAACCGCATAAGTGGGCATCACCGCTACCCTGGTGGGATTCTGATTGGGACCTTTCAACCTCCTTTGATGTTGGATACTTTGACTCCGCCATTACTTGTGTTACTTGCCATAATGTTCACGGGGCACAGGGATATTTCGGTTCCACAAATGAAGCCATGATAAGAGACGGGAAATTGGTTAACGGCAGGCCTAACGCGAGGGAGGGGTTCATGTTCAGCTATTTACAGAAGGATACAGAATGGCCGATGGTAACCTCATCTGGTGCTAACCGGGCCGATAGCATCGGCGCTGTATTTCGAACCGTGCCTGTATTTGTAAGCTACGCAGAAATATACATAGGTAATATGTGCATGGGATGCCACGGTACCAATCCTGTGTGCAATAATTGCCATCCTAGTGGTGCTTATGGTGCCCTCACGGAGAGCTATGATGCAAGTGGAACTTATCTGGAATACTATAGACCTAATACTCAGTAGGTTTGGTACCGAGTAGCTGCAGCGAAGGACCTTTTGCAAAAAGCGACCAAGAGTGAGAGAAGTAACTTCTCAATAAACTCGGGTTGCTGTCATTGCGAGCGAAGCGAAGCAATCCCCATCAATAAGGAGATCACTTCACTTCGTTCGTGACGACTCTTCGGATCGGATTGC
>JAUWXF010000230.1 GCA_030616475.1 Desulfobacterales bacterium
GAAGTAACTTCTCAATAAACTCGGGTTGCTGTCATTGCGAGCGAAGCGAAGCAATCCCCATCAATAAGGAGATCACTTCACTTCGTTCGTGACGACTCTTCGGATCGGATTGCTTCGTCGTCCGCCTGCGGCGGGCTCCTCGCAATGACAGGAGCGGCCGGTGAAGGAATTACCCGAAGTTATTGAGAACTTACTGAGAGAAAAGCGACGTATGGGTTATAAATCATATATTTATCTCTTGATGGTGTCCTGGTTGTTTTCGGGCTATTCTGTGGAACCTGCCATTGCGGATGAAGGTTCTTTATCCTTGTCCGGTCTCATTCAGCTTCGCTATGATGGGCGTTATCCATCTCATGGTGAGGATGATGATCATAAACTTCATCAGATTGCCGATCTTAATATTAAAAAGAACAACTGGGAGCATTTCAAGTTTAGCCTATCGGGAGACATGATAGAGGACATTGACTCTCGAGATGATGATAAAGGCAATAGAACCAGAACTGTCCATGATACCTGGGACTCTTCCAGTCATGGATATTGTGCAATTCCGGGTATATAATACTATTTTTGTTGATATGAGGGTGGGTTTTTGCTAAGGCATCACTGTGGCACGCATACCAAGAGTAGTCCTTTCTGGGTATCTGCATGATATTCGCCAGTGCGTGGTGGGGTGGTCGAGAGGAAAAAGCCGTTGAAAACCATAGGATTATGTAAACATGAACTACCAACAAGGGGCCAAAAATATATGAGAAAGTTGCCCATTCTCCTCATACTCTTTCCAATCGTTGTATTTCTCCTGAATGGATGTACAGCCCCTGTTGAAGACGGCTTGCCTGGAGATGAATCCGATCCTAGCTACTACCATTCCACGGGATGGAGAGATGATCCGCAGCACGGGGGTGACTACTCTACAAACCCGCAAAATTGCAAGGCCTGTCACGGAGACGATCTGGAAGGGGGTTCCTCAGGCATATCATGCGTAGATTGTCATCACAGCGGCTCTCCGGAAACTCTTGATGCCTGTCAAGCCTGTCATGGTGACTACACCGATTCGGCCCATGGTAACCCCTTATATGGGGTCGATCGCTCGGGCACTGGGTATGCAATAGGAGCATGTACCCACTGTCATGATCCGAACGGTCCTAACTATGAGCTTATGCTGTTTGCCCCTATGGAGCAAACCAGTCAAACTGATAACTTTTGCTTTCAATGCCATCAAGCCACAGGTGACAGTGTTCAAATAGTAATGCCGCTGCAACGCAGCTACAGCTATCGAGCAGGAGATTGGACGGATGATCCCCTGGATGATGTCAAAGAAGCCTTTTCGAACACCTCATCCCACAATCTCGGCAACATACTCACCTTTATCACGGGGAAATGGGGATACACATCTGATTCCAACCCATGTGCCGCCTGCCACAACCCTCATGCCGCACAAAGGGACTCTCATACCGCAGGCGACAGAGGCTGGCCCGTGACATTGCCGAGCAAGCACGGGAGTTCGGTTGCTGCTGAACAATTATGGGGAGACGATGCAGGAGAGAAGATGAGCGATTATACGGACCCGAACCTATATCAGGCCCCTTATCGTTTCGGTGGTGTCGGAAACGGCTACGAACCGGATGACTCCGGCACAACAGACGGCTCCAATCTGACATCCTACGCGACATTCTGTCAGGATTGCCACACCAATGAAACTGACATGAGTTCTTTTGGTCTTACCCATACACCTTTTGATTGGACGACTACCGGCGACGAGTCAGATCTGCCAGATTCAGCCGGCGGAGATAAGCACGGCATAAATCCTGCCACTAACTCGGTGGCTGCCGATTTAAAAGAACCCTATGCCACAGCCTGGGATACGAACAATGAGTTTGTCCTTTCCTGTACCGACTGCCACGAGCCGCATGGCTCACCCAGCGATATGTTGATCAGAGGGGAAGTAAACGGGGCGGCAGTGGGCGCTGTTTCTATAGGTTCTCCTAAGGACTTGCAGCCATTGTGCGATAGATGTCACCAACAATCACTCTGGATGATCCATCACACCACTGGCGGCCTTGCCGACGCAGCATATGATACCGCGGTATGTATTATCCCAGATTGTCATAACGCAAACACAGGTAATTTTTCCATCCCTTGCTCCAATTGCCATTTTCATGGTGGAGATGACAGTTGGCTGACTGATCCAGCCAGCGGTGTAATAAATGGGGCTAACTATGTGACCGGAAGGCGTACGTTTTAGCTTAGTCTTTCTACATTATTAGAAATGTGGGAAATATTGCAGATATATCCAAATTAAGAGGCAATCGAATGTTGACAAAGATCACTTGGAATGAATTCGTCCTCCTGCTTGAAGCTGTAAGGAAGAATGAATGAGCAAAAAGCTAACAATCGATTGTAGATCATATATTTATCTGTTTGCCCTGTTATGGCTGATTTCAGGATATTTTCCAGAACCTGCCTTTGCGGATGAAGGTTCACTATCCCTATCCGGTCTCCTTCAGTTGCGCTATGATATGCGATATTTATCTGACGATGAGGGTGAGGATCATAAACTTCATCAGATTGCCGATCTTAATATTAAAAAGAACAACTGGGAGCATTTCAGATTTACCTTAGCCGGAGACATGATAGAGGACATTGACTCCGAAGATGATGATCAAACCGATAGAACCAGAACTATCCATGATAGCTGGGACTCTTCCAGTCATGGATATTTATATATCTGTCAGGCAGAGATATATGAGTTAGGTCGTCTAAATTACGCCCGTTTTGGGAGACAATATGTGAATCATGAGCTTACTACTACCCATCTTGATGGGTTGAATTTCTTGTTTGACCTTGACCTCTTTGGTATACAAATCAGACCCTTCGCCTATGCCGGCATCCCTGTTCGCCTTTATGAGAATGGCCACTACTGGGATGCTACGGAGGTTGGGGGGGGTGCTCATATCCATTTAGATAGATCTACGAAAATAACCCTTGAATATCAGGTCATCGAGGAAGACCCCGATATAGTAGGATCATACAGGGAAAGCGGAAAAGAGCGCTATGACCAGTCTGCACTAGCAATCAGGCGGTCTTTACTTCACAAGGGCTATGGTTATATCTCCCTTTTTCTCCTCGATAACTCCCCAAAGAATATAAATACTAGGTTTTCTCTCTTAGTCGACAGACTGGATCTTGACATTGATGCTTCATACTTTTACCAATTTAAAGAAATAAGCGAAACGCCAACATTATCTCCATATTATACTGGCTTGACCGGAACGATAAAGCCGTACCACAACTTCACCCTGGACATCATGAAGGGGGTATACAAGGATCGTGTGTGGATTTCCGGTGGTACACAATGGAGACTGCTGGACTCGGGAGAGGAAGAATCAGAGTTCAACCATTCCTACAATAATCAATATTTGGCTCTGATAATAGATGATCTGCTAATGAAAAATGTACAGCTTTCACTACAGGCTGATTTCTGGCAGGTAATGGACAGCGATAATGAAGATGAGATATTAAGTTTCGGTGGAGAGATAGCATATGAGAAGCCCAAAACCATCAATATTTCGTTGGGCTCTTTCTACTCACTTTACAGGTATGACTACTTTGCAGATACCGGGGAGAAGACCGACGTATATACAATTTATTCCGATGTTCGTTATTATATTAAACCCGGGTTATACTTTGATGCTCGCTATGAATTAGACATATATGATATTCACGAGCATCGATTTGTAGCCACGGTGGGGTTTGAGATATAGGAGGTGACCGATGTCACGATCAGGTCATATAGTGCTTATTGGGACAATAGCGATCATTTTATCAGTTGTGATATTCTTTTCACTTTCAACTTACGCTGAGAATGGGACCCCCATGGAGGCTGATTTAGAAGACCTTCAGTGCAAGGACTGTCACGGCCAGGACAGATTTTTGCCGTCATATCATAAGCCTGCGGGAAAGTGGAAAAGGAGACACGGTCACAGGGTAAACACTCGGGTGAAGCCCGGTCGCAGGATAAAGGCAGAGATTCCGCTAAAGCCTGGTCATGTATATGAGTGCGGTCTATGCCATGTTGATGATGCTTGCAGGAAATGCCATCACCTAAACCGCCCACAGGATCACACGGGTTTCTGGAGAATGAGGGGCCATGGTATCAGGGCGTTAGCAAAGCGGGAATCGTGCGCTAATTGCCATA
>JAUWXF010000277.1 GCA_030616475.1 Desulfobacterales bacterium
CTACCTTGGTGTACAAAAACATTCAAGATAATTGGTGGGAATTTAAGTATACTTAATTGAAATTGCAGTATTTATTGCGATGATATTCAGGAAATATTTTCTCAAAGTGCGAAATGTAAGTTCTAAGGCCATATTCTGCCCAAATTATTGCTGCTTTCATCGTAACATCAGATACTTGGCATGGTCCGACCCCTCTTCTCTATTTATTTGAAATCTGGGTGTACGGATTTCATTCTTTTGATCTCTCCGGTTCGCAAAAAATGGACAAAAGTGGCCTGTGTCATCTGGGCCGAATCCGTTTGCTTGATACCCGTTTTTTCTTCGTTCACTTCAAAAAACTTCACAAAAACATAACTCATTTTTGAACAGCACAAAAATCACGTTGCCTTGTGTTCGGTAGCGGCCTCGATATCTTTGTTTTTTTCCTCCAGGACCGCTAATCTTTTTTCATGATCTATCAACTGCCGACGAGTTTCCAATGCTTCATGAAAATATTGAATATTGGCTGCTAATGAAGCCCCATAATTCATGCCCGATTCAAGGATTTCACGAGCCATGGATAGCAATCGATCTATTGATGGTGCCATATAATCTTTTGCCTTCTTTTGATCGCCTATATAAAAGATCTTTGGTGCCTCATCTTCATATTCAATTTTTTTGCCGGAAAGAAGAAGTTCATCCACAGATTTGTGGAGAAGGCTGGCAGCTTTTTTGACTATCGATAGGCTTATTTCTTTTTGTTTGGGTCGCCACAAATCCCCCCTTGCCCTTCCTTTTGGCGAAGCGCCAAAGACTTTCATATTGAACCAGTTATGTGACTTACCAATTCTTGATAATATTGCATCAAGATTATTAAGAAAAACCGTTCTATTGTCACTATTCATTATTTATTCAACAAATATGTGAAAAAATACTTGACAACTTTCACAAATATGTGTATAATCTCTTCCTGATAACCCCCAAAAGGACCCAAAAGGACCGTAACTATTCGACAAAAAAGAAGAAAACATAGAATAGCGCAGGTCCGAAAGATAGAGGCCAAATGACAAGCCAGCCAGCCGTTGAAAGAGGGTAGAAACCCGAGCCTGCGCTAACCTATAACACATCGAAAGGAATTGTTCAATCAAAATGGAACTCAATCAGAACATACAAACATTTGATTTTTTAAAGGGAAAATACCCCCCACGCAATATCGTCAAGGCCCTGATGGTTCTAAATGAGATCACCCGTGCAAGCATTGCCAGGGATAGCGGCATACCCGTAAACACAATCTATACGAATATCAACGCGCACCGGAAAAATCCCAGGGTTCAGGGCGCTATCTCACGATGGCTCGGCATTCCGGCCGGGGAGCTGTTTGATGGCGGGAAATAAGCTCAAACCTCTTAGTCCGATTGCCCTTGCAATCCACACGGTTGACGAGACGATCCGGGACCTCCGGCTCAAGCGCCAGGAGCTTGTGGCTTTGCTGCCCAAAAGACGGGGTGCCAAAAAGCCGGATACGATCATGACCCATCCTATAACCGGCAAAAAATCCTGCTACGTGAAAGCCGGGAAGAGATACGCTGAGCGACAGCGCAAGAAGACAATGATTCGACATAGCAATAATCCATCTTAAGTCCTATTTTGTAAATTAATAGATTCGGGAAAATTCTTAATGACTCTGAAATCTATTCTTTAGGACATTATCCACCATCATCCCGAAAAATCCCTTGAACAGGGGGGTGGGTGTTTGAGCCAGGGCCTGCCCGCCACCCGCCTGCCATCGCCAGGTACATGGAGCAGGTTCAATGCCACCATGCTGGCAATGGCGGGCAGGTTGCCATGTGTGGCGGCATTGTAGTTGCCCGGCGAGCCAGGCGCTGGCAGGCGGGGGCGGAGAGTTTGAGGCATAGGGCGGCTCTATGCGCTATACTTTTTGTGTGTTTCTTGCAGCTATCGCCCAGGAACCTGGGATAACATGGACACGGGTTTGCTGGCCGGCGGGCTTGTGCTGAAATCGATTGATTATGCACAGACCAGTGAGATTGCGGACAACCCGGATTATTACGAGGCAACGAATCCTTTCCTGGATCAGGATCCAAGCCAGAGCGATGTTAACTTGTACTTTGCCTGCAGCGTGGCCACGCAAATACTGGTCGCGTGGCTATTGCCGGATAAATGGCGAAAGGCATGGCTCGGCACCTGGATCGGAGTGTCAGGCATAAATGTGCTGCATAATTATCGAATAGGCGTGAGATTTTAACCGAGAAGCCACTAAAGAATTCGGTGAGCTCGTCAAGGCTGTGGGTGATTCCATGGACGACGGCAAGATCACCGCCGAGGAAGTTGAGCAATGCAAAAAAGAGGGCCGCGAGGTGATACAAGCCGTGGCCCAATTGCTTTACAGCATCAATCCAAAAGGAGGGTTAAGTGCTCATTTTAAACGTTAAAATACTTCCAAGATTACCGCGTCTCCGCTGTTATGAATGCAATAACCAACAAGGCGTATTGCTGGCTCAAGTACAGAATGGCGTCATGGAGGCCAACCTGCCTTTGTGTGAGAAGTGTTTTTTCCGTATAAGTGACGGAGAGTTACCTTCTGCTTTCAAAGTAACATCACAACCAGCGCCCGCCGCTGAGGCGCTTTGAATATTGGGTAGGGCGTATCTTATGGATAATGGATATGATGGATGGATAAGAACTTGCTTTTTTGAATAGAGGATATAGCAAAAAAGGGGTTGTGTGTCAAGGATTAATGCGGCACTACATATTGTGAAGGATTGGCAGTGGCGGCGAGTTGCGGGCAGACGAAGATC
>JAUWXF010000248.1 GCA_030616475.1 Desulfobacterales bacterium
GGGGTGTTTTAATGCTAATAGGTTGTATTATCAGGTGGGCGGTTTTTGCTATAAATGTATCTTGCGGCTAAGATAAAGTATAGAATATATCTAGGCACTCCTGCCGACCGCTGACGCGGCGGCTGAGGGTAGGCGTTGAGTCTGTAGAATAAGTAATTTTATGGCATTTTTATTAAATTCAGCCTCAATGATATCAGTATGTTAAGCGGACTATTAATTGGGTTTTACTAGCGTTTTTGGACTTTTTCTACACACTCGTTAGGCGGAATCAACTGGGATAATAAGTCTGGTGTCTTTCTGCTAGATTAGCCCATCTAATCAATTATTTACGGAGTTTAGATGATGCCAATATCGAATGACCTTGGATTGTCTTGGAAACGTTTTGACCTTCATGTACATACTCCCGCCTCAAGATGCTTCAAAGGTGCAGCCACGCCTGAGGATCTGGTAAATGAAGCAATTACCAAAGAATTGGATGCAATAGCAATAACGGATCATAACACTGCTGAGTGGATAGACCGAGTAAAAGAGACTGCAAATGCCAAAGGATTGGTAATTTTCCCAGGCGTTGAGATCTCCTGTACAGGTGGTAAACAAGGAATTCACATCGTGTGTATCATGGACCCTTCAGCTACCTCGAAGCATGTCGAGGCGATCTTGAACGTCCTTGGCATAGGTCCAGATAGTTATGGTCGGGAAGATGCAATAAGTGATAAGAGCCCTATAGAGGTTATTAATGTTATTCAAAAAGGAGGTATTGCCATCCTTGCCCATGCGAATTCGACGCATGGTGTCCTCGCTGATATGTCAGGCAACGGAAGGACGAACATAATCCAAAACCAATTTCTTCTTGCGGCTGAGTGCACTGACTATGCAGATAAATCGAAGAAGGAGAAACGAAAGCGAGTAATTGACTACCTGGACGGTTCCGATCCCGAATACAGGCGAAAGTTGGCTGTTTATCAAGCCTCCGATAACCCTTGCCCCGGTGGAAGTGGTCGCCATTGCATTGAGGGTATTGGGACTCGTTACTCACATTTCAAAGTAGAGAGGATAAATCTCGAAGGGCTTCGACAATGCTTTGTTGATCCGGATGTTCGAATTAGACAAATCGGCGAGGAGCCAACGATTGACTTTCCCCGCATCAAACATGTAAAAATCGACTCTGGTTTTCTCGATGGTCAGGAAGTTGAGTTCCATTCTGGGCTTACTTCAATACTTGGGGGAAAGGGAACAGGTAAATCTCTCTTGATGGAGTTCATTCGTTTCGCTCTCAATCAAGAGTCTTCGGCAGAATCAATAGCAAGGGACCATCTCGGCAAGCTCAGATCGAGACTTGGTGAGTTTGGCTCCGTTGAAGTTACCTACATTGATGAGAACGGTAAGGAAAGCGTGGTCAAGAGGGTCTTCCGAGAAATCGATGGTAGCCCTTACGACGACTCTGTCCCTTACGATCCTGCTCAGGTTTTTCCAGTACTTTTTCTGAGTCAAAACGAAATTGTTAAAATAGCTGAAGATCAAGCCGATCAACTTCATTTCATTGACCAATTCTTTGACTTCCACTCATATCGCGCCAAGATAGCCACAACAGAAAAGGAACTTGAGCAACTTGACAAAGCCATGGGGGATGGTCTTCGGGCATACTCTGAATCCGCTGATCTCTCAACGAAGATTGCTACCCTAGACAAGGAAATATCTAGGTTAGACGAGGCTCTAAAGGATCCTATCTTCGAAGAGTTCCAGCGTCTGGAGCAAAAGGAGAATGCGCTCCTGGCTCAAACAAATTATTTATCCGAATACTCAGCATTTGTTCAAAGGTCTAAGGAAGCGATAACTTCAAAGGATATCCCCGAAATCCCCTTAAATTTGGCGACAGATCCTGCTCTCCTTAGAAACCGTGAGCTCATTGTCAACGCACAAAATCGTGTTTCGGAGATACTCGATAATCTCTGCAAAGAAATTGCTACTGCTCATGACTCGGCAGTCACAGAGTATAAAGCTTGGCATAGTAAATATGTTGATGGAAAGAAAAAGTACGAACTGCACATTCAACAGATCGGCGGCGATTACAAAGCAATTGCGCTTTCTCGAGAACGAGTAACTAAACAGAGAGATGAGCTTCGAAAGCGGCTCGATCTCGTAACAGTTCGTAAAGAGCGGGTTCCTAATATATCCAATAAGAGGAACTCTTTGTTAGATGAGCTCCAATCAGTTTACAAGGATTATACAGACGAGCGCAAAGCAAAGTGTGTAAAGTTTCAAGAAGATTCAGATGGCAAGCTCCAACTTCGAATCCTTGACCAGCGAAATGCAGATGAGTTTGAGAGGGGACTTCTTTCATTGAAGAGAGGGTCGTACCTGAGAGATGATGAAATCACCACGATAACCGCAAACGTGAAACCCCGTGATTTTGTGATATCTCTCCTTCGCTATGAGGCAACTAAAGAATCGAAGCATCTCGAGGCTATAAGTAAAGCTTCTTCAATTGAAATCCAAAGGATGAAGACCTTGGCGGATTTCCTTCTTAGCGCAATTCAATACGAAGAATTACTCTCGCTTCAATATAGAGCTCACCCACAAGACAGGCCTGAGATCTTATACGATATCGGAAACGGAGATTTTCAACCGCTTTCCAGTATTTCCGTTGGGCAGAAGTGCACCGCAATGTTACTAATGGCTTTAAGTGGCGGAACAATGCCGATTATTATTGATCAGCCAGAAGACTCACTGGACATACGCTCTGTATGGGATGATATGTGCTCAAAGCTCAGAGCAGGAAAGGAAAGACGACAATTTGTTTTCACAACACATAATTCAAGCTTGGCCGTGGCATCTGACACAGATTGCTATTTGATTCTTGAGAGTGATGCGTCTCAAGGTCGAATTGTTCGTGTCGGTTCCCTTGATCACGATCCTGTAGCGACGGAGGTGATGCAATATCTTGAAGGCGGGGAAAAGACATATTCGTTGAAATATGACAAATACGGTCGCCCATTGCGATGACACAATTATCGCTCAATGAAGTCTAACAAAATTGATTCCGCCTAACCTATAAGGATTGAGACGACCTGAAAGGTCGTTTCAATCCATTGTTCAAGAAGCCCGTTGCTGTTTATGGGGTCATTATGTAAGGGTATTGCTTCAAGAGGGCTAGTTGGCAGGTGCTGCGGTTGGAGATGTTGCGGCATCTCACATGGTCTTTGGGCAGCCTTTGGTCTATTGAGTGCGGCACGAAGCCGTTAGAAAGCGCTTTATACTACTGAACTACTGAGAGCTTTCATTATTCTGGGCTGAATAAGGCAATACGGATCCGTGCCGCATCAAAGACGTAAATTTTGAGCGGTTGCTTGTTGGCTATGCCGACATTTAGAGTCTCGTTACCCGGTATCGGATAGGAGACAAAGCTGGAAAGGTAATACAGAGTATTTATATTCCAGCTTACCACCGCAGCATGGACAGTACAAAGGCTTTGTAGATGACACCCATGTTCTCTGTGTAGGCCTGACACCCATGTTCTCCCATGCCGATGGAGTGTCAGAAAGTGGTAAAATTGTCTGAGTGTCCAGACACGGGACTTTCTTACGTGTATTGAGGGCGCTTTGTAGTCGGCTACAAAATCGACCAGATGCAGGTAGGTGATCTTTTTAACAGACCGGATTCTTTGAGATTTGCGGCA
>JAUWXF010000079.1 GCA_030616475.1 Desulfobacterales bacterium
ACGGCAATGGCGGGCAGGTCTCGCGTTTGTCGCTCCTGACACCTGACACCAAAAAGTAGGAACAAAAGAACTTATCTCTTGGCGCCCGCATCCTTGATAAGTGTAAACCGAGGAATGAAGGATGCCGAAAATCGTTATTCGTTATCGGTCATTGGTCATTTGGATTGATGATTGTCGATTGTCGATTGTCGATTGATCCGGCTGCAGCGGAAAAACAATCTTCAATCATCAATCGACAATCGACAATTCCCCAATTCCGAATTCCGCAATCCGCATTCGATTCACTTTGGCCTTTTGGCGCCATATCTTGATCGACCCTGTTTTCGGTCCTGAACACCCACAGAATCGAGCGTGCCTCGGACTATATGATAGCGGACCCCGGGCAGATCTTTGACCCGTCCCCCTCGAACGAGTACAACCGAATGCTCCTGAAGGTTGTGCCCCACGCCAGGGATATAGGTAGTCACCTCAATACCGTTGGTCAAACGAACCCTGGCCACCTTTCTCAAAGCTGAATTCGGTTTCTTAGGCGTGGCCGTATATACCCGCGTACACACACCCCGTTTTTGGGGACATTGTTGAAGGGCCGGCGTGTGAGCCTTTTTCCTCACGCGCTCTCGGCCCTTTCTTATCAACTGATTGATGGTCGGCATGAGTTTCTACCTCTATTTGTGGCTCGTGGTGTTCTGGAACGTGAACGCAAAAAAGTAAAATTATTAACACCCACATTTTTTTCTGTCAATTACTTTTTCTCGTCTTTTCTCAGGCCTGGGCCGCCTGATCCGCCCCTGAGCCGTCCACGACCTGCGATTCCTCAACCGTCTCCTCAGCTTCCAACACAACACGGGCCCCTCTATATTGGATCATTCCTGTACCAGCCGGTATTATGCGCCCCATGATAACATTCTCTTTCAGACCCTTTAAGTGGTCGACCTTGCCGGCAATGCTTGCTTCCGTCAGCACCTTCGTAGTTTCTTGAAATGATGCTGCAGAGATAAAGCTCTCAGTGCTGAGCGACGCCTTAGTAATTCCCAAAAGCAGAGGTTTGGCAACCGCAGGCTTGCCACCCCTGGTTACCACCTCCCGGTTGATCTCTTCAAAACGCATCTTTTCGACATGTTCGTCCAAAACAAAGTCTGTATCCCCCGAATCAACTATCTTTACCCGCGCCAACATCTGGCGCACGATCACCTCGATATGCTTATCATTGATTCGAACACCCTGTAGACGGTACACCTCTTGGACTTCGTCTACCAGATATCGGGCCAGGCGAAGATCCCCTTGGATATTCAAGATGTCATGGGGGTTGGCCGATCCTCCCATCAGGGGGTCGCCCGCCTTGAGGTAATCCCCCTCCAACACGTTAACGTATTTTCCTCTCGGAATCAGGTATTCTTTTTTCTCACCAATATCAGGGGGCGTTATGGTGATCTTCTGCTTCCCCTTGACTCCTTTGGAAACACTTACGTACCCATCAATCTCGGTTAGAATCGCAGCCTCTTTTGGTTTTCGACACTCAAACAGCTCGGCCACGCGAGGAAGGCCACCTGTAATATCCTTGGTCTTGGTGGTTTCCCGGGGAAGCTTGGCAATGACACCCCCGGCATTGACCGCATCCCCTTCAGATACCATCAGAATCGCCCCCACCGGCAAAAAATAACGGGCATCGCCCCCAGAGGGGAGTTTGGCGGTCTGATCCTTCTCATCCTTTATTGAAATCCTCGGGCGAACGTCCGCGTCCTTGTGTTGGACGATCACTTGACTCGCCTTGCCTGTCACAGGGTCAACCTTCTCCTGCATGGTCGTCCCCGGCAAGATCTCCCCATACTTTACAACACCGCCGGTCTCGGTAAGAATTGGCGTCGTGTAAGGGTCCCACGTGACGAGCAGGTCACCAGGCTTGACCTTTTGGCCGTCTCTGGCCATAAAGTGGGCACCGTAGATGACCGGATATCGCTCACGCTCTCGGCTCTGATCGTCCACGATGGCAAACTCTCCCCCCTGGCGGTTCATAACCACAAATTCCCCCTGGGCATTCTCAACCGAATTTATGCCCATGTATTTAACCCGACCACCACTTACAGCCCTGAAATCGGCCTCCTCTACTGCGCGACGGGCTGTGCCGCCAATATGGAATGTCCTCATGGTGAGCTGTGTGCCGGGCTCCCCGATGGACTGCGCTGCCAAGATTCCGATCGGCGTGCCAATCTCCACGGGCTGACCATAAGCCAAATCACGGCCATAACACTTGCAACATGCTCCATCTCTCGTTTTACATGTCAGTACCGAACGGATCTTAACCTTCGTAAGACCTGCATTATCGATCTTGGCGACCTTTTCTTCGTCAATCTCTTCGTTGGCACCGACCAGCACCTCATCCGTGTAAGGATCCCGAATATCCTCTAAGGCCACCCTTCCGAGCACCCGTTCACCAATCTTTTTGATAATCTCGCCTCCCTCTACAAGAGGCTCCACCTCAATCCCCGTCAGCGTTCCACAATCCTCTTCAGTGGTCACACAATCTTGAGCAACATCTACCAGCCGACGAGTCAGGTATCCCGAGTTTGCAGTTTTGAGGGCTGTATCGGCCAGGCCTTTCCGCGCGCCGTGCGTTGAGCTAAAATACTGAAGCACGGTGAGTCCTTCCCGAAAGTTGGCCGTAATAGGGGTCTCAATGATCTCACCAGAGGGTTTGGCCATCAAACCCCGCATCCCTGCCAACTGTCGCATCTGGTCCTTGCTGCCCCTTGATCCTGAATCGGCCATCATATAGATAGAATTAAAGCTCTCTTGCTTGATCGGCTGGCCCTTTTCGTCCGACACCGGCTGACCTTCTTTATCCACAAGGGGATCAATCTTCATCTCTTCCATCATCTCATTGGCCACATCAGTGGTCGCCTTTGCCCAAATGTCAACAACCTTATTATACTTCTCCCCGCGGGTTATCAAGCCCTCGGTATACTGCTCGTTGATCTCGGCAACTATTTGTTCGGCCTCCTTGAGGATCTCCCTTTTTTTAACAGGAATGACCATGTCATCCACGCATATGGAAATGCCTGCCCGAGTAGCATATCGATAGCCAATGTCCTTCAGGCGGTCTGAAAGGATGACCGTGGCTTTACCCCCTAAGGTTCGATAGCAGTAGTTAATCAGTTGGCTCAGGGTCTTTTTATCCATCACTTTGTTGATAAGCTCAAAGGGAAGCCCTACTCTCTTTGCCATGGCTTTGAATATGTGACAGCTACCATTAGCCTTGATGACATCACTCAACTCACCAACGTCAAGGGAAAATATTGCTTCTGTATCAGACGGGCTTATCCCGTATACCTCTTCAAGTTGCTCGCGCTGCACAAATCCCATGTCACCATTCTGGGCACGATCCCTGCTCTTTGAGATCCTTTGTACCATCTGGACAAAATCCTCACCCTCTCTCAGATCAGCAAGGGCTCCTCTGGCCCCCTTCTCCGAAGAGACCATTATGTGACGTAACTGCACAACCGGTTCATGAGAAAGGATTTCTCGAAGGATCACACGCCCCACTGTGGTCTCCACCCGCCGGCCATCAATGCGAACCACGATTCTGGCATGAAGGTCTACCTCGTCCGCATCGTAAGCAGAGCGCACTTCTTCGGGGTTGGCGAAAACTTTGCCTTCTCCCCTTGAGCCAAAAACCGATCGGGCCATGTAATAAATCCCCAATACGATATCCTGAGTAGGTACAATGATAGGATCACCATTGGCCGGGGAAAGGATGTTGTTGGAGGCCAACATGAGTACCCGCGCCTCGATTTGAGATTCTATTGAAAGAGGGATATGAACCGCCATTTGGTCCCCATCAAAATCAGCGTTGAAAGCGGTGCAGACCAAGGGGTGAAGCTGGATCGCCTTGCCTTCAATCAGGATCGGCTCAAATGCCTGCATCCCCAGCCGGTGTAATGTTGGAGCCCGGTTCAGGATTACCGGATATTCCTTCACCACTTCGTCAAGGGTATCCCACACTTCCGGGGTTTCCCGTTCGACAAGCTTTTTGGCACCCTTGACCGTGGTGACCAACCCCTTTTCTTCGAGCCTGTAAAAGACAAAAGGCTTGAAGAGTTCCAAAGCCATCTTCTTGGGAAGGCCACATTGATGGAGACGCAATTCCGGCCCTATGACAATGACGGTGCGCCCTGAATAATCAACCCGCTTACCCAGCAGGTTCTGGCGGAAACGGCCCTGTTTCCCCCTCAACGCATCACTCAAAGACTTGAGCGGACGACGGTTTGGCCCTGTAACAACCCTGCCGTATCGACCATTGTCAAATAGCACATCTACGGCCTCTTGCAGCATCCTCTTTTCATTCCGTATGATGATATCAGGGGCCCGCAAGTCTTGAAGCCGCTTCAAGCGGTTGTTGCGGTTGATCACCCTCCGATAGAGGTCATTTAGATCAGAGGTGGCAAATCGACCCCCTTCCAGGGGAACCAGCGGTCGCACGTCGGGGGGCAGCACAGGAATCATGTCCATAATCATCCACTCGGGCCGATTCCCAGAGTTCCTGAACGCCTCAACGATCTTGAGCTGCTTGGATAGTTTTTTGCGTTTTGTCTCTGAACCCGTAGATAGGATCTCAGCCCGTAGCCTCTTGTATTCCTCATCCAAATCGAGCCTTTCGAGAAAGGCCTTTATTGCTTCAGCCCCGATGCCAACCTCAAACGTATGGCCGTATTTTTCCAAGGCCTCCCGGTATTCGCTCTCGGGAAGAAGCTGGCGTGGGGCAAGACCGGTCTCCTTAGGATCTATGACAATATAGGCATCAAAGTAGAGGACCTTTTCAAGCTCCTTCAGGGTGAGATCCAGCAGGTTACCAATCTTGCCCGGCAGGCTTCTCAAAAACCATATATGGGCTACCGGTGTGGCCAGTTTAATGTGGCCCATCCGTTCTCGGCGAACCTTGGACTGAATGACCTCGACCCCGCACTTTTCACAAACCACACCTCTATGTTTCATCCTTTTATATTTGCCGCAGTTGCATTCATAATCCTTGGTAGGGCCGAAGATTTTCGCACAAAAAAGCCCGTCCCGCTCCGGCTTGAAGGTTCGGTAGTTTATCGTCTCAGGCTTTTTGATCTCCCCGTAGGACCACTCTCTGATCTTTTCAGACGATGCCAGCGAGATGCGAACCGCCGTGTAGATCAGCGGGTCCTTGGGTCTGGCAAAGAAACTGTATAAATCTTCCAAGGCGTTCTCCTTTGTGTTTGTTGCGTTTGTTGCGTTAAGACCCTATGAACTCAATAAACCCGATTAACCCAATAAACTCACTTCTCCTTTTTGCCTTCCAGAAGTTCGATATCTAAACCCAACCCCTGTAACTCCTTAACCAGAACATTGAACGATTCGGGAAGCCCGGCCTCAAGCACATTCTCCCCCTTGACGATTTTTTCGTACATGCGAGTCCTGCCGGCCATGTCATCTGACTTGACCGTCAAGAACTCCTGGAGGGCATAGGCCGCACCATAGGCCTCCATGGCCCAGACTTCCATCTCGCCAAGTCGCTGTCCGCCAAACTGGGCCTTTCCTCCCAGGGGCTGTTGGGTTACCAGGGAATAAGGCCCAATGGAACGGGCGTGGATCTTATCATCCACCAGATGGTGCAGTTTCATCACGTACATGATACCAACCGTCACCTTGGTGGCAAAGGGGTCCCCAGTACGCCCATCGTAGAGTGTGGCCTGGCCCTTTACGGAATAGTTAGCCTCAGCTAGTAAATCTTTGATCTCGGTCTCTTTGGCTCCGTCAAAGACAGGGGTAACCATATAGGCCCCCTCCCGGTAAGGCTCAGCAAAATCTCTCAACTCTTGGTCGTTCAACTCCTCGATTTGTTGCTGGTGCCCGGCCGAAGGAAAAACCGATTCTAGTTTCTTCCTTAATGCCTTATGATTCTCGGAACGGATCAGTTCATTGATGCGGTCCCCCAACCCTTTTGCTGCCCAACCCAAATGGGTTTCCAGGATCTGTCCAACATTCATACGGGATGGCACGCCCAGGGGGTTTAGTACAATGTCTACCGGTGTACCATCTTCAAAATAGGGCATATCCTCGTGAGGCAAGATGCACGAAACCACCCCTTTGTTGCCATGTCGCCCTGCCATCTTGTCGCCCACCGAAAGCCTTCGTTTCATGGCCACGTAGACCTTGACCATCTTGATGATACCGGGCAGAAGTTCATCGCCCGTTTCGTATCGACTCACCTGATCCTCAAAACGTTTACGGACCTGATCGCACTGCTGCCGATATCGTTCCAGTATTTCACTCATCTGGCCAGCCACCGTGGCATTCTTCAGCTCCAGGCCGGCCATTTGAGTTAAGGGAATCTTCGAGAGGACCCCTGCCGAAATACGATCGCCCTTCTTGATAAATTGAACCCTTCCTTTCTTGAAAGGGGCCGCGCAGGTTTTGCCCACCAGAAGCGCAGTTAAGCTTTCCCTGGTAACTTCCTCAATGATGGCAAGCTCATCATCTCGATCCCTCTCCAGGGCCTCGATCTTAAGTTTTTCAATGCTTAGCGCTCGGGCAGCCTTGTCTACACCCTTCCTGGAAAAGACCTTGGCATCAATTACAACACCGTTTACACCAGGCGGGACCCGAAGAGAGGTATCCTTCACATCGCCTGCTTTCTCTCCAAAAATGGCTCTGAGCAGCTTTTCCTCTGGAGATAGCTGGGCCTCACCTTTAGGGGTAATCTTTCCTACCAGGATGTCCCCCGGCTTGACTTCAGCCCCAAGCCGTATAATGCCGCTTTCGTCCAGGTTCTTCAATGCCTCCTCTCCTACATTCGGTATGTCACGGGTAATCTCCTCTTTACCCAGTTTGGTATCACGAGACACCGCATCAAATTGTTCAATATGAATCGACGTGAAAACCCCGTCTCGTACCAGACACTCACTCACCAGAATAGAATCCTCAAAGTTGTATCCCCCCCAAGGCATAAAGGCGACCATCACATTCTTGCCCAGTGCAAGCTCTCCTCTTTTTGTAGCTGGGCCGTCTGCGATCACATCCCCTCTCTTGACACGGTCGCCTTTTTTCACAATAGGTCGATGATTAAAACAGGTATTCTGGTTAGAACGAGAGAACTTTCTCAGATTATAGATGCTTACCTGCCTGCCAGAGGCATCACCGTTTCCTCTGTGCTTGACCACGATGCGCTTTGCATCCACGTCCACCACTTCACCCTCACAGTCAGCCATAACGGTAACCCCTGAATCTCTAGCTACTACGTCTTCCATGCCTGTAGCGACAAGCGGAGCGCCGCTCACAAGCAGCGGTACGGCCTGGCGCTGCATGTTGGAGCCCATGAGAGCCCTGTTGGCGTCGTCATTTTCCAGAAAGGGAATCAGTGATGCCGCGACACTCACCAACTGATGAGGGGAGACGTCCATGAATTCAATTTCTTCGCGCTTGACCATCAAGAATTCACCAGCAACGCGCGCTGAGACCAGGGGACTCACAAATCGGCCTTTTTCGTCCAAGGCCGCATTGGCTTGAGCAATGGGATGTTTCTCTTCGTCCAAGGCGCTTAAAGATTTGACCCTGTCTGTGACCTGGCCATTCTCAACCACCCGGTAAGGCGTCTCAATGAAGCCAAACTTGTTCACGCGGGCATAGGTGCTCAGCGAGACAATTAAGCCAATGTTAGGCCCCTCAGGGGTCTCAATGGGGCAGATACGTCCGTAGTGTGTGGGATGAACGTCCCGGACCTCAAAGCCTGCACGTTCCCGCGTAAGTCCGCCAGGGCCCAAGGCACTTAAGCGCCGTTTATGGGTGATCTCGGAAAGCGGGTTAGTTTGGTCCATAAACTGTGAAAGCTGGCTGGTGCCGAAGAACTCTTTGAGGACTGCAGAAACCGGCTTAGAATTGATCAGGTCATGGGGCATCAATGCCTCAACCTCCTGAAGGCTCATCCGTTCCTTGATGGCACGTTCCATCCTCACCAGCCCTATACGGTATTGGTTTTCCAAAAGCTCCCCCACGGCCCGCACCCGCCGGTTACCCAGATGATCGATATCATCAACCGGGCCCTGGCTGTCTTTTAGATCGACCAGGATCTTGGTAGTGAGCAGGACGTCCTCTTTCCGGAGCGTACGCACATCTATGGGCACCTCGTCCTGGCGCAACCCCAACCGAATATTGGTTCTTAAACGCCCCACTGTCGAAAGGTCATAATGAGATGGGCTAAAAAAGAGCTGGTGACAAAGTTGCTGGGCCACCTCTAAGGTGGGCGGGTTACTTGGTCGGAGCCTTCGATAGATTTCCAGCAGTGCATCCTCCTCAGTTTCCACCTTGTCAAGGAGCAGGGTCTTGCTAATGGAATCACTGGTCGTGACGTTATCTATATAGAGTATGTCAAAAGCAGATACCTGTGCAGCCAAGATCTTCTCAAAGACCTTTTCATCAATCACCTCATTATAAGTGGCGACCACCTCTCCACTCTTTGGGTCTCGCAACGTGTGAGCCAAGATCTTGCCTTCGATATCTTCAAACCCAATGGGTACGCGTTCAACTTGTGCCTCCAAAAGCTGTTTGAGAGTCTTTTCCGAAAAACGGTGCCCTTCTTTGATGATTATCTCACCGGTCTGTGGATGTTTTACCGATTTTGACGAGCCCTGCCCCACTAGGAGGTCCTTGTCAACCGCTTTGTACAAATTTTTGCCCTCTACCTGGATCCTTTCTGTACGGTAAAAATGGGACAAAATCTCCTCTCCTGAATACCCAAAGGCCTTCAGAAGTAAAGTAGCGGGGAATTTGCGGCGGCGGTCGATCCGAACATAAACCACATCCTTGGGATCGACTTCCAAATCGATCCAGGATCCCCGTACCGGGATAACCCTGGCCGTATAAAGCACTTTGCCACTCGAATGCGTCTTGCCCCTGTCATGGTCAAAGAATACCCCGGGCGACCTGTGAAGTTGACTTACGACAACCCGCTCAGTCCCGTTGATAACGAATGTACCCTTTTTGGTCATGAGCGGGATGGTGCCAAAATAGACTTCCTGTTCCTTAATGTCCCGAATATTCTGAACTCCGGCCTCTCTGTCTGTCTCATAGACCACAAGCCGAACGGTAATACGCATTGGGATCTCATAGGTCATCCCTTTGTCGATACAATCGTCCTCATCATACTTGACCTCTCCAAAGCTATAAGAAACAAACCCTAAAGAGGCAGTACCCGTAAAATCTTTTATGGGAAAAACACTCTTGAAGGTGCCCTGAAGACCTTCGTTTTTTCTCTTTTCCGGCGGAACATCCTTTTGCAAAAACCGGGCATAGGATTCCTTTTGCATCTCGACCAAATCGGGAAATGCCGTAATCTTTAGAATCTTTCCAAAGTCTCTTCTTATCTGTTTACCTGCCAAGAGTCTGTTGGACATAAGAATCTCCCTGTTCGTTATTGGTTATTGGTTATTGGGTATTCGTTATTCAAAATCGTTAACCGATTCACTATTCATTGATGGAGTGCCTAAAGTGCTCTAAAGTGAACTAAAGTGCCTAAAGTTAAAGGAATAAAACCAATGCTTACAAAAAGTTTCTTCAAGTCCTCAACTTTAGCTCACTTCGTTTCACGATTATTTGATTTCAACCGTTGCACCCGCCTCTTCGAGCTGTTTCTTGATATCTTCAACTTCCTCTTTCGAGACCCCTTCTTGCACTGGCTTAGGAGCTTCATCCACCAAAACCTTGGCCTCCTTTAGACCAAGGCCGGTAATTGCCCTGATCGCCTTGATGACCTGAATCTTTTTGTCCCCTACTTGACTTAGGATAACATCAAATTCGGTCTTCTCCTCAGCCTCGGCCTGGGCGGCCTGCCCAGCAGGTGCACCAGACACGGCAACCGGGGCTGCTGCCGACACCCCGAATTTTTCTTCCAGTTCCTTCACCAATTCGGAAAGCTCAAGTACGGACATACTGGAAATGAATTCAACGACATCTTGTTTGGTAACATTAGCCATTCTGTGTGTCCTCCTCGTCTATGAACTTAGTTCGCTTCGCTCATAAGTTAGTCGACTAGTTGAGTCGTTGAGTGCCCGCCCTGGCGCTTCGGCTTGTTGTAAGCTATCAAGCCGGTAATCCAGATCTGGGCCATGGGTCGAGTTGTTAACCACTTGACCATTTTCCCACTCGAGCACTTGACTACTTGACCACTCAACCTTCCTTTTGTAGCTTGATGGCCTCCAAAACACCCACAAAATTCCTGAGCACAGCACTTAGAACCGTCACCAAGCCAGTGACAGGAGTGCTCATTAGCGAAAGTAGCTGCGTCAACAAGACTTCATGGGAAGGAAGCTTCGAGAGCCTTTTAATACCGGCAAGATCAACGACCTGGCCATCTACGACCCCAGCCTTAACTTCCAAAGCGGAATTATTTTCACTAAATTTCATGAGAATCGTGGCCGGAGCCACTGGGTCTTCGTAGCTCAAGGCCACCGCACAGGGCCCAAAGAAATGTTCCTTCAACAGCGCCATATCGGTTCCATCTGCAGCCCTTGTCATGAGGGTATTCTTCACCACTCGGTATTCAACCGAAGCATCCCTGAGTTGACTCCGCAACTCATCCATAGCGGACATATTCAGGCCTCTGAAGTCCATAAGTAGCATGGCCCTGGCCCTTGAAAACTTTTCATGCAGGGCTTCAACAACTTTTTCTTTTTCGGATCGCTTCAAAAGTCCGTTACCCCCTTATCTCAACATGGCCTTTACATACACAGGATCAATCTTTATCCCTGGACCCATGGTTGTTGAAATGGCTATGCTCTTCAGATATGTCCCCTTACTGCCGGCCGGTTTGAGACGAACGATGGTCTCGAAAAAGGAAGCAAGGTTTTCCAGAAGCCTGTCCACACCAAAGGAAACTTTCCCCATAGGCGCATGGACAACGCCCGCACGCTCCACTCTGAAATCGATCTTGCCCGCCTTCAACTCCCTGACAGTGCGAGCCACATCAAAGGTAACAGTTCCAATTTTTGCATTCGGCATCAGTCCCCTGGGGCCCAGGATCTTGCCGATACGCCCAACGGCACCCATCATATCCGGTGTTGCAACAGCCTTGTCAAACCCGAACCACCCACCCTTAATCTTTGCGATGAGGTCATCACTTCCGACAAAATCTGCGCCAGCCTCTTCAGCTTCTTTCTCCTTTTCCCCCTTAGCAAACACCAGCACCTTGACATCTTTGCCTGTCCCATTTGGCAGCACCACCGTACCTCGAACCATCTGATCAGCATGCCGCGGATCAACTCCCAAACGTACCGCAACATCCACGCTCTCATCGAGCTTTGCATAAGACATGTCCAAGGCCAACCTCAAGGCCTCTGAGAAATCGTATCCTTTCTTGGGATCTAGCTTTTCTCTGGCTGTTGCGTACTTTTTTCCTCTTTTTCCCATATACTCGTGACTCCTATTCCAGACCTCGTTAAGTGGTTGAGTAGTTGATTAGTTAAGTGGTTATCATTATTTGAATTTATATGGTTTGCATAAAAATTGGACACTTGATGTAGTTGAAGCTCTAATATACTGATTTAACATGCTTATTTTCCGACTCAACGACTCAACGACTCAACTATTTGACGATCTCTGTATTCGATCAAACGACTTCGATACCCATGTTCCGGGCGGTCCCTTCTATTATCTTGCAAGCGCTTTTTATGTCATAGGCATTCAGATCGACCATCTTCATCTTTGCAATCTCCTCAATCTGGGCTCGTGTGACATTTCCAACCTTGTCGCGCTTGGGATCACCAGAGCCCTTGGCAATCTTGGCTGCCTTCTTAAGCAGAACAGAGGCGGGGGGAGTCTTGGTCACAAATGAGAAAGAGCGATCCTGATAAATTGTGATGACTACGGGTATAATCATCCCTTCCTGGCCAGCCGTTTTGGCATTAAAGGCCTTGCAAAACTCCATGATATTGACGCCTTGCTGGCCCAGAGCCGGACCAATAGGCGGGGAAGGATTGGCTTGCCCCGCTGGAACCTGCAGTTTAATCGAGCCTATAACTTTCTTAGCCATACCGTTTACTCCTCACTAATCATGAGCGGTTGAGTCGTTAAGTCGTTGAGTGGTCGAGTGGTTTTCAATCCCTGGCCCAGACCTGGCCTATGGGCTTAGGAGACTGACTCAAGGAGTTGCGCCGCGCCGCGCTAACCACTCAACTATTCGACTACTCAACTACTCGACCCTATCAGGGTTATACCCTGCTTACCTGAACAAATTCGAGTTCCACGGGTGTAGCCCGTCCAAAGATGCTCACCAGAACCCGGATCTTTCCTTTATCTGGTTTCACATCCTCCACGGTGCCCGTAAAGTTAGCAAAGGGACCATCGATCACTCGAACCTCATCCCCTGGTTCAAACAAAAACTTTGGTTGCGGTTTGAGCTTTCCGGCCTCCACTTGGCCTATGATCTTTTCGGCTTCCTCGTCGGTAAGAGAAGCAGGCGAATCCCTACCACCCAGGAACCCTGTCACCTTCGCGGTCTCCTGCACCAAATGCCAAGCCTCATCGGTCAACTCCATTTGAACTAGGATATAACCGGGGTAAAATTTTCTCGATGAGGTCTTTCTCTTCCCTCTTACCAATTCGACTACCTCTTCAGTGGGAATCAAGATCTTGCCAAACTTCTCAGGGTGTCCACACGAGCCTATGCGCTCTTCCAATGCAGCCTTAACCTTGTTTTCATACCCTGAGTAAGTATGAACCACATACCACTTCAAAGCCACAATCTTTCTCCTCAAAACCCCTACCTGACCACGAAACGAATCAGGGTGGACAGGCCCATGTCTACAAGACCAAGGAACGAAGAAATAATGACCACGAGAATGATTACCACCGCCGTAGATGCCAAGGTCTCTTTTCTGGAGGGCCAAGTTACCTTCTTGAGTTCTATTTTGACCTCACGAAGAAACTGTGTAGTCTTTACCCAAAAGGCCGGTTGAAAAGTACGCCCTGAGGGTTCAATCGCCTTGGGGGCTTCACTCTTGGACAAAGTCTCCCGGTTTTGGAAAGGCCGTTGCTGAACGGCTGGCACCGTGGCCCCTTCCTGCCTCAGAGCCAG
The DNA here is from genome assembly GCA_030616475.1 of Desulfobacterales bacterium. Lineage (GTDB taxonomy): Bacteria > Desulfobacterota > Desulfobacteria > Desulfobacterales. The sequence continues at coordinate 13,088 of JAUWXF010000079.1, forward strand.
TTCCCGGTTATCCGGCTTTGTTGGGCCTTTTTGTTTCTTCTTCTTCTTTGTCGATGCTGATCTTTTTCGTCTTAGACGACCCATAGTTGTCGTGTGCAAGTGCCTAAAGTGAGCTAAATTGCCTAAAGTGAGCTAAAGTTGAGGACTTGGAGAAACTTTTTTTAAAAATTAGTTTTGACAATTTAGCAAAAAGTCCCAATTGGGGAGATTAAGGCAAAACCCTCTTGCATAACTAGAAGTAATTACTGGATTCCCGCCTTCGCGGGAATGACAAAATCGGGTGTTTTCGACTTTTTACGAGAGCATCAGTTTTATTCTTTTAACTTTAGGCACTTTAGCTCACTTTAGCTCACTCTTAACTGACTTCTGGCAGGCCAGGAGGGATTTGAACCCCCATCACCCGGATTTGGAGTCCGGTGCTCTAACCGTTAGAGCTACTGGCCTGCATTGTAGCTCAAAGCTGAAAGCTTAAAGCTCAAAGGTAAAACAAACATAAAGCAATGGAAATTGAGTCTATCAATCCTTTAATCGTAGAGGCTATTTACTTGGAAAAAATCTTACTGCCCTTTCAGCTTTGAGCTATTTCGTCTCCTTGTGCAAAGTATGCGTTCGACAGAACCTGCAGTATTTTTTGAACGCCAGCTTGTCCGGGGTAGTTCGCTTGTTCTTGGTCGTCGTATAATTCCGGCGTTTGCACTCGCTACAGGCCAAAGTAACAATGATTCTCACGCTCTCACTCCTCTGAATTCGGGCATCGTTATCGGTTATTCGTTATTCGTTATTCGTTGAACGATAGCCGCCAATTTATTCCAGTATTTCGCTGATAACGCCGGCCCCTACCGTGCGACCACCCTCACGGATGGCAAACCTGAGTTCTTTTTCCATGGCAATCGGCGTGATCAACTCACACTGTATCGTTACATTGTCCCCGGGCATCACCATCTCGGTGCCCTCCGGAAGCGTCACCACGCCGGTCACATCTGTCGTCCTAAAGTAAAACT
>JAUWXF010000008.1 GCA_030616475.1 Desulfobacterales bacterium
GCTTTAATGATGCCACACAGACCTTCAACTGGACACCTGGCTATGGTGATACTGGCAACTATGATGTACTATTCTCAGTGACTGATGATGGCACTCCGCCCCAGAGTGATTCTGAGACTGTGACCATCACAGTGGGTGATGCGAACCGCCCGCCGGTACTTGATCCTATAGGCCCAAAGACCGTGGACGAAGGCCAATTGCTTGAGTTCACCATCACGGCAACCGACCCGGATGGTGACGCGCTGACATATTCTGCCAGTAATCTTCCCACAGGTGCCGGCTTTAATGATGCCACACAGACCTTCAACTGGACACCTGGCTATGGTGATACTGGCAACTATGATGTACTCTTCACAGTGACGGATGATGGCACTCCGCCCCAGAGTGATTCTGAGACTGTGACCATCACAGTTGTCCCAGAGTCGAATCTTGCCCCTCTTGAGCCGGTTATCACATCACCATATTATGGCGAGGTGGAGTGTGGCCTGCTGTTACTTATTACCACCGAATCTTTCTCGGACCCGGACGGCGACCTCCACAGCCAAAGCCAATGGCAGATCAGCGAACAAGCAGACTTCGCCTCCACAATCCTTGATGTCACCAGCACCGAGCACCTTACAGAACTGCCCGTTCCGCACCTAGTGCTGAAGCCAGACACCACATACTATGTCCGCGTTCGATTCTACGATGTCTATCTGGAACCGTCCGACTGGTCTGACACCGTTGAATTTACGACTACCTCCGACGTCAACGATTTTGATGCCAACGGTATCCCTGACGAGCAGGAGGTCGGTCATGATGTAGACCTCAATGGAGACGGGACTGCTGATAACGACCAACCTGAGCTCATCAAATGCATACAGTCAACCGTTGGCAATGCAACCATAGGCATTTGCAAGGTCTCGGATTCCATTACCGCCATCGAAGCCGTGGAGATGATCGATCCGTCAACCATTTCGGACAATACCAACAGGCCTGAGAACCTTTCCTTTGGACTTTTTTCTTATCGGCTTCGTCTAAACAAGTCTGGAGCCACGGCCACGGTAAGAATCTATTTTTCAGAAGATATTTCAAACGCCACGACCTTTTACAAATATGACACCATCAATGGCTGGCAGAACTACTCCGAGCATACCACTTTTAATCAAGATGATCGGTCTATAACTCTGGAACTCAAGGACGGCGGTTATGGCGATAGCGACGGAGTAGCCAATGGCTTCATCGTGGACCCGGGCGGACTTGCCGAGGCAAGCAGTACTGATGTTGAGACGAGCTCTACTTCAGGTGGTGACGTGGGAAGCCATGACGGTGGATGTTTTATTGCAACCGCTGCCTTCGGCTCATATGCAGAACCCCACGTAAGACTGTTGAGAGATTTCAGAGATCAATGCCTGCTCACAAACATGTCCGGCAGATGGTTTGTCAGGATGTATTACCGGTACGGTCCATTCTGGGCGGATCTCATCAACATTCACATCTGGTCCAAGCCCATTATCCGTCTGGCACTTATGCCCCTGGTAGGCATTAGCTACGTACTCATCAAAGCGTCTGTGGTAACGAGGATTCTAGCCGGACTCATGCTGGCGCTATTCATGCTGGGTTGCTTCCTACGGATGCATGGCAGACCAGTCACGGGTGGTCAGCGACCGTACGCCTTTCACGAAACATAAGGTGAAAGAAACCTTCAGGATTTCGTCACTCGCGCCCGCCGTTGCATGGCAAGTACCGCAGTGGCGATAATTAGGGCAAGCAGGAAGACCGTCAACGCCATGGTGGCCGCAGGGCCGAGGTACATCGCCACACCGCTCATTCCCGCCAGGGGCAGCAGTGCCCACCGCACCGCAGTCTGCAGGTTGTCATACCTGGTGATGAAGTCCGCTACCGGCGGCGAGTATGTATAGTATAGACGCACAAATGACTTGCCGGCAGTGTTGGTGAGGAGGAAGCGGTCGCGGAACTCACGCAGCACCCTAACGTGAGGCTCCATCGGTGAGCCAAAGGCCGCCGTGGCGATGAAGCAGTCGCCGCTACTTCCACCACCATCGCTGTCACCCTCGTTGTCCTCGTTGCCCTGCACTTCGAATGTTATGGTCTGCCTATCAGCATCCTCACTATGTCCAAAAGCCTCTCTGTATCCCTCGGCAGCATCCTGATAATAGCCAACCCAATCAAATTCATTGAAGTCAAAAGTTCCCTCCTGGGTCGAGCTGACAGAATAGACGATTTCTACAGTGTAATTTGGGGGAACGGGATTATTCTCCAGAAAAGCGGTCGGTGTTTCCAGAACCCACCGGTATGGAATACAACCGGCATACACATCTCCGATTGAATCATATTCGAAAATGTAATCCGAAACGTCGCCGTCATTAATCTTTACGCTGACGGTATTTACGGTCAGCCCCTCCGGTATCTGATCAGTATAGTAAAAGCCACGGAGGTCATTAACTTCTTCGGTCGTGAAATTTACCGTGACCGTAATCTCCTCACCCACAAAGACTTCGGCTTCAACCGGGTCAAAGGTCCTGGAAATACTCGTAGTGTGTGTGGAAAACCCAAATGCCGCGCCATGAAGTAGAAATAGAAGGCATAGTACTATTGGCATATTCGCATACGATTTCGTCCGTATTCTGCACGATTTCATCTTCTTAGTCCCCTTCAAATTATAAGATCGCTCCGCGATCTTATGTAACGCGGCTACGCCGCTTGGAAAAGGAAATCCCCATACTATCAAGTTATAGTGTCTCCTCCATGTATTCAGCCCAGTTGCCTCTCATTGCCCATTAACCATCAAGGGACAAAGTGCCAACATCCCGTGTTCTTCTACTTTTTCTCCCAAGATTCTGTCAAATGTTAAGACCAGACCATCTGCTTTCTGTTTTGCTCCTAGGGCAAACACCAGGACGTCGTGTAAAAAGCTGGGCGAGCTTCTCGGCTGGGCACCTGGCGCTGCGATCACCATGCGTTACAACCGGCTCAGCAAAGGGATCACCAGCGATAGGATGACCCGTCATCTCTGCCAGGTACAAAGAATTGACAACATGTCTTGAATGTTATAAATAACAAAAACATCAGGTTGTAAGAACCATTTGGCCGCTAAGGACCCGAACCATCGTAAGGATTTCCAAACACGATCCGATTGATCTGGCTCCTCAACAGAATGTGTGCCTGATATGAAGGTGAATAGAAGCATATCCGACCCAGGCGCGTACACTTTTCAATATAGCGGTATATTGGACACTGTCAGATTAACCAGTTCACGCGTTATTAGTCTGGGGCACAAAATAGTCTTGGAGGTGTTTGATGATAAAGTTCATTTTAAGCGGATACATAGAGGAAGCATTGGAACAGGCAACTTATGACAAATTGGAGGATGGCACCTATGCTGGCCGCATTCCAACCTGTAAAGGCGTTGTGGCGTTTGGTTCTACTTTGCGCCGGTGTGAGGACGAATTACGCTCAACGCTTGAAGATTGGATTCTGGTTGGCTTGAAACTGGGTCATTCTTTGCCAGTGATTGCGAGCATAGACTTGAATAAGGAGCCCAGTTATGAGCCGGTGGGTGCCGTGTAAACGTCGTGAGTTTATCCGTCGGCTGCGCAAGCTCGGCTTTGACGGCCCTTATTCTGGCACACGCCACCAGTTTATGGTCTATGAGGGGCATCGTATGAGCGTGCCGTCCAACGCCGAGTATTCAGTGCCTCAACTGCGGATGATGTTAGACGAGGTAGAGGACATTATCGGCCGCTCAGTTTCGGTTGATGAGTGGAACCGATTGTAACGACCGACGCAGCTAACCCAGATTATCTTGCCTGGCTTAATAGGTCATCTTGGGGGCGAAATGTTCCACCGATGGCTTTTGTATCACAAGATTGTAATTCCCCCGACAAATCCTGTCCAACAAAAATAACAATCCGCATTCCGCAATCCCAAATCCGCAATCGTGAGCACAGCGAGCATCACTGTGTCTCCATATACGCCTTAATCTTGTCCTTCACATCCTGTTGCGTAGCCTCTGCGCCTTTAAAATCCTTGACTTCCCGGTCTATATCCAACCTGCTTGTGCTTAGGTTCCACCCTTGAATCCTTGCCATCATCCACCACCAAGCATTCGCTACGCGCTGGCGGCCCTCCTCGTTCAAGGGGCCGCCGTCCGTTGTATAACCGGAGTATAACGCAGGATATCCGTTGCCATCCAAGACCAGGTTCCCATTCGGATCATGGCACTCCATTGCTGCGAGATCGAACAGGACCTTGCTGTTGGCATTGCAGTACTGGCGTACGCGTGAATTAAACTCTTCATGCTCATGATTCCCCACCATTGATTCAGGGCGCATGTCCACCATACGAAAGTAACATCCGGATAGGCCGCTTCGAGTGATTCCATCACGGGCCGATAGTAATTCCATACTTGTTCGCCCGTATAGTCGCTCCCCCAGCCGTGCTCCTCGTAAAAGTCCACGTAGCAGAACTTCATCATTGCCACGTCCACATGACCACCGTATCCATTTGTCGTAATATGATCGTTAAATCCATCGACCTTTGTATACGGTTGGTAGTTGGTGCCAAGCGCAAAATGTCCGAAGCCGCTGTTGTCGTCGTACCATGCGGTCGAGGGATTTAGTTCGATGGTGCACGCGTAACGAGTCGGATCCTGGCCTGCAAGATCTGAAAGGCCATCAAGTATGTTATATCCGACTGACTTATGATTGAAGAACACATCCATTTCACGCGCAGCATCGAGGAACTGCTGTGGGATCTGGGAAGAATCAATACAGTTGTGATCGATGACTATCGGTTCCGCAGCAAAAGATGTTGGGCAAATGAATGTAGGCAGGGCCAAAACGATGAACGAGACAACTAGGGCCTTAAGAAGAGCACCCCTTTGTTTTGTCATTGTCTAACTCCTTTGTGGTCGAAATTGAACTGAGTCTTTGCGGTCGAGGGATAGACTCCCAATCCAAAATATTCGGTAAGAAACGTTGCACGTTTAGGGCCTGCGCAAAAAATACCACTTTTCAAGATGGTACAAGATGGTACAAGCACGTACTCAGCAATTCTCGATGTAACAGGGTTCTTGCGATTTTAGATTCGCTCGCTTACGCCGCAGCAAGCTGCGGCGTAAGCGAGCACTTTTTCGGTTCAAAATCCGCTGGATTCCTTAGATGTGCCACCCAAATTCGGCTGTAAGACAAAGCTGCAAAAACACAAAAATCCGCTCACGATACGTTCTCGGGCGACTTTTTTCTCGAAAGAAAATTACACATTTATTAGCTTCCCTGTCAAAAGAGATTTTGCCCGTTCACCCTGTTAAATCTCCCTTAGGGAACCCTATTTAACAGAGTAAACCGCTGTCCCATTCTCCCATAACCCATTGTTCCATCATTCCAGTACAGCGCACAGCTTCACTTCGTGCCCAACATTCCAAATTGTGGGCGAAGCGAACTAAGATAGTGGGTGGAAAAAGATTCCACCCACCATCCTTACACCCGCTAATCGCAGAATCCTGGAGTACCATAGTCGTTATAGTTTGCCAGAGTATCAGCGTCACCTGCTTGTACAGCGGCGATCACCTCAACTTCCGAAAGAGGATAACCTACATCTGGGTGGGCAGCACTCAAAAGGGCAGCTGTCCCGTGTCGGGCGAGCTTCTTATTTCCTCCGCCCTTCGCCCACACTGCATCCTCAAGAGTAATATCCGGATCGAACAGATCTACACTGAAAGTAGTGTCGAAGTCGTCCCCTGGACTGTACCCTGTTGGCCCCCAAGCATCCAGATGGTTCTTCCAGAAGCCGGGTGTACATCCTTCTCCAGGTTGCTCGCAAATTTCAAAGTCGAACCGAATGAGGCTCTGTTTCTCGTAATCTCCCACGAGGCCGGTAAACAGCATGGTTGAACTCCCCGTATTATGATTAGTATAATCAGGATGTTCCCAGATGTAGGCATCGGCCACACCGCCTGTATCAGCACCAGGTCGTTGAATAGTTAGGCAGTTGCTGTCGCCGGCCAACGTTGTGTAACATATTTCCAGCTTGGGTCGCAATTCCACCGTGCCATATTCACTGCTCCAATAGATCGTGTAATGTGTCTGACCTTGCTCCAACAGCAAGCCGTAGTTGGGATAGACACCCTCTATCCACTGTTGTACAAGTGAAGTCACGTCAGCCGAACGCCAGCCAATCCCGTCGGCGACAAATGAGCCTTGGACGGCACCGTCGTAACTGCCCCCGAAGTTATTCCACGTCACTTCGCTCTCGGTCCACTGATCCGTTATCCGATGTATACTCACCGTCGGGGGAGTAAATGGATTGTAATTCACGTAGATTGAGAACAAAGCAGAATCAATAGTTGATCCAGCCGGAATACAAGACTGAGCTGACGCTGGCCCAACTGTCATGGTTGTCAATACCGCGAGGGTGGCTAGCATTATCATTGGTAAACTCAAGAGAAAATTCGTTCGCTTCATGGTAGGTCCTCCTATTACACTCAAATTGTTATTTCAAATTCCGTTTAGGCAGGTTAAGCCACAAACAGTACACTTCCGCCTAGTAAATCTCACCTCCCTCCGTGAGTGGGTTTGGGATATATCCACGATATTAACGACTGGGACGAGGCCTCACCTCCCTCCGTGAGTGGGTTTGGGTCTACGAGTTATAAGATCGCTCCGCGATCTTATCTTAGTCCGCTGGAGGAGAAACCAGCTCGGCCCAGGCGGACTAGTTAGTCCCTAAGTTGTGAAAATCGTGTTTTTTCTGGCAGAATATTTTCTGCCATGAAGGGCAAAAGCTGAAAGGAAGGGAAACCAACAGTCTAAAAGGACGGTAGAGAAGTATGCTCTCTGGTCTTTCAGGACACAACTCTCCTGTAGTCAATCTTACTGTACCCGCTGCCATAAGGCGTCTGCCACGGGTCACCGCCCGGATTGTCTAAGGTGCCCTCGCAGGTGCCCAGTCCAGCATCCTGGGCCACGAACAGGTAGTGGTATGCATTGTCTCCAACCCAACCTTCGGCAACCAATAAGTCAATCATCACACAATCTATAGCCACCGCGTCTTTCGCAAAGAGAAGGCTGTTGGGAGCGTCTCCAAACGAGTTCCACGACGTCGGGGGTTCAAAGGTTGCACCAAAAGCCCCGTACAGAGCGTCTCCCACTGTAAGGATCGTTTTATCCTTGATATTGGGGTTTTGGAATATGTCCACCATCGGGCTGTAGGTTGGGCTGTACAATGCATTCGTAGGACTAATGTAACTGTGCAGATCGTCGTTCCCCGCCCTGATGATGTTGTTGAGGCTGCCAAAATGGTTCTTGAAGCCCAGAGTTACGGGGTGGATGCCGTGTCTCTTGATGATCGGCATGTTAATCAGATAGGTTGCATTGTATAGGATATCGGTTAACAGGCGGTCACTCAAATTGCCACTAGGGTCGTTGAACTGAACCGTAAGACTGGGATGTCCGCCGTGGGACACGGGATTGACTCCGGTACAAGCATCACTGCCATAGAATTGCACAGCAGAGTAACTGGATAGGATCGGAGTTCGGAAACGGTCTGGGATAATGCGCCCGCTTACTGTGGCGTCATAGATCCATATATCATTCTGGTCTACTCCTGCTCCCACGAGACCAGCAACGAGAGCATTGACCGGCTGAGGGAGAGCATCAATCACATTGTCGCTATCATCGCAGCCTTGGCTGCTGTTGTTGAAGTTCACCTTGATGGCGATCTTCTGCCCCACCTGATAGCCCGACGGCTGCACTTGCGAGAACAGGTCGTTCCAGATGTCCGCCCACGCACTTTTGCCTGTCAGGTCCTGCAATCCTTGCTGAAGCATCCCGCCGACAACCGTCTGATTGACGGCGTTGCCATACCAGCCACTTCCATCCCAGGCCGTGGCATCAGTGTCATGAACGTGCACTACCCTGGGCTTAGCCGCCTCTGTCATGTAGGCATGAATGGTGGACTTCACTTCAGCATCGCTGATTTCATCCAGCTTGAAATCACGAATGTCCCGGTCAATGGCTGTCCGGTTTTCACTCAGAAGTGTGGCTAGAGCCCGCCGCCTGCAAAGCAGGCCTTCTTCAAGAGCCAGGCCCGCACCTGTCACCACTGCTCCTTTGATAAAATCACGGCGATTAATACCGTCCTTCATTTCACTTGCCTCCTGTTGTGCTGAGTGAGAAATTGTCTTGGTTCAGCGTGAATTGGAGAATCCCGCTTCTAAAATAGGCTACATTTGGCCTCGTGTGTCAAGGCCATTTTGTATTACGAATCTAGCAGCCATAATTTGATAGTATAGGAATTTCCTTTTTTCTAGCGACGAAGCCGCCCAACTAAACGGCTCGTACCCGCCAGGTAAACCGCTCTTCGATCAGCGACTGAAGCTGAGTTCAAGAGGTATCTGTCTCTGGGTGAAGTCATCAAAGAAGATCAATCCCCGCTTGCGGAACCATTGGAGGTTCAGTATAAACCGAACCTCCCTACTGCTAACCGATTGCCATTTGTTCATCTTGACCCAGACCCTACGAGCTTTCTGCGGCGCAAAGCCTGACCTTATTATCATTCTCTGAAACTTCCAAGGATGAGTGCTATTCGATTACATTGTGAGTTTGGTATGAAAGGATCAGGAGGGAATTCCTGGATACGAGGGTATACTAACCATGTCAGTACCGTAGGGCTGAATGTAGCGCAAATCCGCGCATATATTCGTGATCAGCAAAGTCTTGGCAAACAGCCCCTCTCAGAGCCCTGCTCAAGCCTCCAGTTATGCTGGTGGTCATGACTTTGGTAAGAAGCCTGCCACTATTCCAGTATGCGAAAACCCCGTGGACAAGCCGGAGAGGAACCGGGAATTTCCACTTTGACCGCAAAATCATCATAAAGATCAACTACTGAAATGGTGATATCGCCAGCGTCGTCGCTCTGAAGTGTATTCGACTGTACCTCTCCAGTATAGGTATTCCATTTTTCTATACTGTACTCTGTGTTTGGTGACATTTGAACAGTCACAGTCCCGGACTCAGGAGTAATGGTGTCCGGATTCTCCACCCCCATTACATTGTGCCAGTTATGGAGCTTGTTCTGGATCCAAAGATAGGCTTTGCCCCGCGAAATGTTTTTTTGTCCCAAAACCCGGATGTTGGAATTCGTGACCGTGGCGGAAAGGTCAACATAGCCGCCCTGATTGATGTCAAGGCTGCTGACAAACTGATGAAACGGTGTCGCAATCTGCTGACGGTTGATCAGATTAAAATGCTGGCTCCACCAGTAGTTCGGCACGCTTATCCCGGAGCCGGCGTTCAGTTGCGCCCAAAGTATGTTGTGATACCAGATCCCGGAATTGGGTTGACGTAAGTGCTCAAAATAACTTTGTTCTGGCTCCCCTATTCCTGTCTCTCCCAAAATAACCGGCATGCCAACAGGAGACTCGTAAGTCGTCTGCCCCCAGGAAAGGACCCATTCTGCCATGTCAAGCCCCAGTTCACTATCCTTGGTGTATTCATGCAGATCAGCGTAATCCACGTCCGGATAATTGGCACGGTCCCCCCAGAAATCGGGCCTCCAGCAGCACCAGAATGAGGTGGTGACCAGATGGGGGTGTGAATCATTTTGGTGCATGAACTTTGCTAGATCCTGGGTCTGCCGGTAAACCGCAGGAGCATCAGGACTCGCCTCGTTACATAATTCCCAGGAATGGACCGCAGTGGAATAACCCCAACGCGCGATCAGGTAGCGCCACCACTGCTGGAGAAGCCATTTGGCCTTGGTTCCATCTTCTTGAAAATAGCCGTCCCCCACGTCCTGGAATACTCCCTCACGCGTAAGGTGGTTCGGGACCCAATCGCGTTTGTCCTGAATCACGTACTTGAAGAACACGCCATTCTGTTCGCCTTGTTCGACCTGCCAGTCGAAGTAGGCTGCCGGACGTTGCTCCACATAGGTATGCATATCTGCTCTGGAGTGCCGGATCAGCTCACCACCATAGGTGCCATCGGCAAAGATCTCCTTCATGGAGAACTGATCGATATATACCTTGCCGTCACTCACATTGTCCAGGCAGAGGCTCAGGTACTGATTGTCTCCATCCTGGACCGTGGTCGTGTATTTGACCAACACGGTGTGCCAGCCCCGGTTCTGGCTGATTACAGGAATCATCGACGGGTATGACCTCAGATCTTCCTCTAAAGTTTCAGTCGGAAAGCCGTGGGTTTTTAACATAAAACCGTAGGGATAACTCGGATCCACCGGTCCGGCAATGTCTCTCGTTTTCAATCTCAGTTTAATCAGATACTCCGTGTTGGCTTTAAGGTCCGGGTAAAACCCTTCGTCCATCCATAATCCCATCCAGATCCTGTGGCCCTCCGGATAATACATTTCACGAGAAATCTCGTGGGAAGGATAATGCTCCATGAAAGTCAAGGGGTTATTAAACCCCTCGTTGCCCATGCCGATATCGGTACGCATCCAGCGGGCCCAATTTGAACTGTAAGCGGCTTGCCCAGCCATCCAAGGTCGGTCAAAACTGATCCCAGTTCCCTTATAAGCAGAATAGTCTGATCCCCAAGCAGGTCCAATGGGAAAAAAGAGGTCACGATTCATGAATTCGAAATAGCGCGGATCATCCGGACTGACCTGGATGAAGCCCTGCTTTACGGGCGGCAGGGCCGTGAAATTGCCGGCTGAAATCTCGGTGCTGCCGGATGCATCCTGTACGCTTAAAGAGACAGAGTATTCTCCTGTTTCTAAAGTACTGAAGCGAACTACCCAATGTGCCTGATTCGTCTCCTCGTAATGTGTCTGCCCTCCGGATCCCGTTCGAAGCATTTCCCGGTACAAAAATCCAGGCTGCCGGAGAACCTGTCCGGAGGGTGAAGTAAATATGCCCTCCACCGTGATGCCGATTTGCGGGGTCACACCAGGCGGTGGCGCTTCGTCGTACTGGAAATACGGATTTTCGGCCACAGTTTCGACATCAAATTGTATTTCAAATTTTTCATACACATTGACCGTGGTTTGAGGAATCGAAATATTGGAGATCACCGGTCCTGAAAAAGACCGCGTCACGATGATCCGGTCCGTGCTGACCGCTCCGGCTGAATCCGTAGTGGTAAGCAAAATCTCGTTTTCCCCCGGCTTCAGGTCAATGGAAACATCGCTCCAGTTCACCGTTTGAGCGGGGGTGATAGAAACTATTCCGGCCTCGTCGGTGTTGATGTTATCCCAAACCAGGCCCACGATATTACGTCCGGGCAGGGCCACAGCCGTCCCGCTCAGGGAGAGTTGGGAAAGGGCCGTGCTGTAAGTCTCCTGATCCGTCGGCCCGGTGATTGTCAGCATTGGGTTGGAGTCGCTGTTAACCGTAATGTTCAGACTGCCCGAAGCGGACGCGCCTTCATCGTCCCAAACACTCAGTTGCACGGTGTATGTTCCTTTTTGCCTAAAGGTGTGAGTCGGATTGTCGACGGTGGCAATTGTGCCGTCGCCGAAATCCCATTGGTAGATAGCGATAGCGCCATCCGGATCCTCCCCGTTGGCGAAAAACTGGACGGAGAGTGGCGCATCCCCTGAGTCAGTGTTTGAGGATGGACTCACAACCGGAGGGAGATTGCCCGTCTTCTCGAATAACGTGAAGTCGTCAAAAACCATGTCCACGGTCTCTTTCGGGCCGAAGACACCGAAATTGAGTTGCACACCGTCGGTGCTTGCCGTAAACGTGATGGCCAACTTATGCCATTTATCCCTTTCATACAGGGCGTGGAGATTATTGATGCTGCCCTCGCTCTCCCAATTCTTGTTTGTGACGCCGATAGTGTCGTAGCCCCAATCGCTGCCTGAAAAGGCCGTCCATTTAAACCAGCCCGTAAACACATAGGTTTTGCCGGGTTCCACTGTAATCCACCTTTGAAACAGGTTTTGGGCTGAAGGTAGATGTGCGCCATAAGTGCCGCTGTGGGCAGCGTCCGTAGAAACATGGGCGTCCGTGACTCCCTGCCACGGAACGATTTGCCCGCTCTCGAAATCTCCGTTAACGAGTAGATTAGTTACAGCCTGTTGTTCGTTATCAGCCACGGCAATGGTATCCGTGCCCTGTGTCCAGCCGGTAGCGGAGGCTGTCACGGTGACGCTCTGGGTTCCATCAACCTCGGCATCATCAATAATAGTCAGATCGAAGGTCGCCGATGTACTGCCGGCAGGTATGATCACACTGGCCGGCACCGTCACCTCAGTGGTGTCACTTGAGCTGAGCGATACCGTAAGGTCAGAAGCGAGGGTGTCGGGGATCGTCACCGTGCCCTGATCGGCCAATGTGCCGACTCCCTCAGTGGTGCTCTCAGGAATGATCACGATGAAGTTGGGTGCTGCCGGCCCGGAATCGGTGCCCAGCAAAGCCACAAGATTCTGCAATCTGTAAATATCCCTATGATCATAGTTTTCAAGGGTCCAGGGCAGGTGCGGTGCTAAGTCCTCAAATGTGTCATTAAAGATATAGGCTTTCGCCTGGAAAATATCCGAAGCAGCTATTGGTGAAAAGCTATCTTCCTCATGACGGCCCACAGCAACCTGGTGACTATAATCGCCCATATACCACCAGGAATTATACATCTCAATTGCCTTGATATGATCATCTATATGGTCCGAAAGATTCGTTCTAACTAAATCATTAAGTTCAGTATAAAAAGGATGAAATCCAACTAAATAGTAAGGTTCATGAATTTCCTTCCTGTTCTCATATGCTACCACAAGACTGCCAGAACGGGTTATCGAGTAGGGCTGACGAAAATCATTGTCTTTATCTAAGTAGCCTCCTTTCGGCATAGGACTTATGTTTAGGGTGTAGCCCCAATCTTGCCAATCATCATAATTATCACGCTGTAGATCACCAGTATCATACAGACTCCTGACATAATTGCCCCAGGTAACTCGTGCAGTGAGCATGGAATTATAGTAAGTAGTAACTTCAGCTTCTGTGGCTGAATCACCGACCTGCTGCGCCATCTGTTGCATCGCATACATGGCCCCCATTTGCAGATTCGGATTAAATTTACCCGATAACCATTCAGCCCATAGAAAGAATCCGGCATCTGCATCCCAATCAGATTCCACTGCCCCGTACATTGTATTAACAATAAAACTCCAATTGTTGTTAATCAACTCCCAATCATTGGCCTTCTGGGCATACTTGTAAATCGCATAAATCCTTTCTGCAATAAGATTCTTATTGTTCCAATACCAGCCTACATAAATCCCATCATTATCACAGGGATCATCTACTTGGCCTGAATCGTAATCTATACAAGCAAAGCGATAAGCATAGTAGCTACTATTGAGAATGTAAGTTTCTATTTCATTTCTCAAGTAATTTATTAGGTGAGTCTTTAATGGCTCATCTATATAATCCAAGGTTTCTGCCAAAGTTCTGATAACTTCTCCCGAATGCCAAAACAGCGTTCTGCTCAAACTTGCTATGTTCTGAGCCCACATCCTAGATACGGGCTCTAAATGGACATCATCATCAACTATACTTTGAATAGCATCATTTAGCATTTGTCTAACTTGTGCCCTGCTTAAAGTCGAAGCAGGCGGTGTACTCAAATCTAAATTCATATAATCTTTAGTTGGAGTCGTTTGCTCTGAAGTTAAAGCATATAGGTGCCCCCACATAGTCACAAAAGCATCATCGCCAGAAACGACCAAAGGACTTGTGGCATCGTTGCCACCTCCAAAAGCAGCTGAGCCTGAACTGCCAAAGCGTGTAAAATGTTTGTGCATTCCTCCAAAAATAGTTCCTGGTAATTCATCTAATTCTAAAGGTTTTCGATGATTATAAAAAGCATTACCAAAAACATTAGGATTTGTTTGCCCTGAAGTAGTATCATAATAACCAATATCTTCACTTGCAGTCTGATAATATTTGCCATTTACCAATGTGCCTCTGCCGACTTCATCCATTCTCAATTTGTGATCTTCTGCATAAGCAACATGCGTATACGCACCAGTTTCCAGATTAATTTTCCACAATCTCTCATCATGGTTAAGACCAGACCCCGCACCGCCCGAAGCAGCAAACCAGGCATAGCCTTTATCATCAACAATGGGAGAGTATTCTCCCCAGTAAGGAATATATAAAGGTGTATAATCAGTGCCTTGCCAAAGGTCTTCTCCCGTATCTGCATCAAAATAGTAAAGTGATCTTCTGCGGGGATATTGTTGGTAATAATTCGCCCAGGCATTGATAACCGTTGGACCATCTTTAGGGCCCTCTTCAAGTTCCGACGGTAGATTGGCCTTTTGTTCAGAATAAGCTCTTCCCGCTTTTCGGGTTACGAACATTACAACTTTCTTCCCGCTTATTCCTTGTCCATAAACTGCATAGGTCCTTTTAGTGAATGCGCCTGCCATTTGGTTATTCCATAGAAGAGTCCCATCCGTACGGAAGGCATAAGCAACATTATCACCTGTCGCAAAGAATACGCCCGTCTGTCCTGATCCGATGTCACCCACTGCTGAGGTACATGAAATGGGACCGCTGGTTGTACTGCTCCAGGCCAAGCTTCCATTAATAGCATTTAGTGCATAAAAGGTTTTATCCAGACTACCAATAAAAACAGTACCATCATACACACTGGGTGTTGACATGATCGGACCGCCAGTTTGATAACCCCACTGCTCACTTCCGGTACTTGCATCAAGACAATAAACCTTTCCATCCAACGCACCGAAGACGATGCGAAGCTGTGTATCTACATAGAAAAGCGTCGGAGTATCCGTAATCGGACCGGATGCCGTGAAAACCCATTTGGTCGCTCCCGTTTCCTTATTCAAAGCATAAAGCTTACCATTCATAATTCCAATAAAGACAGTGTCTCCTACCACCGTTGGTTCCATCTCAACCTCTATCCGTTCACCAAAAAATCGTTTCCATTTAAGGTTCAGGTGACCTTCATCCAAAGGCAACTCATCAGGAACAAATGCAGATCTGCTCATAGTCCTGGCACGGGTGGGCCAGTCAGCAGCGCTTAGGTGGCTGCTGACAAGAGAAAGCAAAACCGTCAGCATGAGAATTTTTCGTAAGTATGCCATGATAGCTAACCTCCGATTGATTTCACGTTGGTGACTTTCCGCCATCATAGTGTCGTGCCTTCATAATCCATGCCAACGGTAACGAGACCTTTGAAAAATGTTTAGTTTTGTTCCAGGCGAAGATTTAGCGCTGATGCTTCACTGCCTGCAACCGCAGGAATACATTGAGTATTTTGAGGACTAAGATCTGAGCCTGACGCAGGCACGTTAGTGAAGCTTTAGCGCTAATGGGACAAAAGGGGGCGTTTTTCAAACGTCTCGGGAACGTACTTGATACTGGATTAGACATTGTCTATGAATTTAAATAGGTTGTGGATGGCCAGTTGAGTGTAGATCCTAATCCAGATACTTTTGGAGTGTATGCAGAAATTGTAACCGGCTGTGAAAGATTTGTAATCGAAAATGTACGCATTCACCTATCTCTCTAATTTTACAAGCACTTTGGTGTGATCTCAGGTTTTGGAGAAAATCTTGTAACTTCTCAAAAAGTCCGGGCCAATCACTCCTGGATTCCTGCCTTCGCGGGAATGACGATTGTGCCGATTTCGCCGTCATGCCCGCGTAGGCGGGCATCCAGAAAACTCACAGGATTGTCGACTTGCCCGGACTTATTGAGAAGACACAAAATCTTGTGAAGGCAAAGTCGTACACGACGTAAAGGAGAGATTTGGGAAGCGTGACCTAATTGCATGTCGCTCTATGTATTTCTGGCTGAAGGGTATTTCCTGCACCATGACAAGGGAGGTTGAACCGCGACAGCGAGCGCATTCCCCGTAGCTTGCTCTCCGAGGCGTAGGCCTCCGGCTTGTAAAGCCTCCGGCTCGGAAAGCTCTAGGAGCCGGAGGCTGCGGGGTTAGCGAGCGAATCTAAAAATGGCACACTTCCTTACGGTCGAAGATTCCCTGCAGCTTGCTGCAGGGAGCTTCAATTTCGGCATTCTTGTATGCAGGTGAGACCAAAGCGACAGATACAAGTTTTCATGATTGTTAGTACATTCTTTGGGCCATTTGTGTATAATATGAGCCAGTGTTCCCATTTTTTCTCAGACTTTTCTGGTTTTGTCGGAAGGGATTTCCCTACAGAGATTCTTGCCTTTATGGAAAAACAGTTCCATTTAGTTCATCAGTTTTAAAGTTCGTGCTTTTTGTGGCAGAAAATTCTTTCAGATGCCAGGAAAGTCTTTATCAGAGCAGCTTTGCGACGATGTTGCAGCACGTCCAACTTTTTCAAACTCATGCTTTTTCGTGCATTGCGGCGTTCGCCTTGAGAAGAGGCGTCATTTCGCCTGCCCAAGGTTAGGAACTATCGTACTGGGGTGTTTTGCGGCATGCGCCTTGAGAAGAGGCGTGATTAGTTCTTTTTTTGGTTCCGGCCCGTCCGCCTCACTCCGCCCGTCCGCCATCGGCTTCGCCTCAGGCGAATGCCGGGCGGGCTTGGCAGGAGGGCGGGCTTGTCCAGGTTACGATTGCTCGTAGATTCAAAAAATAACATATATCAAGAATAAAGCTTCGCGTCATCTTGCAACAAGAAAAAGTGGCACAAAGTACGATTTTGTAATGCCACTGAACATTTTTGATTTTTGTACACATGCCCATTTTCCTTCGCAGCATCACGGTAATCCTACGGTATCCATAGCGCAGATAGGCATGGATCAGCCGGTAAATGGCTTTCTCCACCTTCTTGTCTGCACACCACAGAGCGCTTCCACTTCTTGGGCCTATATTGCCTTGCCCTCCACATGCATCAGATGCCTTACTATAAGGACGAGTTTACTTCCTCGGACAGTAACTGCTCGGCTTTTTTCAAAACATCAATCTGCAAAACAAGCTAGCCAGTCTTCTCACGGTGCGCCTTCAACTCGCCTTCATATGCCGATTCCAGTTTCTTGGGATTCGTCTTCAACCCCTTTTTGTCTTATTCCATGAAAGTGTCTACCCATTTCTGGATATCGCTCTGCTTCAGATCGTACTCCCTGGCTGCATCCACGATCGTTTTCTGCCCTTTTATAATCTCAAGAAAAAGATCCATCTTACGCTTCGCACTCCATCTCCCCATCCTTGGATACTTCACAACATTCTTGCTCATAATGAACCCCCTTATTCTAAGACTATACCTCTTATCCCCGGTACAGTCCATCAGGAGGTCAGAATAAGGTGCGGGTTAATGATCGCGCCAATAGAGCGTAAAATTGTCTTGCAGCCATGTTTTTCAATCGCCCACTTATAATCCTCGGGGAGGATAACATTATTGAACATAACCTAAAGTCCTTAAACGCTCCCTAACGTGCACTGGCACCTCCATTTCTTTCAATCTACCATCATCATCAATCCAGGATTGGAAATTATTCCAATCTGACAGCTTCTTCATTAAATCTTGGGCCACATCACGATTAGTGGATACGATATTTATTGATTCTTTTGGATCCTTCATAACGTCATACAATTCTTCCTTTTCTATAGGATAAGTAGTCTCTGTAGCACCTTCGATCTCTTTTGGATGATAATTTGTCGGATTGTAAATATATCTATATTTATCAGTTCTTATAGAAAGTATTTTATCCTTCCATTCGGAATAAGCATACAAAAAGTTATTGGCCCTGTTTTTTGAGAACATGAGTGGAGTCAAACTATTACCCTTAAAATAACTGGGAATAGGAATACTTAGTAAGTCAAGTATGGTTGGAGCAATATCAATGCTCTCAACTATTTCGTCTATTCTCCTTCTATTTGGAACCTTATTCGGCAATTTTATAATAAATGGTACGTGTAATGAACTATCATAAATTGAAGCAGCGTGGTAAAAGTAACAATGATGTTGATATAAATCTTCTCCATGGTCAGCTGTGACTATAATTAAACTATTTTTTTCTATACCCAGAGCCTTAAGCACAGTTAACAATTTTTTTACTAGATCGTCAACACAAAGAATACTGCCATCATATAAAGAAATTATATGATTTAAGTCAGCCTCATTGAGTTTTATTTTGTTTAAAGCTATTGCGTCCATCTGCTTACCACTACCGTCCATCATACCTGTATAGTTGGGATCAAAAATCCTATCATACGGTTTTGGAGGCTGATAGGGTTTGTGAGGTTCCCAATAGTGTATCCATAAAAATATTCTTCTTTTATAATTATTCTTTAACCATTCAATTGCTTTCTGAGTAATTTCTACATCATTTTGCTCAGCGACTCGTTTATAATCAAAGCCCCTCCAGATTGCATCACCTGCATTTGCTAAAAAAGCTCCGCACTTATATCTATTGTTTTGCAAAATTTCGGCTAAGCTAATCATTGAAGGAGGCAACATCCAGCCATTGTCCCTCACGCCATGCTCTACAGGATCCAAAGAAGTCATTATCGAGGTAAGTGATGGCCATGTCAGCCCTCTTTGGACGAACATATTTGAAAATAAGACCCCTTCGCTCGCCAGTTTATCTATTGTTGGAGAAGTCTTCCTATCATAGCCATAACAACTGAGATGGTCGACTCTCGTCGTTTCGATAGATAAAAAAATAAGATTCGGTCCTTTTGGGGCATTTATCTTACCATCAATAACATTGAATAGATTTAAGATTACCAGAGATATAATTGAAACTATCGCAGTTTTTTTAATATAGTTTGCCTTTATAATATTGAAAATGTTCTTTATGACATTAAAGACGTTTCCGCATTTTAGTCTTACCAAAACCAATCCTAAGACTATAGTAAAGAGTAAAAGAACTAAGTCGCTTATCAAACTTATTGGATGAAACTTATGAGGGAGGAAATAATTATTAATAGTCCATCCACCATAAAAGAAAACTATAGAGCAAACAATACCAGCTAATAGAATGCTCCCCTTATTTTCTATTCTGATATGCACTTCGATTATATTTGAAAGAAACAATTGCCATATAAGCTTTGCTATGAATACAATAATTAGAAACAGAAATGAGACAAGAATAGATAATATTATCCATTTATTTAAAACAGTTTGAAAAACTAAAATAAGTGACCTAAACATGTTATATTTAATATACTGATAGGCTATGATGCGACTAAAAAAAATGATAAAGCCCAAAATAGAACCAATAGCTACCCCAAGGGATAATGTATTAAAACAGAACTCTCGGCTAACAATGTTCTTTTTCCTTGATGATTGAGTATCTATATGACCTGCACCCATATTATGTACCATTTTCTAAGTTAGAGTTTTACAAAAATAAGGCTCAAAGTCGCGCTGCATGCGAGTCTCACTGCTTTTTTCTATTAGCGGGGAGGGTAGGGGTTTTCAGTTTCCGAATTGGAAAATGGTTGGCTTCCCTTGGGAACCGAGAGGGAATTTTGCTTGTGTGAAGTGTTGAGCCACCAAGTTACCAGGCGAATTTAGTCAAACCAAAGACGGACGGATATCCTGCTCATTCACTTGCTACCAGTCCCAGGTCTTCCACTAATTTATAAAGATAATTCTGATAATCACCGATTTTCGCGTACATTTAACCGTCATACCGATATAGGATTGTGGCCATGTCTCTTACGGTGAGAGATCTGTCTTGCGTCAATTCCGATTCTCATGATACAAACACTCCCCAGTGATCGATGATGTCAAAAGCCCAGTCTGGTGCAAATTTCCTCTGCCTGCCGATGCCTCTGTCCAAGGCCGTCAAATAGAGTTCACGGTGGGCTGGTGTGACGAAACGATTACGCAAGATGGCCGCTCCTTGGGCTTTGTGCAGATGCCTCCGATGGCCCGTGAACTTGCCACACACCGTTCCTGCGGCGCGGAGACACCCCCGCGTCAGTCGAGCGCGAACGTCGCGACGCCATGAAAGTAGCTTCAACCAGACAGTTCTCAGATCATCCTCGTCGAGAAGGAGCGATGAAATGGTAATGATATCTTGCGCAAGACCCCGCTCCAACCAGCGGTCACAGTAAGCGTGCCAGACATCCTCTACCTTTGAGGGTTCCGAAAGCACACTGGAAGCCCAGGCCAGATCGGTCAGAAACGCGGCGCGATCGTCTCCGTCCAGCAAGGCCAAGCCGTGGGCCTGAATGCTGTATGGAATGATCTCGGCCGAGACCAGTTGTTTCCCTCGAAAGTAACCTCTGAAAAGGTAGCCCAGCCGCCTGAAAGGACTTCCGCCGGGAGTCCACATCACGAAATTGCCCAAGCTGTACGCAATGGGCCGTCCATGATAGAGTTCCACTCCTTGAGGAACGTGGGGGTGGTGGCCTACGACTAGATGGGCACCAGCCTGCACCAACGAGCGGCAAACCTTATGTAGGTGAGGTGGAGGGACAGGCACGAACTCCCGGCCTGCGTGTAGGATGGCTATGATGACATCAGCTTCATTCCGAAGAGCGGTGACCTGTCGGGTCAGGCGGCCCAGGTCGAGGTCAGGAACGCCTGGCCCGTCCTTCACCGAAAGGCCCTCTTCCCCCTCGGCAGCATTGACAATGGCCAGCCGCACGCCGCCAACTTGAGTCACAAATGGTCGGTGGGCCTCCTCACTGTCGATTCCAGCCCCCACCCATGCGATACCTCTTTCTGACAGACGTTGTCGCGTATGAGCTAACCCCGTCGGACCAAAGTCCAGCGAGTGGTTGTTGGCGAGGCAGACCAAATGGAAAGGCACTGCGGCCAATCCCTCGATGGCAGAAGTGGGGATGCGCAAGTGCGGTCCATCTTTGATTATCGGTTCACCTCCCTCGCCAAGCACACCCTCCAAGTTTAGAATGGCCAAATCGGCCTCGCATAAAATCGAGCCGAGATCGCCATAAAAGCGCATCGGGTCATGGGTAATATGTTGGATGTTCTCATACGAAGGTGCCCAATCGCCAGCCACGACCAGGCACCACTCTGGCTGCCTATCCACGCTCCGTCCCAAGTCTATTCTCCCGGATTGCCAGTCAATCTGTGCCATCAGTTTCGCTCCATGCCACCCAAGCCACTGTCCTAAAGGCAGATTACGATGTCTTTTCGGCAAGTGAACTATGTCGTAATATGTACTCCAACCTTTCCTCCAAGTATTGTCAAAGTGTCACGTAAATCCCTTTTCAATTCTTTGTCTATAAATAACATGGGAACAAAATATAGAACAATACCTGCAACAGCAAACATGAATAACCAAGCCAAATTAACAGAAATTCTACTCATAGAAACGTACAATACGCCCATCATAACCAGGGTACAGGTTACGGTTCTTACCAAGATGCCTAAAGCATAATCATAAAATCCATCAATTTCGTTAGCTATCTTAGGCGCTAGATATATTATAGATGCTGCACTTATGATTACCATCACCCAACAAATCCCCAGGTATCCCCAAACTCTAGCAAGCGGATAGACTAGTACTACAAAACATATGGCCCCAATTAACCTGCCATTCCTAAATATTTGTGGCTTATTCAAGCTACCGAACACGGGACGAAAAATAAGGATTAAACTTTCAAACAATGCAGAGACAGATAGAACATAGAAAACGGGTACAATGGGCAGCCATCTTTCTCCAAAAACAGATAGCACCGCCTGCTTACCTAAAATAAGGGACACTCCTATAAAAGGAATCGTAAAAAAAGTAGTCAGACGAAAAGCCTTGAAAAAGACTCTGTTGTACAACTCTCTATCCTGTTGTACTGTAGACAAAACAGGAAAGATAATCTCGGTTAGATTTGTTGAAATAAGTAACGTAACAAGCATAGCAAATTGTTGTCCAATATTGTAAAAACCAAGTACTGAAGGACCCATCAGACGACCGATTATTGTATCATCACCATTGGTTATGATAATCAGTAAAATAGAGTTAACAAAAATGTTTGAATTATAACTAATGTATTTTTTGACGATCTGTTTATCAAAAGTTAATGAGGGGAAAAAAGGCGCATAGAAAAGCAATATAATGGTAACAACTATCTGTTCAAGAAGGTGAGCTAAAACAATTGCCCAAATGCCAAAACCAAGGAATGCCAAAATGGGCGCCGTTATGGCATACGCAGCTGTACCCACAATAGTGCTAGTATACAATTCTTTAAATCGTAGATCTTTGTTTAGTATGGCGAGAGGAACAGCAGAGACAATACTGAAAAGTGGCCTTAGGGCTAAAATCCTGATAACCCATATTAGAGTTGTTATAGATTGTCCATCTGACATTTTGTTGGCAAAAAATAAAGCGACATAAGAAGCCGAGAAAAAAGTAACTAATGCAGTTGCTCCTTGAAATACAGAAGTCATATAAAATATAACATTTTTAGCTTTATTAGGATCAGAAGTGTTATCTCTGATAAAAGGTTCCCCTTGTGCAAATCTATTGATTATATCTAAGGAAGTGAAAACAATCATAGCCATTGCCAGTAAGCCAAAATCAGCCGGAAGCAAAAATTTCACAAGAATCACTTTAACTATGAGCGATGCTATTTGGTGAAAAGCGTGATATCCACCTCTGAAGATAATGCCCCAAAAAGCCTGTTTCTTAATTTCTCTCATTCTCGGCAATTCGCATTATTGCTTTTTGCAACGATTTCTGAACGACTGAACCGGATATATGTGGGTGATAATCGATTCGTTTTTCAAACACCCAATCTATTATGTGGCCTGGATTGCCACATTAGCTTTGGAGCTTCAGTAGAATCTACCTTTTGTTGCCATTTTTTTAGGGAAATGTAAAGATTACGCTAGTCCATACTTTCGTGCGTCGGGCTTCGCGATCACTGTAAGCGCCATAGTTTCCGGCCAATACTAAAGTCACGTTCCGTGTCATCGCGTAGGATAATGTGGGAAAGAACACCATATACCTACTAAATCTCACATAACCTGTCTCGTCATCCTCGTCGGTGTCGGTCGGCCAGTAAAAGTAACTAAAATAGTCTAGCGTCAGGGAGCGGGTCAGTTGCTTTTGAAACTCGAAATAAACGCCATGTATTCCCACCGTACCACCAAGGTCGGTGTACTCGTTACGATAATCGTAGGCTATTTGTCCTGAAGACATCACACCTGTTTTCCGCACAGCAACGCGCCCTACTGTCCTGAAGAATTCCTTGTCTTCATACTCAGCAGCTTTAGGTTTATCTTCCCAGTATTGTTCGCCCAAGGAAACCTCTAGTGACCAAGCCCTAGAAAACTGATGTGACCAGTCAAAAGAAAGATTGTAACGATGACTTTTAACTTCTTCGGAATCACGTTGAGAACAATTTGTCCGTATTGTAAATAAATCAAGTCGGTCATTCCACTGGCGGCTGTACAAAAGACCAATACTGTGCTGATCAGAATCGTCTAGCACTTCATTACTAAAATCTGATTTTTCATAGCCATAAGCAAAACCGATATTTGATGCTTGAGATAGTTGGTAAGTCAGTCCCATGTCGGCTTCATAAAATTCTCGGGTACTGGTTATATCCAGTACTCTGAACTCGAATATATTGCTCCTGTCAATAGTAGCTGATACGGTCGAGTCCTTAAGATAAGAAAACGAGCCCGAAAAAGTATATGTTTCTGTTATTCTGTATTCACCATTGAGAAAATAAATCTGGTTCTCTCTGTTAAGCTGCGCTTCTTCTAGATAACGTAGCACATCAACTTGAATCATTCCGTTCACCTTGAGAAGGTGGCTCCGATAATCATATCTCAAAGAGGGGCTTGCATTGAGTTCATAATAATCCAGTTCATCGCCACTTCTGTCCCAAGCGTAGTTGCTGTTATACGTACCACTTACTCCTAAAGAGGGCTCAAGAGTCAAATCCTGACCCACAGCTTGAAGTGCAGAAAGAAGAGAGAGGATAAGGAAGACGCAAAAAAACAGTGGAAACACTCTCTTCATAGAAACCAACTTCCTCAATCAGGCAGCTCTATATCCGAGATGGGACTTAGTTTAGAAAACGTTTATCCTTCGGTTTGCTTATCTTCAAGCATAACGATTCTTTTAAGCCCTATAAGGATACCTAAACAGACCCAGAAATATACCGTTGAACAAAAAGTTTGCAGTCCTCCGTTATGATATTGCGGTATTACATAGTCTCCCACTAGTCCAACGGCAAGACGGGAAACCAAAATAGCGGCAATAGCAGAGGCAATAATATTTATCCTGTAGTCAGAATTAAGCTTCATAAAATACTTGAGCAGCCTGAAGAGTTCAATCATAAACCATGAGAAAGCCAGTGCACCTATAGCTCCTGTTTCCACTAGTATCTGTACATATTGTCCGTGGGGGCTCGTCATGACACCCCAGTTTCTATTACGATCCGTCCTTTTAGATGCCACATATAACGAGTAATCGTAGTAGTTGTAAGGCCCAACCCCAAATATTGGCCGCTCCGCGAATATCACCAAACTGTGCTGCCAAACCACAGGTCTTGCGCTACCACGCCGCCCCCAAGTACCCTCCTGCCTTTCCTGTTCCACATAATAGGTATAAATATGAAAGGTCGCCAGAAATGTTATAATAGTTATGCAAAAAATTGAAAAAGCCATTACTCTTGATCTAAAATACAAAATGGTAAGCACGAGAACACAATTTGCTAGGATAATTGCTTTATATGTGGCAGCCCCGGAAAGGTAAACAGTGATAAGATTAAGACCTATAACAAAGGAAACGAATACATTCTGTACCTTCTTAGTAATTTTAGGATGGAAGACCAAATAGGCAAGTGAGAAAGAAAAGAGGATTGTGACACTCATCCATGGCCATCCAACGTCTCCCTGAAAGCCTCTCAATAAATCCTTTACCTCCTCCGGAAGCAACTGATTAACTGGACGCACTGCGATAAAAGTAAATATCCCTAAGGTAATGAGCAGAAAACAAATTCTACGCACGTCATCAAAAGAATCTATAGAATCTGCTACGACAAGAGCTGCCATCACCGGAGCAATGTAAAGAAACAAAGCCATTAGTTTTCCCATCACGAACATATGTGTGCCCCCTACTGAGGGGTCTTTCAATATGAGATTAAAAACAGTGCTTATCGTAAAAGCTCCAATCATAGCCCACATCGAGTTTTCTATGTTCGTTTTGGTCCTTGAGAGCTCCGACAGCTTGATAAATCCCAAACCAAGTTTCTTCTTCATAAACCACAGAAAAAGCAAGGGTGCGAGTAATAGCTCGCTGAACATCAAATGTGATTGTCTTACGACTAAAATAGGTATACCTATGACGCCTGCCAGAAGAATCCATGTAAAGAGGGCTTTTCTGAAACTAATTGTGGCAAAAGCCAATACCGCCGTTCCAGAAGAAGCAATAACTAAAAGTTGTTTTATATCCATATATTATCTCTGTCTACTTTAGACTCAAGTCAGTGTCGGTTGATGCCCAACTCAGGTGTTGCAATCCTACGTTAACTGCCGTTCTCAGTGTGGATGGATCGGACACCAACATCTTCAGATAAGTCATAATGGGCCCGGGGCGTAAGGCCCACTCACGGAAGGCTCGTCTCTGCCAACAGAGCAAGCGCTCGGCAGGTAACCCGGGGTAATCAAGCACTGTCTCTTTGTCCATATCTACTTGCTCCCAGCGGGCACCTGGTCTGAACCAGCCTTCCTTAACCACCTCGAAAAAGAAGGGAGTGCCCGGATGAGGGGCGGCGACATGGAAGAGGGCAATATCCAGGGGGAGTTTCTTGGAGAAATCAATGGTCTGCCGAATCGTGTTTTCTGTCTCACCGGGTAAGCCGATGATGAAATATCCCCAGTTCTTGATGCCCGCTTTCCTGGCCCAGGTTAGGGCCTTTTCAGCCCTGTCCGGATAAATCCCTTTACGGGCGTGTTTAAGAATTTGCTCATTGCCGCTCTCGATTCCCCACGAAATGAGCCAGTTGCCGGCCTCCGCCATTAAATTGAGCATTTCCTCATCCACATAATCGACCCGGCTGTTGCAGGTCCACTTGATGTTCATCTTCTCTTTGATCATCAATCTGCATAGCTCAACCACCTGGTCGCGGTTAACGGTGAACAGGTCGGCGTACATGTGGATGTTGTGGATGCCCAATTTCTTGAGCTGCCACATTTCTTCCACCAGCAACTTCGGGGTGCGCAGACGTGTCCCATATTGGTAACTTACGTGTTTAATGCAAAATATACAGCCTGCGGGGCAGCCGCGACTGGTGACGATGAAGGTGAAGGGGCCTTTTATGAGCGGCATTCGGTATTTATCGAGGGGCAGAAGCTCGTGCATCGGAATCGGTAGGTCGTCAAGGTCTGGGATAAACGGCCTGGGGAGGTTCAAGACGATCTTATCGCCATTCCGCCAGCATATCCCTTTAATCCTTTGCATATCGACTTCGCCATTTTCATCGATGGCGATCTCGTAGGTTGGGTCGGCGGCGAAGAGCTTCCGGATCTCAGGGGGTCGCTCATCGATTTTGTCCTCTAGATGGTCCAACAGGTCACGAAGTGTCAAATCCGGTTCGCCCACCAGTGCAATGTCCAGGACCGGGTAGGGGCGCAAGGTCTCGCGCGGCATCGGGGTAACGTGGGTACCAAAGGCGATAGTTGTAGCACCGCGCGCTTTGGCCAAAAAACAGCCATACATGTCATTTTCCAACGTCGGCGCTGTAAGCTGGGTCAGATAGTAGCGTGGCTGGTACTTATCGAGTAAAGTAGAAAACTCCAGCCAGCGCATGCGCTCCGCATTGGCGTCGATGATCTTCACCTTGTAGGTTGGGTGAAGGAGAGCAGACATTTGGGCCAGCGAGACCTGAGGCCAGACCATATTCTCACGAGTGCGCCGTCCTACACGGTGTTGGGTGCGGATCCATAACCCCCCATCGGGCGTGGGTGGGTTGACCAGAACAATGTCCACAGCCTCCTCGGCCCTGGGCGTGCTCAGCAATCCCTGGCGGACAATGTCATCAGCGTTTGGGTAGTCCGCCATGCGTAGCTTCGAGATACGCCGCGTCCCCAGATTCTTCCACACCTTATCGTTCCTGTTACCGCTCATGACCCTCCTTTGCTTGCTGGGTTTTCCCGTGCTGCTCTGATGCTTTGTAAACTGCTACTACTTCATCGTTTTTTCATGGGAAAGTTCCGACTAAAGGATGCTGGTTCCTTTCATGTCTGCAGGCTTGGGTATGTCAAACGCGGAAAGAATGGTAGCCGTAAGATCGTATAGAGACGCTTCTGTCCTGCGGACCTTTCGATTTAACAGAACGATGCCAGGCAGGATGTCCGGGGCCATACAGTGGTCTCCGCTCCATTTCTTTAAGTTGTTCTCGTACCATTGTTTGGGAATCTTCCCCAAGGCTGTCTGCCAAGAGGCGCGGTAACCACGATTGTAGCCAACAATAATATCGGGCCCATGATCCCGATAAGGACCGTGGTAGCACGCACGTGTCTTATAAGCCTTGAGAATCGGTCTGGCCTGTGTCTCTGGGTCATTCATCCGTTCCAATCCCTTTGCGATTTCCTCAACTAGGACCATTCTCTCCAGAGGGGAAACAGTACCCATCACCTCTCTGCCTCGCAGGTTAATGTAAAGTCCATTGAAACCCAAAGCATATGCCTTGGTACTGGACCAATCCACGTTCTGCAAGAACTCCATTTCTCCCTGTTCGGATTCGTCTTTTAGACGGATATACCCGTTGTCCTTAAGCCAACTATTCAGATGAAAGGAACGGTAATAAGGAGAAAAACCATGGTCCGAAAGGACCATCAGAATTGTATGCTTATCGACCTTTCTGAATGTCTTTTCCAGAAGTCTATCCATCTTCTGATAGATCTTTTCAATGGTGTCCCCATACTGCCGAGACAGTCTCTCGTCATAGCAGGGATGCCGGCGATCCCGAAGACGCCAAAACATGTGGGAGCGCTGGTCTGTGCTGGAGATGTAGAAAAACAGAACGCCAGCTTCAAATCGGTCAAGTTCATAGTCATAGATGGCGAGACGTTCATTCAGCACCAAATCATCCAGCTTCAAGAACTCCCCTTCATCCAACACGCCATGATCCAAGGCCTTGGTATCTGCAGGCAGGCCCTTTGTATGGAAGAGGCCAAACCTTTTGTAAAGCTCTTTTGCATAACCCTCTGGCGTGCTGATGGGCAGAGCAGGATCCGATGGATCGATCTGGATCGGAGTCACATACAGCTTGAAATGGGGATGGACCTCCTTCAGATAGAACTGGCATATTCCCTTCACACTCACAGTCGGGATCATTGGAAAGGATACCTGGACCCAGGGGCTCCATTCCCCTTCCTTCAGAAGCATCTCCTTTCCTTCTACGACTATCTTTGCGACCGGATATTCGGGATCTCTGTACACCGTGAAATCCAGCCTTGATTCCGGGGCCCCTTGGCGGTAAGTGTTCTTCGGCCCGATGAGGGATGCCCGCACTGTATTGTCATCTACAGATACCTCGACAATCCGGCCCCCGCCAATATCCTGATCGATTTCAATGGGGTGATCCGTGAAATAAGTGAAAATCCCATAAGTACCTATAATATCCGGTGTGCCCATTCCGGACAGGGTTCTTTGTCCGGTAGGTTTCGGCGGAAAATTGGAAGGCATTCGGAAAATTGTTGCTGGGATATCGTAGTCTTCCAATATTTGCCAGAAGGCCTTCCCCCGGCAGAGATTCTCTACCTTACCACTCGACAAGGTGATTACGTAATCACCTATCGTTATGCTTTTCTGAGAAGACTCAGTTCGTGAGGTGGAGAGGTAAGGGAGATAAGTTGCAGGATCTCGATGGACAAAATCGAAGATCCCGTGCCCGCCAGGATCCATACCTGTAATAAAGTTCGCCCAGGCAACTGGACTTTGCGGCGGCGTGCTGGTTCCCAATGGGCCAAAATGGCCCTCCCGGGCAAGCTTCTGGAAATTGGGAAGCTTTCCCTCTGCCATCATACGATGTACGATTCGCGGATCCATACCGTCCAATCCCAGGACTATCATCCGGGTGCCAGTATCGCGTCCGCTATTTCCGCTGTACGCAATTCTTGTGGAGCCTTCCAGGGCCAGTCCAGCCATGCCATACAAGTTTAGTTTTATGAACTCTCTTCGTGAAAGCGGATATTTTTTCATGATTGCAGCTCCTTGATTTTAACTCCTAAATTCCTGGATCCGTCAATTGCATAGCAGGACATGCAAGGCAATGCGTTGTAATAATGCCCCGTTTCCAGGAACTAGGCCAGTAATAGGCCTTATGGCGATCAGCTTCATATACAAAGATCAGGACGTTATATATGTACTCTGAAAACACCTTTCAGGGCCAGGCCGAAGAAGATAGAGAGAACAAAATATACAATGATCCAGTGAACGTCCCATCCTAACACACCCATGAACACAGGCTGATAGTGCACCTCAATGGAGCGCACAAGCGAGGACGAGGGAATGACTCTCTCACCCGGATAGAGAAGCCCGTCCCAGAAACCCGAGGCGTGCCGGAGCAATGACAGTCGCTCCATTCGGTCCGATACGACCAGAGTTTTTGTCATCTCCTGACCGCCAACGTGTATTTTGATCTCATAGTGGCCTTTTTGTTTGGTCCCCAAGCGCCAGTTAACCTCAGAGTTGTTCGGAATGCGAAGGGGTGGGGTCTGGATCTCCACGCCCTCCGGCACCACAAGGGATACCTCGGCCTTCATCAGGTCACCGACGTTGGCGAGAGTTGCCTTTACCAGAATGCTTTCACCGGGTTCAAAGGGCTTGTAGCCGTACCAGAAATTCATCTGAACAATGAGCAGGCCCACTGGTACGATCATGAATAGCAGGGGCACAAGGTTCAAGCGCATGTACCGCAAATTGGCCCGGAATATATGCCCTGTCGAGGAAAAGAGGACCTTGAGGGAGTCTTTGTAGAGAATGATGGCCAGGAAATTGGCCTTGATCCAATCCTTGACCTTCCTGATTTCGGCCTGATTCGAGGTGTACTTGTATATGATCAGCATAAGCACGCCAGTCAACGCGGAAATGACTGTCATGCTCCAGATGGGATGAAGTCCATTGAAAGACCACATGAACAGGTCGAAGACAAAGGCTATGCTGTTGGACAGGGTTGTCATAGCTTCCTATGAGATGTATCCGAGTCCCTGTAGCTTCGCCTTAATGTCCTCCTCGCTGTCCCCTTGTTCGAACTGGGCGACTTCCTTTTCCAGCGTGTGGGTCACGAACTCCTCTACAGAGGAATACCCTGCCAGATCGGCGTATTTCTTGAGCTTTGCATAGAGTTCGTTGCTTAGCTTCACCTTTGGTCCAAACATTTTGCTTTTCCTCCCTTTGGGATTTACTGGAAGCTAGTTCGCTATCAGTGACTTTCCTTCCATATAAGCAGGAATCCCCGTGCCAAGAAGTGCAAGGGCTGTGGGTGCAATGTCGATGATGCGTGGTGAGTCCCTATTAAGCTTAAAACTGGTGAAGAGCACCCCAGGAACCATGGCTGGGTCTACACAGTGATCACCACTCCAGGCCTTGATATTGTCCTCAAACACCTCATTGGTCACCCTCCCCTGGGCGCAGTCCCAGGAGGCACGGTAGCCCTCGTTGTAACCCACGATCATATCCGGGGCGTTCTTCTGGTATGGACCTCCCCGGTATATCTCGCTACGGTCCCATACGCGGTTTATTGCCACACCAGATCCGTTGCCGTCGTCTTTCAACCCGGAAAGCTTCGCGATGATCTCCGCCTTCAAGGCTGCCTCTTCCTGGCCAGGCTCGACAATGCCGTGGGCCTCGCGACCCTTGAAATTAAGATATATGCCCGTCAGGCCGATGGCATAGGCCCGGGTTCGGCTCCAGTCCACATTGGAAAGCCACATGCCCTCGCACCCACCCTCCTTAAGAACCATATACCCGTTGCTCCAAAGCCAGGAGTTGATATTGACACCGCGGCTGAAATCCTTGAAGCCGTGGTCTGACATCACGATGAACTCATCACCATCCCCCAACCTTTCTTTGATACGACCGATGAGGTTGTCCATGCGCCTGTACAGATCCTCGATAGCACCTGCGTGCTCAGTTCTGTCCTTATCTTTGAGGGCCGGGTGATGGGGGTTGAGGTAGCGGAAAAACATATGCTGTATACGGTCGGTCGTGTCAAACACGCAGACCACCAAGCCGTTGCGGTTTTTCTCAAGGGCGTCAAAGAGCATTTTCTCGCGCTCAGCGTGGTTCAGATAGACCTGGTCAAGGAACGCCTGGTCATTGATAATCTCTTCATTAAGTGCCCATGTGTCTTCGGCCAGGCCGAGGGTGGCGTAAGGCCCTAAGAGCTTCGAAAGATACAAGGCATAGGCACGGGGGTGTGAGATGGCAAAGGCCGGTTTTCCCGGATCGATGTGGATAGGGCTGACGTACATGTTGAATTCTTGCCCAGTTTCGGTGATCATAAAGCGCGCAATGCCCTGTACTGTTATTTTGAGGCCCGCCTTGAATGATAGCCGGATCCACGGCGAGTACTGGCCCTTCTTGAGCTCAAAACTCTGATCAGGCAGCACCACCCTCGCCTTCTCACCGCTCAAGCTGATCTCGAAGGGGATGGAGAGGTCCTCGTTTCTCTGAGATATGGAGTTGGGAGGGCCCACAAGGTGTCCCCTGACAACGTTACTTTGTTTCTTCACAGCGATCCTGATGCCGCCAGTGGTCTCTCCCTCAGCAGCCTCCCGGCTGCTGTAAAACGAGAAAGTCCCCTGGGAGCCCCTGAGGTCGGGCACGCACATGCCCGACAGGAGCAGGCCGTTGAACCTCTCCGGCGGGAAAGTGATGGGTACCCGAATAACCGTGGAAAATATACCGTGTTCGCCAAGCACTCGCCAGAACGGTTTGCTTTTACGCAGAAGCTTGATGGACGGCTTGCCCAGCGGGATGGCATATTTGCCGACTTTCAGGGTCCGTTTTGAAGGCCCGATGTGTGCAGAAGACAGGGTCGGCAAATAGGTTTGAGGATCCCGGGACAAAAAATCATAGATGTTGTGGCGTGCAGGGTTACAGCCCGTCATAAAGCTCGACCAGGCCACTGGTGACAGAGCCGGGCAACTCGTGCCAAGTTTTTGAAAGCTCCCTTGCTGGGCCAGCTTTGTGAAGTTGGGCATCTTTCCCTTATCCATCAGCCCCTGGACCAGATCAGGATCCAGCCCATCGAGCCCTACGATGACCAGCCGCTTCGCGCTGGCCCTGGCAAGGACCTTCCTTCGTCGCATCCAAGTGACCAAGAATCTGATAGGCCAGATAAGAAGGGAGAAGAGGGCAACAAAAAAAGTGGCGATCAGGAAAAAAAAGGAACTGATGAATGCAAACCCAGCACCAGGACCGATATAGGCGAAGGCCTCCTTGCAGGTGAAAAAAATTATGGCCAATACGAGCCATATCGTCTTTTTCTGAAGCTTAGTCATCAATTAATCAGTCAAAGATGAGCAATTAAATTGAAGCTCCCTGCAGCTAGCTGCAGGGAGCTTCAATTCGAAGAAGATCGCTCAGATTATTATGATTTCGATAGAGAAGGGCTAAACAACTTTCTTAGCCGAGGAAAATTCTCTGGATCGGTAATACGCATCATCCGATATATTGTCGCTCTTTCCTTCCTTGACATATTTATTTCAGGGTTGTAAAATTCCCACACAGTAGATCTCGCTCTTGTAATTTCAAAAACGTGTCCGTTGTCCGAATCTGTAATGAGCGTGTTCCCATTTGGTAATTGCTGGCTTGATCCTCTAGATCTAGAATAAAATTGATCTTGAGGATTAGCTTCATATTCCCATACAATCTTTTTCTTAAGAGGATCAAGCTCTACTATACGGGAATATTTTCTCTCGACCCCATTATCAAAAATGAGAATATTTCCATTTTCTAATAAAGTAGGATGGTGTTGCAAGCTCAGATTTCCAGGTCCCCACCTCCAGACGACTTCTCCTTTTGTGACATCTATAATTCCAATAAGATCTAATTGGCGAACAGAAAGCAATATATCTCCCTTTTTGCACAACCCGTTAATGTTTCTATCTATTATTTCAATGGTATTATTATGAAAAATATCTGGAGGAGTATCACGTGCAAAGATAAAGCTATGTTCTGCCTTTCGCTTGATTACTTCCCACAGATTTTCAGTATTGATTATCGAGATATATATTTTAATCACCTTATTAAAAGAAAGCTCTTGTTTTAGCAGTTTAAAGAGAGAGATCTCTTTTTTAATTTCTCCATCTGGAGACAAAACTACAATATAATCATTAAGAATAGGCACCGGTAAACCGAATATGAACACTACCTCGTCCCTTCTTCCTAAGATATAAATATCATTATTTCCAGCAATAGATATATCGTGATGTGCTCGGGTTTTCTTAATCCACTTTATATTAGAGTTCCAATCCAGCCTTATGAGCATAACGTCTCTAATAATGGCCAATAAATCGCCGTTTTTACACATCTCTATATGATGCCAAGAGTCATCTTTGTCTATTTTTGCAGACCAGGTGTGTAATATGTTTCCTGCCATATCTATAAGATAAGCTGCTGATAAATGAGAAGAGTTGTATATGTTTATGCCTTTAAAAGAGTGCTTTCGATCATATTTCGTAACACCTGATTTCTGTATAGTTTCCTTTGCTGGCGTCCAGGCTAAATAGGGTAAGGACTTAAGCGCTTCAGTTGAAGAGAGCTCACTATGTTCATATGTAACTGAACCAACAGCTGTGAGCAAAAAGATGAACAAAATAAATACGGCAGTGCCTGGTACTAATTTTCTTTTCTTGCCAGGTTTTACTAAATTCCATCCCACAAATATCATAAAAAACAAAATTCCCACATCTCCCAATAAACTAATGGGGTGAAACTTATCGGGCAAAAAGTAGTGATTAATTGCCCATCCACCAAAAAGGAAAAATATAAGCCAAACCAAAATGACTAATTTGCACCGCGATTCATGGTTCCGGTACAATTGTCTTATATTCAGAGGGAGGAACTTCCAAATTAGATTTGTTGCAAGTAATAAGATTGCAGCAAATAGAGACACAAAAAGGATAGTAACAAAAACGATAAAGAGAAGAGGATTTCCTATAAACCCCATAGCATAAAAAATAGCTGGGACTATTAGTAATGTGGCAATGGGCATTTTCATCTTTGCCTCCCCATCAAAATCTGTGCTACCTATCATCACCAAAAGGTGGTAAGGATGAGTCAAATCGGCTGTTTAGTAGATGTGAACCAAAACCTGAATGACGGAGGAATGGCTCTTGCTCATTTCCAGCATCTATCGTACGTTTGACTCATGAAGTCAAGGAACATCGTCTTGTTTCGACTCGCCTCTCTAACAATGAAGTGCTGTCATGCGCCCTGTTAATCAAGCAGCCTTATTGTGCCTCGAACAGGCGAGGCAGCTTATATCCGCCAGAAGAATGAATGTGTCGGGTATAAGCCAAGATTGGCCTATCCTGCCTCTTTATCATGAGCTGCCCAAACGGCTACTAATACTAAGTGGCAGTCAAAGAGGTCCTAACTATCCATTCAAATCCTTTTCGACGAGAATCTCTCGTTGGCTCAGGTCATCCAGAACTCGTAATATAATCCAAGACATGATCAACTGAAAGCCAACCAAAATGAACATCGCACCTCCTAGCAGGTAAAACCATAAACGTGTGATCTCCCAGCCTCTCAAGCCTAAGGTCAAGCTGACCCCAGCAACTCCTAGTCCTCCAACAACTGCCAAAATGCCCATCCACCAAAAATGGTGATCGAGGGGGGGGGAGAATATTGGACGGCCGAATAGGCCTTGCCGGATGGGCTGTTTGTAAAACAATGAGACCAAATAGTTGAAAGTTACACCCAGCGAGAATATGCTGACACCTGCCACGCCTGATAAGATGCCTGTAAATAGAGCGGCGACCCCCCAGGGACCCAGATAGGTGATGCCGCTCAAGCGAGCGATGATAATACCGAGGGCAATAAGCCCAGCGACTGCCATGCCCCCCAAGCCGATCATGCCCAGAATTCGGACCGGGTTATACGTCAATACCGTCCAGGTAATGGATTGCAAGTATATCGAGCCGTCTCTAAATGCGCTCAACTTTGAAGGCCCCACCCGCTCGCTATACGGGATCGGCACCTCGACCAGTTTGACCCCTTCATGGATGGCCCGGGTGCTCATGATGGGGGTTAAGTTCAAGCCATCCGGCAATGGATACACTTTTTCCAGGACCTCGCGCTTAAATACACGCATACCGCTGGCGCTGTCCGTTACTCGCTGCCTCCCGAGCAAGCTAATCATACCAGCGAAGAACATATTCCCGATGCGGCGGACAAGGGGCATTTTGGTGTCTGCCCCAGCCATGCGGGTGCCGATGACGAGATCGCCCCCGTCGAGGGCTTCTTTGCATAATTGCGGGAAATATTCTGGGGGATATGTGCCGTCCGCATCGAGGAAGCCGATCAATTCTCCTTTTGCCTGGCTGAAGCCCGTTTTAAGCGCCGCGCCATACCCACGGTTGTTAGGGTGACGAATTAACTTGACACCATCCACACCCCTCGTGATCTGGGCTGTCTTGTCCCGGGAGCCGTCGTCGACCACGATGAGTTCCATACCCAGGACCCCGACATTGATTAAGTCCTCCTTTACGGCCAGGACGCGGTGGATGATTTCAGCGACGCCGTCTTCTTCGTTGTAAGCAGGGATAACGATGGATAATGTGCTCATAGGATACCTCCTAACCCGGATAAGCCGGAAATGCGAAGCACGAAATTCGAAACTCGAAACAAATCCAAAATCCAAATGTTCGAATGTTCAAAACATGGATTCTGAGCTGTTTGAGATGGAGTCGTGCACTCAGTAAAACTAAGGACCTAGTAATAGACAGTTCTACGTTGCTTTTCCTGCGTTTGACTCTCGATTTTCTTTATCGCCTTGGCTGGGACGCCGGCAACTACCGTATGAGGTGGAACGTCTTTGCTGACCACCGCACCGGCTGCCACAACGGCCCCTTTTCCCACTCGAACGCCGTCGGTGATAATCGCCCCGGCGCCCAACCAAACGTCATCCTCGATAACGATGCCCTCAGCCGTAATGCCTTGTTCGACGAATGGACGGTCAGGATCATCGAACACGTGATTGACGGCGATGATTTGGGTGAAAGGTGAGGTATAGACACGGTCTCCGATTGTTACCCCCCCTTGGCCGCGAATCACGGTATATTCGCCGATCAA
The DNA here is from genome assembly GCA_030616475.1 of Desulfobacterales bacterium. Classification (GTDB taxonomy): domain Bacteria; phylum Desulfobacterota; class Desulfobacteria; order Desulfobacterales. The sequence goes on from JAUWXF010000008.1 coordinate 36,164, forward strand.
GCTATCACGCCCGATCTTGATCCCAGCATGTGGGATTTCCCTGAAGTTATAAACATGCAGCACGGCGCCGTGCATGACGATGGTGTCTTCCCCGATTTCAATGCCTTGCGGACATGCGTGGAGGTAAGTACCCTGGTCCAAGTAAACGCCGTGTCCTAATTTGATTTTGTCTGCAAAACGGATGCGGGCTCCATTCTCAATCGCTGCCCAGCCAGCCATTTTTAGGATCAGACGATAAAGCACCCCCCGTATACCAATGCCCATGACAGTAGGGATCCAGCCTATTAGGGTGATCAGGGTTTGCTCAATGATATATCTTACGATACTGGAGGCCTGGCGACTTAGATAAAGGCGCAAGCCCTTAAGAGCTGGGGATTTATGACCACTTGAAGGCAAAGGCTCTAATAATTGACCAGGAGGATCTGCATTTTTGGAGTACGAAAAGCTCTGCTTCCGCTGCCAAGAGACGTTAGAGGGTGGGCTTCTGCATTCCAAATATCAAGGTTCAAAAGAATCGGATTCCTTCCAGTATCTAAATAGACCGCTGGGCTCAGCGAAGGAGACAAATTGCGAATTATGGAATGCTCAATCGAGCTAATTGTTTTTCTACTTTCAAAGAAACCCAGCAAGAACCAAGGTCAAGGTGATGAGATGATGAGCGTGGCGCACTGGCAAGACTGGCCAACAGCCTACTTGTGCTGTAGGCTCAGACACGCCTCGCTACACCAAGATCGTTTCTCGCTACAGTGAGTAGAGAGATACCAAAGGGCATGTCCATGGATCGCTCCAGACGCTTGAGCAACGGCACTAAGCGATTGAAGAAATGCAACTGTCCAGTGGGGGGCACGTCCTGTCGGAGAATTTTCCCGTTGATAAGCCAGCCAATCGAGCCCAGAGCATTTATGTACCTCTGAGTAATACAAGTCAACCCAGCTTGAGATAGCCTGCCTGCCATTTTCTGCTTGTTGTATCGTCGATAGTGGCCGATGGAGCGATCCATGGTGCCGTACAACCAATCATGGGCCGGGACCACTAAGATCAACGTTCCACCGGGTCTTAACACCCTGCGAGCATTCCGCAGCGCCGTAATGTCATCTTCTATGTGCTCAAACACGTTCAGCGAGAAAACCGTATCAATGTCGAAGTGACGAAGATCACCGAACGTAGTATCGGTTACGTCAGCCAAGCACACGTGCATATTAGGATAGGAGCCATATACGTCCATAGCATGTGCAACACTCTCTTCCGATATGTCGATCCCGACATAGAGTTCGCGATTGATCAGGTGACGAGCAAAATTACCTAAACCACAGCCGATTTCCAATACCCGCCGTCCGAGATAAGGTGCAATATTCTCGTACAGCCATAGATCGACTTGATCAATCAGTAACCGCCGTTCGCGCACTTGTTGCAACGCAATTTCACTGTATTCCACGTCACCCTCTCACATCCAGATCAGCGTTCTGGGCCAATGTGTCATTATAACTTGATTGTATAGGAATTTCCTTTTTTCGAGCGGCGAATTCAGCCGTCGTAGCCAGGGCTACTATGGCGAAGTCGGCACCGCGTTACATAAAATCGCGAAGCGATTTTATAACTTGTCATGTCTGACACGATAAACGTCAACTTGTGGCGCAGAGAAAGCCAACGCCATCCACGGTGAACTTGTAGGATCATAACCGCCCAGTGCCCGCTCTGCAGGTCCTTGAAAAACATAGTCTACACCAAAGGTGTGCAGGGTCTTTGCTCGCTCATCCTCCGGTGTGGCAGCCTCAAAGAAGCGCGACACGCGATCTCGCTTGCCATAAAAGTCTACCGTCGACGCCCAATGGCCAAGAAAGGCCGTGTTGCCGCTGAGGAACGGGATGTATTGTCCAACGGTGAGTGAACTGAGAACGATGTCTTCGGGTTCCGTGTTTTTGTCCAGCCACTTCAGGGCTGCCACCTCGTCATGGTAGAGGTAGTAGGGGTAGTCGTGGCGTGCCAGATCCACGAAGCGCCAGGCGAATAAATAGAGATTTGTGAGCGATGCTATCAGGATGACGCCAACAGTTAGAGACCGAACCACCCATTGGGGGTTCCATTGAGGCTTCGCTTCTCCAGTATATTCCAAGATCACGGGAATGATATGGCTGAAAAGGCCCCTTCCAGCCAGGATGCAGACTGGTATTTGCCAACTGTTCAGCATATGGACTTGAAAGTCCGTGGGCACGTAAAGAAGCAGGAAGCCAGTTAGAAACCAACCCTTTACGAACAGGAATTCATCAGAGTCCTTGTTGAGAGGAAAAAGCCCATCAAAGGTCAGCACGGCCAAAAGGAGTGGGAGCCCCATCAAGATTATCAGGTGGAATGGATCGGGCGTGTACACACCAGCGTTGGCAAACTGGGCGAGCACTTCTTTCCATATAGGACTTGTGCGTGTAAGCCACACCGAATAGAGACCTGGCCACCAGGAGATCAAGCCGACGATTAGATTGCTTTTTACCAAGAACCAAGGGATTCGCCGATCTCGGATGGTGATCAGAAAGGTAAAAGTGCCCAGAACGCCGTAAAGGATCAGGAGGTCATAGGCATGTTGCAGGCTCAGGATCAATCCAACTACTCCGGCAGCAACGGCATAGCGCCACTGCTGCTTGCTGTGCCCCAAAATGGCCAGTACGAAGACAATTACAATCAACGCATTGGCAAGGATAAAATGAGGAAAGGCCATAATGCATAAGAAGGAGTTAGGTTCCGCGATATAAACATCAAGTGGATACAGCAGTTCACCTTTGGTCACGGTGTACTTCATGAGGACCAGAACCCACCCGAATCCGGCCGCAAAGACAGCGAGCAGGAATGCCATTCTTCGCACCCTTGGCTCCGGCAGAGCAAGCATGCAAAAAGCGTAGACAGCTCCGAGGAAGGCTATTCCGGCGAACAGCCTTAAGAACTGGTGTAAAACCGTGAAGCCCAACCCGGTGTACCAACCCAGTCGCCCCATTACCCACCAGAGCAGATTGAAGAAAACGGGATCGTTGGGCTCCGGGGTCATTTTGTTTTCAATAAGATTTGCCGTCTGAAATTCTCTGAACCAAGATAAGTATTGCCCGTAATCGGACACGTTTAATAGCACACCCGTAAATTCCCGATTAGGTGGCGCAGTCAAGTGTCCAAACAGATAAGGCAGAGTACTTACTAGAAGCACTGAGATCGTCACTATCAGCCAAACTCGCTTCTCTGAATAGGTCATAATTGCTGCCAACTAGTAAAGCTATCTTTGAATCCGATTTGCATATCCTCACATGTGGCCCCTTTTCTAAAGAGCCTCTTTATCACCTAAAATGACGCCTGTCTAAATGGTGTCCATTGTAAAATTCATACCGAATTTTGCTTCACTATAGGAAAGCTTCCGCATAAAGCTCCAACATCTCTCTCGCATAGTTCTCCCAGGTGAAAATACCACCCCTGACATGGCCTCTTTCTGCCAATTCATTTCTTGCACGTTCTGAATCTAGCAAATACAGGATGGCGGCACACAATTCATCTGAATCATTGACATTTTCATAGTAGGCAATAGCATCATCTCCAACTTCCACATTGGGAACCAATTTAGATGCAAGTACAACGCACTTGCATTTCATGGCTTCAATAATCATATTACAAAACATTTCATATTGAGTTGGTAAAACAAAAAGTGAGGCACCGTTATAGAACCATACCAATTTCTCATGTGCAATTTGATAACTAAAAAACTTGACGTATTCCTGGATTTTGAGTTTTGACGTAATCATATCTAACTCTTTTTCAGTCTGGAATGTCGGACCTGTTACGACTAAACTAAAGTTTTCTTTAAAGGATTTGGGAAGTTTGCTATAAGCTTCCAATAGAACAAATAGATTCTTATTTCCAAACGCCATCATATATTCATGACTAACTCCAATTGTGTTTTTGAATTTGTCTATTTCACTAGTGTCATCAATTACTCTAAAATGCTCGTTGTCTCCACCTGGATAAATCACCTTCAGATTAGAATCAGGAATATTTAGATATTTTTTAAACTCGTTTTTCATATAATTTGTAATACAATGAATTTTCCGTGCTTTTCTTGCGACTTCAGCAAAAGTGATTTTGTTATACTCTCGCCAAGCACTGATTTTCAAAAACGCCCTAAGAGGCAAGTCGCAACGATAATGCCGCTTGTACAGGGTTAAATCATTAGCGGATATCATATACGGTAAGTCCAATTTGGGGTAAGGATCAACGATAAGGTGAAAACCGGAAAAATTGAACTTCTTTGTTAGCTTTTTGAAGCGGAACCAGTCGTTGCAAATGGTATCAAATTGTTTGAGTCTACAGGGCAGTCTTTTAAAAACAACGTTGTCGTTGGTAAAAGGTTGCTGAATTTCTAACGGGCCGTCAATATACAAAATATACTCATTTTTGTTATCCAGGCGGAGCATGTGGGTCAGGTAATTTTTAAGATAACTAAGTCGGCCATCTAAACGCCGATGAGTAAGTCTTCGGGCATCTATACCAATTCTCATTTTGCCACCTCTAAAATGTTTGAATAGAGTGCTTGGAATTCTTTTACGTGTCGGTGGAGAGTAAACTTCTGCTCTACTCGATTACGACCTGCAATTCCCATCCGTTCTCGCGCTTTTGGATCCTTTAATAATTCTATAATCGCTTCCGACAGTGCCTCCGAATCTCCGACCGGATATATTTTACCAGCTATATCGTGCAAAACTATTTCTCTAGATCCACCCGTGTCGCTTACAATAACAGGTTTGCTTGCAGCCATGGCCTCGATCAATACCAAGGCAGCAGGTTCTGGAGACAGTCTACAATGAACTAGTATATCAATGGAAGAAATGATGTTGGGGGTATCACTTCGCCATCCTGTAAAGATTACGTTTTGCTTAAGCTTCAAATCCTCTACAAGCTTATATAATCCTTTTTGGTACTCGTCTTGAAATAAATATCCGACGATTAGAAACTTGGCGTGGGGAAAGCTTTTGATTACTCCTGCAGCCGCTTCAATAAAGATATGAGCTCCCTTTTCTTCTCTTGGTTGACCTATGATAGCCATAACAGGATCATCATGTCCAATGTTAAAGCACTTTCGGATATTATATCCGCGAGTATGATCACCTTTTTCTAAATCGACGCCATTACGAATGGTAAGGAGTTTCTTCTGATGAATTGCGCAATTCAAATTCTTTTTGCAAGCATCTGATACCGTCACTGTTTTTGCACACGTAATTCCGACGAATTTATAGTTTAACCAGCTGTGAAATCGGATTTTCCTCATATTGTGTTCATGAAAGATAAAGGGGGTTTTAGTGAATAGAGCAGCAAAAGTACAGTATAGCGACACGGGATAATTATTGGCATGGATTAGATGAATCTTATATCTTCTTATGCAAGGAACAAGCTCAATTGTGATTCTATATATTAAAGCTATTCTAGCAATAATTTTTTTCACCCCAAATCCAGTTTCAAAATAATGCATGGATTTAAAGTCACGAAAAGCATTGCTTTTCCAATAAGGAATATTCTCTTCTTCTAGAATCCTCATAAGCGCTTCGTTTTTTTTGTTCGTAAAAACAATTGGTCTGAAACGGTTTTTATTTATATTCTTTATGAGTCGAATAAGGACTATTCCGGCTCCTGTCAGTCCTGTTTCTTCTGAAAAGAACAGAATATTATAACGATGATTCATATTGGCCTTCTCAAATCGGTTTATAGAACTACAGATTTACAATTTGACTATGCTATCAATCTGGACTTTGTTTAGCAAACGCGGTGAGTAAGATCTATAAAAAGAGGCAGGCAAATTATGAACGGTCACATAGCTCTTCCATCTATTCGAGTATGAATTAACCGCCCTCTGTGTCATTGTGATATTTCGTCCTTTCAAACTTCAAAAACTTCTGGGTCTGTCGCACTATGATGGATAGGGAATCCTTTTGTTGACGGATCCCTCGCACCGTTGCGGTTTTATGGGTATCTTGAAAGACATGGATGTTTGAGCACGTAGGCAATTTAATTTGCCTGCAGGGAAGTATAGATTTGAAGCAACTCTCGGATTTCTTCCTGCACCGTCTTGACCAGCGGCATATCCCGGCCCAGATTCGAGACTAAGTGAGGTTGGTCAATAAAACGTTGCAACACCCGAGCTAAGGACTTGGCATTTCCTGGCTCAAATTGAAAGCCGTTGACACCATCTGCAACCAATTCGCCCATGCCCCCCAAACGCGAAACCACGACTGGCGTGCCCGTGACGAACGCTTCCAGGATGACGTTGGGGCTGTTCTCATACCATACGGACGGCACCACCAACACATTTATGCCCGCGTGTATACGTCTAATCTGGGAATTTTGGAATCGTCCGGCAAACACAATGTCTTCCCGGCCCTGTACCTGTTTATGCAACTGCTTTGCAAAGTCAGGAAACTGGTCGGTGTCACCATAGAGTATCAACTGGGGAGCTTTCTCTCTGGCTCGTAAGCGATAGAATGCTTCTACAAGAACATCTACCCCTTTATGTTTGGCTATTTGCCCAATGTAGCCAATCCGCAAATGTGACTTATTACTTGTGGGCTTCCCATCTACCCAATTTGTCGTGTCTAACCCTTGTCGCATATACACAAAACGGAGCGGCGCAACCCCCCGCGCTTCAAACAACTGTTTCAGAAACTGGGAGGGTGAGATGACGAAGTCTACAGTGTCGAGCAGAGATACTAGATATGATTTCCGCGCTTGAAGTGCTGCCAGAAGTGCGTCGTTGTTTTTGCGCCAGATAAGAGAAAACGCTCGACCAAGCATCCCTCCACTTAATTGGTCAGGGAGACGATAACGACGCTGTTCCTTCCGCAAGCAGAGCGCGCAAGCCAGTGGGTCAGCGGGCGTGGTGCACAGCGAGTCGTCGCTGCACACTAGGGTGATGCGTGGACACAAGAACCAGAAGTCCGTCAACGTCACCACCGTTGGCACGCCCACCGACTGGGCAGCTTCAATGGTGCTGCCCGATAACAGGTAGCCACTAATCAGGTGCAAGACGTCGGGTCCGAACTCATCCAACAAGTCGCTCACATGTTGCCCAATAATCGGGTTACGGTAGCTCCACAGAAAAGGATTCGGTGATTGAGCCAAGTTGAAATACAGCCGACATACGGCCACCCCATCGTAAGTTGTCTCATCGTATTTCAACGTCTGTCCACCTCCGTGGGTGATGGAATCAACGCAGACGACTTGCACCTGGTGTCCAGCCTGCTGCAGTCCACGGGCAGTACGGTAAGCGCGCCACTCCGCACCGCCACCAAAGGCAGGAGGAAAGTGATGGACAGCCATCAGGACTTTCATACCTATCTCTCAATCATAGAAACGACGTAGCATCATCTCGTAGGTCATGATCGGTGCAATCTTGCCGATGGTGTGCAATTCCCGAGCTGATAAGTGCCGTTCCCAAAGTGCACGCAATGCATCTGGATTAAAGATACCGCGTTCAAGTGTTCGTTTGCCAAGCAAGATGCTCTCAGCCCAATCTCGCAAATCTGTGCGCAACCAGTTTTCATAGTCCGCGTACAGGCTGACTTTTTGAGGAAAGATCGGAGCAAGGTGACGATTTATGCGATTCTTCACTTTTTGAAGCAGCGCATGGCCTAATCTGATTACTCGATGATCAGTGATCAGTTGATCCGTACTCTCCCGCGGCACCATAGCCAATTCCGGCATTTCGTGGTTGATGATTGCAACATGCAAACGAGACGCATAACGCATGTCCAGCGGCAAAGAGTACATAAAATCAAAAAGCGCGTAATCATAAAATGGATAGCGAGTCTCGATGTGCGAACGCATAAACACAACAGAGTAGTGAGTTCTGCGTCCGGTTTGGTTCCACAGAGTAAAGTACTCGTACTGCCGCCAGTGCTCGAATCCAGAGAACTTACTCACTTCTGCGCTTAGACTTTCAAACGCACGCCCTTGCATCTGTGGGACTAGCTCTGGTGTATACAGGAGACGTTCTTCCGCCTCGTCGATACATGGCCATGATGCCTTCTGATTCATAATCCAAAAAAGATATGTCAAGAAAGCGGTATGATTAGTCAAATAGGTCATACGAGGAGCCAGAGCATCAAACACCCGATTGCCGATAACGATATCGCCAAAGAAGCCCGTCAAGTTATAGTCAATCAGCTCTCTTGCCATGGGCAGGGTGCTGATGCCATGCATATGCAGCCATGTATGGAGCCCCTCAGTCAGCTCTATATGGAAATCCACATTTTCTTGAACCCACTTGCCGTCCCTAAACTCAAAGAGGTGATGAGGACTGTGCGCTTTTTTGGCGAGCTGACGGGCATAGATAACGTCTCTGGAGTTGCGCGCACCGTAAGTGAGCGAAACAGCAGATCCAAATTTGCGAGCCATTCCCAGGGCAGTGCGTGAATCAAGTCCGCCAGTAAGATACACACCAGCCCGAAGATTGTCAGCCGTCAAGCGTTCAAATGCCTGCATCAATAGCCGACTCGCCTCGCCAACAACTTCATCAAATGATGTATGTGGCGATATCTCTGACGGTATGTGAGTGTAATCCCAGAACTTTTCGATTTTGAGTTCGTCTGTGGCAAGATCATAGGTCAGGATGGAACCACCAGGAATGTATTCAATTCCTTCAAAAAAGGTCTTTTCACCTAACATACGATCAAAGCGTATATACTCCGAAAAAGCCGTCAGGTTTAACCGTTTGTGGAATTTCTCATCTTGCAGAATTCCCTTAAGTTCTGGTGCAAATACCAATCGCCCCATGTAGTGAGCGTAGAATGTAGGGTAGCGAGAGAATCGATCGTTCACGATGAACAGCTTGGATGTCTGGGTATCCCATATGCAGGTAATAAATGGCCCCTCAATTTCCTGCGCAAAAGCCAATCCTTTAGCCTGGTACAAGTGCAATACGAGTTCTTCGAAGCTTTCTGTATGGAGGACATGCCCTTCAACTTCAAGCCTATCGCGAATAGATTGTACCTTATATAGCTCTCCACAGAAGAAAACGATAAGATTACCCGTCTCGTTCTGTGCAGGTTGTGTCGTCCGATTAAGAATCCCGATACCAATTCGCCCCAGGCCCACATTGGCGTTTTCATCGGTGTGAGTCTCGACCACATACCAATCACGGTGAGACATCGCCTCGCCCATCCGGGTGAGAAGCTTGTCAATGTGTGTATTTCGTTTGGAATTCAACACCCCAAAGATCCCACTCATTTGCAAATCTCCTACAGACCTTTGAAAAACGTTCAATATTGTTCTAATTCAAGGACAATTCCACAGGACAACGGAATCGGACAGGTGTCAAGCTGCCCGCAACGGCTAGGGGCATCAATGCCCCCAGTCAACGCGAAGATTTTAACTGGCCCAGTAAAATATAATTGGCATTTCACGGGAGAGGCAGGAATACACTGAATATGTCGAGGATAGCGCTGGTGCTTCACTTCGTGCAAGATTTGAGCCTGACGAAGAAATTGGGAGAAAGGGGACGTCTTTTTAAAGGTCTCGTTTCAATGTAAATTGGTACTTGAGGAAAGCATGCTGAATATTTTGTGTCGAACGATCTGTTTGAGGTAATAGCACCATTGAAAGCAGTTTAAAGGCCGTCAATTTCCATAGCGGTCAAGTAGTTAAAAGACGCGCCCAAATAGATCTTCCTTAGCGGCGCGATTGGCTTGAGCGTATACCTCATCCAAGGGACGCAAGGCGGTATTATGATCATACTTTTTTTCCACCAACTTTCGCCCGTTGGTGGACAATTGTGTACCGAGTGCGCGGTCGTTTAGCACCCGAAGCACTTGAGCAGCGAACGCATCAGGCGTGTCGCCGATTAGGATGTCCTTACCAGGGCTCACATCAATACCTTCATAACCCAACCTAGTAGACACGATTGGAATACCCGCAGCCAGAGCATTGAGAATTTTTACCCTCATCCCGCCTCCAGCCAACAACGGCACAACCATTACAGCAGCCCGCTCCTGATAGCTTTTTGGATCTTCCACATATCCGGTGACATTTACCCCCAGACCGGCGTTGTTGAGGGCAAGTAATTCGCGTGGGGGCTTGGCGCCAACCACGTCAAACTGCACATCGGGTCGCTGCTGCCGGATGATTGGATACACCCGATTGACGAACCACTTCACTGCGTCAATGTTGGGTGGCCAGTACATGGTGCCCATGTGCAGGATGTATGGGCCTGTCGTGCGCTCTATTACAGTAGCCTCGTCGGTATTCACGGCTATCGGAACGACGCGGATGCCCAACGGATGGCCGGCGGCCTCCTCCAGTGCGGCTCTGTCCTTCTCGCTAACTGCCAGAACTGCGTCGAACTCACGGCAAATGTGGCCCTCGTACCGCTTCAGCAACCGCCAATCCCGGCCCAGCAGCCACTTTTTGGGACCAGGTTTCATCGTTTCCCACAGCCGCTGATAGAGCACCCACAGCGCATTGTGGGCATCCAGTACGCGAAACGAATGCGGCATACGTTCAGCGTATTGGGCCATGTTGAGCTGATCGGCGTGGACCAAGTCGAAGTGCTGTTCAGTCGCCAGGCGGTCCATCAGACGCCACATCGGCCGCCGGTTGTCACGAACCATCATCCAGGGCTGCCCGGTGAGCAGGCTGCGGACCATCGCCAGGCCATCCCGCACGACACCCCGCTCTATCGGCACGGTGTGAACGGCCTGACAGTAGCTCCGCAGGTGCGCCACATCCGCCAACTGGTCACACCGCACGAACGAGGCTAGCGTTACTTCGTGGCGCTCACACAGGTACCTGAACACGTTCCAAGTCTTCACCTTGGGCCCGCAATCGGGCGGATAAGGCAAAACCTGGGTGAGAAGGAGGACATTCACGTGACGATTCCCTCTTTGACCGGTGAGTCTATGTTGGTCAGCGCCAGGCGTAATTCGTGCCAACTAGTGACGGTTCTTCCTCTGCGCCCTTGGGTAACGATTCTAAGCAGTCTATGAATGAGCATCTTAGGTAAGGTCATCGCGTAAATAAAAGCCTTCAAGCAGAATGCAGTCGGCCTGCCATAATGCTTGCGGAAAAAATATACACGACTGCGATAGAGTTCGGCCTCCATACGTCCGCGTCGCCTCTTGCTGCTCTGTCCACCGTAGTGAATGATGGGGACTTGGGGGATGTACCACACCTCCCACCCGGCCTGGTGGAACCGATAGCACCAGTCCACATCCTCAGCGTACATGAAAATACGCTCGTCCAGCCCACCGATCTGAGCCACAGCCTCACGACGGGCCAGCAGACAAGCACCTTCCACATAGCCCTTGATTTTCTGAGCGCCTTTTTCAGTCTGTGGTCCACAACTGGGAAAGGATGGCCGGATCAGGCGTCTTCCCAATGTGCTGAGTATGAGAAACTCTCGCCACAGTGTGGGAAAAGGTGTGTATGATGCTTGAAAAGTCCCATCGGGATTAAGCAGCCGCACACCAGCAATCCCGATGTTGGGGTGTTTATCCATAAATCGGACTATGTTGTTCAGCGAGCTGGCCAACACCTGCGTATCGCTGTTGAGCAAAAGCACATAACGTCCGTGGCAGTGCTCGATGGACTGGTTGTTCGCACGAACAAAACCCACGTTCTCCGTGTTTTCGATAAGTCGAACTTCGGGGAACGAGCGGCCCACCATCTGGGCACTGCCGTCGGTAGATGCGTTATCCACCACAAAGATCTCAAAGTCTAGCCGCTCCACTGTTCGGTATACCGAATGTAGACATTGCGCCAGCAGGTCGCGGGTGTTCCAATTCACGATGATAATAGAGACGTCCATGTTTGAGCTATAGGAGCTAGAAGGTAGGAGTCAGGAGTCAGAAGAGAAGATACACATCATCCTTCTTGGCTCAGTTGATCAATGGAACACCGGCCCCAACGGCCCCGGACTGCATCCACAATAGCCCGGAGCATCATTTCGCGGTGTAACTTCTTGCCGCGCCATTTGGGCCGCAGGCCCCAGCTAACCAGCGTACGCAGGTATTCGGCCAAGAGGGTATTCAGCCAAGCCAGTGGACCTGCACCGGTGGCCTTAAGAAACAGCAGCCGGTTGCGGGTCATATAGTAATGTACTAACGGTGAATTCTCGCGAGCATCAAGGGGGATTTTGTGCCAGACTTTAGCATTGGGCACGTTCACGATCATGAAACCCGACCGCCTTGCCCGCACGCACCATTCAACTTCCTCAAAGTAGGCAAAAAAGCGCTCATCTAACATGTCCACCTGCTGGAGGACAGCGACTTTCACCAACATGGCACATCCTGTGACAAAATCGACATGCCTATAATCCTCGCCGAACTGCCCGGTGTCAAGCTCGTTAAGGCCCATCATCCAGGTTCGACCCCGCCAGTCAAGCCTGCCCCCTGCCGACCATACAATCCGGGGTTCTTCATAGTAGTAAATAATCGGTCCCGCAACACCTATCCTGGAGTCCGATTCAGTGGTTGCCACCAAGAGACGCAGGAAGTCCGGCGCCACCTCGGTGTCGTTGTTAAGCAGTAGCACGTAGTCTGCCCCATTCTCAAACGCCCGACGCATCCCAATGTTGTTCCCGCCGGCAAAACCCAGGTTTTCACCATTCTCCATGAGGGTGACTTCCGGGAATCGCTTTCGAATGAAGACTGGCGATCCATCAGCAGAGCCGTTGTCCACCACCACGACCCTATAGGCCGGATAATCTATGCGCTTCAGCGACTGCAAACATTGCAACGTATCTGTCAGACCATTCCAGTTGAGGACAATGATATCCACCCATGGCATTTTCGGCATTACTCAACCCTTCATGATTGTCTTGAAGTTACTTGAGTCCGTTAATAATTGAATTGCTGTTTTTTCTGGCAGAAAATAAATTCGAAATACGAATACCCGCCTGCCAACGCCTGAGACAGCATTCAGCTTATGTGCCGGCACCCGCCTGCCAACGCCACGGTCGCCGGACATCTGCAATGCCTGCACACACGGCAATGGCGGGCAGGTCTCTGGCAATGGCGGGCAGGTCGAAATTCGAAACAAATCCGAATATCAAATGTCCAAATGTTCTAAACATTACAGATTCAGGAATTCAGGCATTTAGTTAGTATGCCAACGCATCAATCCTTCAATTTCTCAATTTCTTTGTTTTGA
>JAUWXF010000224.1 GCA_030616475.1 Desulfobacterales bacterium
AAGGGAACGTGATTTGTCGGGTTTTGACCCTGGCCCAGACCTGGTTATCTGGCTATGTGCTTGTATACGTGAAATATGCGCCAGGGCGGGCTAACCACTTGACCACTCAACTAATCGACTACTCAACTATTCAACAAATTAAGCATTCAGCTTTTCCCCACAGCTCATACAAAAGTTTGCAGTAATGGGATTTCGTGCATCACAATGGCCACATTTAACACGCCTTTTTGGTTTTTTTCTTTTTTTCTGCTCACTCACAGATTTTGGTTTTCCGTATTTCTTTTCCTCATAATCTTTAATAGCTTCAGCAAGCGCTTTTGCACCAAGGTTAGAACAGTGCATCTTTTCTTTTGGGAGACCATCAAGGGCATCTGCAGCGGTCTTTTTTGTTATGGCTTTGGCATCTTTTATGGTTTTGCCCTTGGCCATTTCACTGACCATGCTGGATACTGCAATGGCCGCAACACATCCAAATGTCTTGAATTTTACATCAGCGAGTTTATCGTTCTCGACCTTAATATAGAAGCTCATCATGTCTCCACATACTGGATTGCCAACTTCTCCGATCCCGTCGGCATTCTCTATGACTCCAGCATTTCTCGGGTTTGAGAAATGATCGATCACCTTTTCTGAATACATTTTTTACCTCCTTAAGTTCTTTTGCCCGTTTTAATCATCTTAGATAAAGTTATAGAATTAAGCTTATCATACATGGCTCTTGTTGCCGTTTCCCAAACGCCACGGGTCAAACAAGTGTCAGACCTGTCGCATATTTTAGGATTTTCAATACATCGACTCAGATTGATCCCGCCTTCGAGCACTTCGACGATTTCCCCCACAGTAACTTCCTCTGGGGACTTCGCAAGCATATGACCCCCTTTGGGACCACGGACACTCTCCACGTAATTGGCTTTCTTAAGTGGTATAATGAGTTGTTCAAGATATTTAACAGAAATATCCTGACGCTTTGCAATATCGCCTATTTGTATGGGACCTTCATCATAATGCTGGGCCATGTCCAGCATCATCCTCGTTCCATAGCGACTTCTGGTAGATAGTTTCATACAAAGCCCTCCTTGTTAGGCAGCGGTCTTGTATCAATTTAGCCTATTGAAAAAGCAAGCCTAACGAGCATACAGGTGATCCGATTCTAAAGCGGGTCACTGTTTGAGCGTATTAGTGAGCGTTAAGAAAGAGCAGAAAAATGGCATATCTTTTCTAACGGTTAAATGATATCCGCCATAATCGAGGTTATTTACAAAAGTCATTCCCTGTTCTTTCTTTACGCTCACTTATGCGCGAGTTTGAGACGGTTTAGAATCGGATTGCCTGTATGCGATAATGTTTTCAAACAACTAAAATGTTACAGCGGTCTCTTTCCTCCAGATAGGAGAGAACGAGCGAAGCTTTTCAACAGCCAAAGGAAGTTTTTCGAGTACATACTCAACTTCTGCAACTGTATTACTGCTGTTCAGAGTAAATACGATAGACCCTTGTGCAAGATCAGGCCGTATTCCGATTGCCACAAGAACAGGAGAGGTCTTAAGGGCTTTTGAAGCACAGGCAGAGCCTGTATTTGCATAGATGCCCTCTTGGTTGAGCATAAAAAGCAATGCTTCTCCTTCAATAGCCTCAATGCAAAAGCTTGCATGGCCGGGAAGCCTTTTGACGGGATGGCCTGTATGTTTTACCTGCTCAATCCGCTCATGGATGCCCGCAACAAGGAGATTCCTCAGTTCTCGCACATGGTTGGCTTTGTCAGTCAGTTCTTTTGCCGCAAGCTCTGATGCATTGCCAAGTCCGACAATGGCGGGGACGTTCTCTGTTCCCCCTCTCCTGCCCCTTTCCTGGATACCGCCATGAATCAATGGCATAAGTCTTAGATTATCTCTGAAATAAAGTGCTCCGACCCCTTTGGGTGCGTCAAGGGAGACACCAGAAAGACTCAACAGGTCTACATTTAATTCACTGACATCGACTGGTATGTTGCCGACTGTTGCAACAGCATCCGCGTGAAAGACGACCCCTCTTTCCCGACAGATGGTAGAAAGTTCTGATATGGGCTCAATGGTTCCAATCTCATTGTTTGCATGCATAATTGACACAAGTGTGGTCTCAGGCCTTATTGCCTGAGATAGACGTTTCGGATCGACAAGGCCGTATTCGTCCACCGGCAGGAAAGTCACCTCAAAATCCATACGTTCCAAGAATCTCGCGGAATTAAGAACAGAATGATGTTCAACTGCGGAAATAATAATGTGCTTCCCTTTCTTCTGCCTGGCCAGGGCCAAGCCTTTTACCGCGAGGTTGTTTGCCTCCGCACCTGATGAGGTGAATATGATTTCCTCTGCTTTGGCACCAACCAGTTTGGCTACCTTTGCTCTTTGTTCTTCGATGACATGCTTGATCTTCGAACCCATGTCATAGACAGTCGAGGGATTACCAAAGTGCTCGTCAAAATAAGGAAGCATAGCTTCAATGACCTCTTTTCTTACGGGCGTTGCTGCTGCATGATCCATATATACTCTTTTCATGTTGGGCCTCTCTAATTAGACGTTTCGGAATTTGTACAACCTGTTGAAATCATGGGCCTCATACTGGCAATCGGCGTATGCCGCTCACATGGATTAGTGGAGTGTTGGAGTACTGGGTATTAAAAGCGGTATCAGGCACAAGGCAAAAGGCACAAGGCAAAATGCTTTTTCCCTTACCCCTTGCGCCCTGGGCCTTACGCCAGCTGCTTGTAACCCATCACTCCAGTACTCCATTGCTCCAATACTCCCTGGCCCAGACCTGACTAATAGGCTATGTGCTTATATATTGATGTGAGCGCCAGGGCAGGCCAACTGGGGCGAAGCCCCTAGGTGCTTTTTTTTATATATAGTTTATAACAGTCCTCGTCCTCCTCCATACCAATGAATTCCTGGCCACACTTATGACACCAGGCAGGGATATCCTCCAGGGCCCCGTCATAGTCAGTCAAAACCTCCAATACCTGGCCCCTTTTTAGACATCTGAGCTTGTCGCCGGGTTCTAAAAGATGCAGAGGGCACATACGGCACACCAGATCCAAGGTATCATCGGATGGGTGATTCTCAACAAATTTCATCTCTTACTCCTTTCACTAGTTCAATTGTTAGGATTATATACCAACCTAATCTATACTAATTAGGTAGACTATAATAATGGATCAACCCGATGTCAAGGACAAATGTACGGTTTAACAAGAAGTCGTTCTATGGAGATTTAAAAGGATCGGTTGAAAAAAAGAACTATCTATGTACATATGCCTATGGCCACTTGCTTTGGGATGGTGAATCTTTTTTTGTGATAGAAGGATGGTTTGGATTGGGGTATAATTATTCTAACGGGACCGAATCAAGATGGATAAAGAGAGCGTAACACGCAAGAAAGAGGACCTGATGCGTCTGCTGCGAGACGCTGGTTCCCTGCTGATCGCTTTTTCCGGGGGGGTGGACAGCACATTCCTGTTAGCCGTGGCCCATGAAACCCTTGGAGAAGTAGCGGTGGCAGCAACGGCGATTTCGGAGATATATCCGGCACGTGAAAAAAATGCGGCTGTAAGATTCATCCGGGAGAGAGGTATTGAGCACATCCTTTTCCGGTCGGAAGAAACCAGCATTGCCGCCTTTGTATCTAACGGGCCGGACAGGTGCTATCATTGCAAGAAATCCCTCTTTCAGAAACTTATTGAAATAGCAGCGGACAGAGGCATAAGACGTGTGGCCCATGGAGCCAATGTGGATGATTTGGAAGATTATCGCCCAGGGTTTCGGGCCGCCAAAGAAATGGGAATTATGGCTCCTTTGTTGGACGCTGGCTTGAGCAAGAAGGATATCCGCCACCTTTCAAAAGAGATGGGGCTTTCTACCTGGGATAAAGCGGCAATGGCCTGCCTTGCCACAAGGATACCCTATGGAAGTCCTATTACTGCTGAAAAGCTGAAGATGATTGAGGAGGCTGAGGCGTTTCTCTTTGAAAGGGGCGTCAGGCAGTGCAGAGTAAGGCACCACGGATCTGTGGCAAGGATAGAGGTGGAAGGCCAGGGGCTAAAAACGATCATGGGCAATGACCTCAGAAAAGCCATTGTGGGCAAGTTCAGAGAGATCGGTTTCTTGCATGTAGCTGTGGATCTGGAAGGTTATGTGTCCGGCAGCATGAACCGGGCGTTGGAAGTTGACGCAAAGCGCAGAGGGCAAAGCGCAGAGGGCAGACTTTAGTCCAGCATAGAAACCCTTGCCCTCAGGGCAAGGTCAGAGTTCAGTGGCTTTGCCAAAAAGGATTGATCGAAATTCGAAGCACGAAATTCGAAATACGTACTGTTTTCAAGGTGTAAGCCGCAAACAAATCCAAATGTACAAAATTCAAATGACCTAAACGGAAGAGAGTATTATCCTTCAAAGGTGGAAAATGAGTACTATGTTTTGAAAATTTGAGCATTTGTGATTCGAGCTTGTTTCGGATTTCG
>JAUWXF010000182.1 GCA_030616475.1 Desulfobacterales bacterium
CAATGCTGTCTCAGGCGTTGGCAGGCGGGTGCCGGCGTTTGGGCTGTATGCAGTGCCAGGCGACCTGCCCGCCATTGCCGTGTATGCGGGCATTGTAGCTTCCCTGCGAGCGAGGCGTTGGCAGGCGAGTGGCAGGCGGGTCGCGAGGCTCAGGCCTGCCCGCCATTGCCATGGGGCTGCGTGCGATTTTCGGGCGATGACAAGCAGGCGATGGCGGGCGGGCGAGGCAGGCGGGTATGTGAAGTTCTCCAGGCGGTCCATTGGCCCGTGGTGGGGGCTTTGGTTTGACAAGCCACAAACCGAGATGCTTGAGTATCTTTTTGACGACTTCTTCGTCTTCATTGAAATGACTCGTGAGGTTTCCCGAATCCTCCGCTCCCAGTCTTGACGGCTTCGTAGAAAGTCGAATCCGATGAATATCTCATCTTAGATCCGCAAAATTTCTCGCTTCGCTTGAGATGACCACGCCATCGGCGTGGGGGAGACTTTGCGAGTTCGCCAATATTTGTTTCAGGGCGGCCAACCCGCCTTATACAAGATCGCCAGGCGATCTTGTATGTGGTAACTATTTTCACACTGCGCAACCTCTTGCCGCCGCATTGAGTAATTATTTACCCTTTTTATAACCTTTATTGCTCAATCATGCAGGCTCACCTTCGTATGAATACTCCATAACTACCTGTAATTATACGCTACCTATCGCAACCAGCTGATTGTGCACGGTTCTTGCTATACATGCGGTCATGACACCTTTCAGCCACTGTTTGAGAAAATATGTATTGTGGAGTACGCTATGAAGAAAATATGGCATCTTAGTCTTGTTGCGGTCCTCTGGTTTTTTCTGACTCAGCCCAGTCCAGGCGAGTCAGCCACCTTTGCCTGTGTGGCAAACCGTAATAGTGACGCAGTATCGACCATCGGGATACTTGACCGCACGTTCACAGTCACTAGTGTTCAAGAGCAGCTTCAGGGCCACGCGTTTATTGGCGTGGCGATCACCCCAGACGGATACGTGTATGTGGCGAATCCTGATGCCAAAGCCGTTTATGTGCTTGATACGTCTAAGGGAGAACTCATCCATACACTTGGAGTTGGGAAAAGACCTGTGGGCGTGGCAGCTTCGCCAAATGGACGCTTTGTCTATGTGACCAATCGGGGAGATGACACGGTGTCTGTCATTGACACCGGCATTCACTCGGACGGCTCGCCGGAAGTGATCGGCCCTCCCATTGAAGTGGGGCGCACCCCCATAGGTGTGGCAGTATCTCCTGACGGACGATACATCTACGTGGCAAATCTTGACGGTAATACGAAAGATGACGAAAATGGCTCGCTATCAGTCATTGCCGCCTCCAGCGGTGAAGTCGTCTGGAGTGTTGAGGACCTTGGAAAAGATCCTGTTGGTGTTGCTGTGTCGCCTAACGGAGAGTACGTCTTTATAACCAACCATGGGGATAACACGCTATCTGTCATCGACACCAATACCAGAGAAGAAGTGACTGGACTCTACACGCGCATCAAGGTTGGACGCGCCCCCATGGGTGTGGCAGTGTCACCGAGTGGAGACTATATCTACGTGGCAAGTCGAAAGAGTGACAGCCAGAATGGCACGGTACCCGTCATTCAAACCGCTGACGACGTGGTTGACTACGATGTAGTTAAAACAGTTTATGATGTTGGGAAACAACCAGTCGGCGTGTCGGTCACGCCGGACGGAGCTTATGTTTACGTGACCTGTCGCGGGGACGACACCGAAGATGGCAGGGTATCTGTCATCCGAACTTCTGATTACAGTGTTGAATCCATTCCTGATTATGAGGAAACCAAACCGGCGAGCTTTGGTCAGTTTATTGGCAGCATATCGGTGCCCGAAGAGCCGACCGACCTTGTGGCAACGGCCGTGTCAGACACACAAATCAGTCTATCCTGGACTGACAACTCTTTTGATGAGTCGAGCTTCAGCATTGAAAGAAAAGTGGAACCAGATGAAATCTATGAAGACATTGCTGTTGTTGATGCAAATACTGAAACATATACAGACACAGATTTGGATCAGTGTGCGGTTTACTCCTACCAAATCAGGGCATATAACAGCCGTGGCTACTCTGACTATTGCGCTGAAAGCAGTGCCACGACCTACCCTGCTGCGCCAAGCGATCTGGTGGCCACAGCAGTCTCCGGCAGCCAGATAGATCTCTCCTGGACAGATAATTCCTCAGGAGAATCGGGCTTCAAGATCGAACGCAAGGCAGAATCAGATGATGACTATACTGAAATAGGTGAAGTTGGTGTAGATGTTGAGAATTTCGGAGATACCAACAATCTTAATGAGTCTACCACCTACTATTACCGCGTGACAGCATATAACAGCGCTGGCAACTCCGAATATTCCAACGACGCCAGCGCCACGACCTATCTGCCCGCACCAAGCGGCCTTACGGTTACTGCAGTCTCAAGCAGTCAGATAGATCTCTCCTGGACAAATAATTCCTCAGGAGAATCGGGCTTCAAGATTGAACTAAAAACCGGATTAGAGGGAACCTATGCAGAAATAGCCACTGTTGCCACAGATGTAACCACTTACAGCAACACAGGCCTAACTTTGTCAAACACCTACTATTATCGCGTAATGGCATATGACAGCGCTCACAACTCCGAGTATTCCAATGAGGTTAACGCCACTACTTCCCTGCCCGCACCAAGCGGTCTCACGGCTTCGGCCGCCTCCAGCAAGCAGATAGATCTCTCATGGACAGACAACTCTTCCGATGAAACTGGATTTACCATAGAGAGAAAAACAGTCTCTGAAAAAACGACCACGCAAACAGATTCTAATGATGGGAGTACAACAGAGTCTGAAAGGACCTGGGCTCAGATAGCTACGGTGGGTGCCGGTGTGACCACTTACAGCGACAACGATAAGAACCTGGAGCCCAAAACGACTTATAGCTATCGAGTGAAAGCAACTAACGACAGCGGGTCCTCAGACTATTCCAACGAAGCTGCGGCCGAGACATCTGATGATTGTTTCATAGCAACAGCAGCCTTTGGGTCGCTCCTGGAGCCACACGTGGCAACGCTCAGAAAATTCAGGGATGCGCATCTTCTTCCCTGTGCCTCCGGACGAATGTTTGTTAGAACCTATTACACATACTCACCACCCGTAGCTGATTTCATTGTCAGGCATGAGACACTGAGGTCTGCTGTTCGCATGGGCCTTCTGCCCTTGGTGGCCTTCAGTTACTCGATGCTTCATCTTGGGCCAATGCTGACCATGATCATGATTGCCTTTGCCGTGATTTTTCCAATTGCTCTTTTTTCGTGTTGCCATAGGAAAGGGACATAGTGGTTTCCACAAGTGCGCGGGGGCGAAGGCTTTTTCTGGATTGACATTGCCTGGGAGAAAACGCCTTCACCCCGAGTTATAGAGTACTTACCTCAACATCACTTCAGCAAGAACGTAATCGTAACCACTACGTTTTTTCCCCCTTCTGGCACTGGGAAACTCAGCTTCTTGAGCTTTTGAATAATGCACTGTTCTAATTGCTCATTTTTCTTTTTACTTGTATCCGTATGAACCCTTGTGACTCGACCCTCTGAACCAATAACTAATCTAAAGACAGCCTCGCCTTTAGGGTATTTTGGGTATTTTGGGGACGTCTATGATTTTATGCTTTACGTTGGCCGAAGAAGGTGATAATGACGAGGCATGCCAAGAAAAGCAAGGATAGACGCACCTGGGGCTTTCCATCATATCATCTTTGTGCCAAGAAGATGTTTATCTGAAGGAGTTGGTCAGATACATTCACCTTAATCCATTGAGAGCCAGGCTGGTTTCTGAGATGAAAGGTTTGGACAGGTACCGTTGGTCCGGTCACAGTGTAATCATGGGAAAGACGAACAACGATTGGCAGAATATCGACTATGTATTGGGCCTTTTTGATGACACGAAATTAAAGGCGCGAAGACGATACCGTGCTTTTGTGCAAAAAGGAATTGCCGAAGGCAAGAGGCCTGATCTTACAGGTGGCGGTCTGATAAGGAGTCTGGGGGGTTGGGGCGGAATCAAAGCATTGCGCAAAAGTGGCATCCGGTTGAAAGGCGATGAAAGGATTCTGGGGGATAGTGAATTTGTTGAAAGCGTTTTAAATGAGAGCAACGAGCGTTTGGAAAGAAAATACCTTCTGCAAACGCGGGGATACGATTTTTCCGCGGTTGTTGAACTCGTTGCAAACCTGTTAGATTTGGAAGTCAATGAGATTTTGCGGTCGGGCAAACAACCTCAAATAGTGAGGGCACGGAGCTTGACTTGTTTCTGGGCGAATCGAGAATTGGGTATGACCACGGTTGAGATAGCCAGGCGCCTGGGAATCTGCCAATCGGCGGTAAGTAGATCGTCATTGCGAGGAGAAAAGATAGCAGAAGAAAACCACTTCAGACTAGCATAAGGCTGAATAGCATAAAATCATAGACGTCCCCCAACATCAGGCATGTGGAACCTCCATCTGGAGGAGGTTGCCGCATAATTCAGGATTAAATCATAGACCTCTTTCATAGAAGGTTCGGCCACAGTCTGATCAAAGACATTTGAGGAGCCGACCCTATTCAGGCAACCGCCTGACACCAGACCCAATAAGGCCAATCCAAACGAAGCGGGTGTCCTCATGGGGAAGAAAAGCCGACTGAAAAAGGAAAGAAAAGAGCAGGGCCTTGGAAGGGAATTGAATCGACACCCTATGGGGCAGGAGATTCTGTCGTTTTTCAAGAAACGACGTGTGGCAACGACTCAAGCTGCCGGGCTTTTGCATGTCATATCGCTTATGGCCGTTTTTTTGATTCATCTTCCCATCATGAAGCACACCCAGTTACCGGTAATCAACCCTGAGAAAGACAAGGCAGACAACGACCGGTTACACAAGCTTGGCAGGGCACTGGAGCATGAATGTCACCAGCTGGGCATCGTGGTCCAGGAGGTCATGGATGAATTGGTGTTACCCATGGGCAAAAACCAGGCCCTCATGGAGCCAATTCTTCAGAGAATACACCAGATGCTTGATTCTGTCATTTCCTCGAAAGAATTTCGCCAAGGCACGGAAGCCCAGATGGATAACTCCGAGTTGTGGGGCGACAACCTCAAGCACTATGGAAAACAGAAAGAAGAATATTTCCAAGCTGTCAAGGAACTCTTTGCCCTGGTCTTGGCTATTTCCCGCGCTTCTGTTGAAGAAAAGTTGGAGGCAGTAGACCAAGAAAACAGGCTTGAGAAAATCAGAAAAACCTATGGGATTGAGCCTGACGAATTTCTGAAGCTTAGGCGACGGGCAACGGAGTTTTTCAGGATTGCCTTTGCCAAGTATCTTAGCATGGTTTTTCAGCCCGTGAGGGATGACGTGGACAGCATGTTTTCTTCTCCCGCCTCAACGCCATTGTCATAGCCCCCATGCGTTACGGGTGTTTGAAAGTGGTTAATTCGGCAGTGTTAAGGGGTGTAAGTTTTGGGAGAAAAAGACCTGAACCCCAACAGGGAAAAGGGCAAGGAACGAGAACTGGCAAAGAAGCGTGAACGTTACATAGAACGGCTGGCCTCCGTGTACATGGAGATAATTTCCCAATGACCAAACAAACGAAGACTTGTAGCAAGTGTAAGAAAGAGAAGCCAGTTTCGATTGTCGATAACTGCAATCATGTTGTCCCGCATGCCGGCGTTTGGGCTGTATGCAGTGCCAGGCGACCTGCCCGCCATTGCCATGGCTGCGTGCGATTTTCGGGCGATGACAAGCAGGCGATGGCAGGCGGGCGAGGCAGGCGGGTATGTGAAGTTCTCCAGGCGGTCCATTGGCCCGTGGTGGGGGCTTTGGTTTGACAACCACAAACCGAGATGCTTGAGTATCTTTTTGATGACGGCGGGGACCTATTCTACGATAATGATCTCATTGCCTTTGATTTTTAACCACTCTATGTTCTTCTTGTGCTCATCACGGTATTTTACGTTCGTCTCTTGAATGTGTGCCATCTCAATCTCGTTTCTACATTCCGGGCAAAGGTATCTGAAACTGGACGTTATTTTCATGTCGCACCCGCACGCATCACACGTAACTTTCATCTTCTGTCTCCTCGGCTTGGTGCAGCCTGCATCATCTCAACATTTGCGTTTTTAGCATCTTTGAGGTATCTTGTCAAAGCACGTGTGACCCATGTCTCTTCAGGACAGTTTCTAATGAAACCACTGGTTCTGTGTCCCAAAAGTTCTGTATTCGATTTTGGCAATTCAACATGTTGCCGGAACGTTACAACGGCTGTCAAAATCCGAATATCGAAATCCGAAATCCCTGGCCCAGACCTGACTTACATGGGCAGCAGA
>JAUWXF010000018.1 GCA_030616475.1 Desulfobacterales bacterium
CAAATTTCAGGCATAACATTCGTCCCTATTGACGCGTCATCCTTTTGCTAACAGCCAGTTAGGCCTGCCCTGGCGCGACATCCCAAGATGATTTTGGTGCCCATGTAGTCCCGGTCTGGGCCAGGGGTTCTTCAACCGGGAACCGTGAACGTTGAACCGCTCAACCCAGGTTAAAAGATGAAGATTCAGAAAAAAAAGCCCCGAATCATCGGGGCCTAGATGGGATGAATGTAAAACCGCCTTTTCGAACTAAAATATCATCATCTATTGATGACTCTTCCCACCTCTAAATCATCGTCTTTCTTCTTTCGACTCTTATTTGATAGACAGCTCCAGATTCCTTACGGTTACTCCCAGTTGCTCGCAAACAGTACAGGTAGCCTGGAGGTTTTCTGGATGAATATTTCTGGAGGCGACGATAATTTCGCGTATCCTGTGCTTGACGATAAGGTCCGCCACTCTGTCTCGTCCACCCAAAACCTTATACCCTTGGATCTTTCTCTTGTGTTTCCGCACATCATCGTCAATAAAGCCCACCGGCGTCAGTGCCAGCTTCTCATTATTGAGAATCTCTCGAAGAGCAAACTCTCCCTTATCTCCTGCGCCGTAAATGAGCACCCGCCGACCATTAGCCACCGAATTTTGCCGTAAAGTCTCGGCTATCATCCGGAAAGAGAGCCGCGAACCAGCGAGGAAAAGGAGTAAAATTCCCCAATAAATCATAAAAATCGTCCTGGAAAAACCCTGAAAGTGGTAGAGGAAGACGATGGCCACAATGCTCAACACCATCCCGCTGGTCACCGCCTTAAGGTATGTAATGAGATCGGCGATGCTCGTATAGCGCCAGACACCCCGGTAGACGCCAAAACCGAAATAGGCAAGCATCAAACATGCAAGGACAATGGGAAGCGTTTTGAGAAACAACGGGAAGTTACTCCCATAGGCTCCCCCTTCATAGCGAAGGAAGTAGGAGAGCCAGTAGGCAAAAGAAATCAGGAATACATCGAGAATGACCTCAAATATTCTCCTTTTGTAGGTGACATCAACCCAGATGGTGGTGAGGGCATTACTTCTTTCAATGAAAGTTTTCTGGTCCTCAGGGTAAACGCGCACCCTTGCCAGATAGAGCCAGAAAAAAAATGAGATAAGCAGGAAAATGACCAGGAAGGTAAAAAAAGTGCTTGTTCCAGACAGTGCGCCCACCAGGGCCACCGTGCCGCCCAGAAGCGAAAAGCCATAGAGAGTGAGCACCGCCTTCCGCTCCTGCAAACCGATGGCCACCAGCCGGTGCGACGAGTGGTCCTTGCCTCCCTGCGCAACGGACCGGCCGAAGAGTGTGCGCATGACCGAGACAAAGCCGGTGTCCAGGATAGGTATAAAGAGAATTAGCACCGGGACCATGATTATGGGAAGGATATGGCCGGAATGAAAGATACGCTGGTGGGTAGCGATTCCTGCCATTAGAAAGCCAATGAACAGACTACCCGAATCCCCCATAAAGATGGAGGCCGGGTGGAAATTGTACAGGAGAAAACCCAGAAGCGCCCCCATGAATAAGGCAAGGATCAAGAGTTGCCCGTCTCCAGGCCCGTGTCCCGGGCTCACCAGGGTAATGAGAACGAGAAAGAGCGAAGAGATAAAGGCGATCCCCGCAGCAAGCCCATCCATGTTGTCCAGGAGGTTGAAGGCGTTGGTGATGGCAACGATCCAGAAGACACTCACGAATGTGTTCAAAGTGTAGGAAACAAACCAGTTGATCTTGAAGCCGAAAGAGACGAGTGTTGCTGCGGCGATAATCTGCCCCACCAGCTTTGTCTGGGGAGGCAGGTGATAGATATCATCGATGAGACCAAGCAAAAATACGAGGAGAGCGCACAAAAACAGTGGTAGGTATCTTGAAAGAGCGCCGGCCCCCGGCAACAGAAACAATGTCGATGCTACTGCCAGGCAAAATGCTCCGAAGATGGCCACCCCACCCATGAGAGCCGTGGGCCTGGTATGCCAGCGGTCCTCACGAGGTCTGGCCACCTGCCCCCGCCGGAGGGCCACGCGTCTGACCAGAGGGGTCAGTGCTGCGGAAAGAGCAAAAGATAGAGAAAACGCAAGCAGATATGTAAGGTAGGGATTCATTTCTCGGCTCGGCTATTCTTTATAGTAATCAATGACAGTCTGGATAATGCCCCGCAAATCCACCTTCGGCTCAAAGCCGATCAGCTCTTTGATCCTCGCAATATCCGGGCAGCGGCGCATCATATCCTCGAAGCCCGGGCCATAGGCCTTCTCGTAGGGGATATATTCGATATCCGACTCACTGCCAGTCATCTCCTTGACCAGCAGGGCAAGTTCTTTGATGCTCACCTCTTTAGTGTTACCCACGTTGACCACCTGCCCAACAGCGCCCGGCTCTGCCATGAGGCCGACTAGCGCCTCCACCGCATCGGAAATATGGGTGAAGCTGCGCGACTGGGTACCATCGCCATAAACAACGATAGGTTTGTCAATAAGAGCCTTCTGGACAAAGTTGGGGACGACCATTCCGTATTGCCCTGTCTGCCTCGGTCCAACTGTATTGAAGATCCGGGCAATAATAACCGGCAACTTCTTCTCCTCATAGTAAGCCAGAGCAAGAAATTCATCCAGGGCCTTGGAACAGGCATAGGCCCATCGCCTCTTGGTGGTGGAGCCCATGAGCCGGTCCGTATCTTCGGTAAGCACGCAGCAATTGTGGCCATCCATCACCTTGCCATAGACCTCGGAAGTCGAGGCGATGAGGACCTTTCTCTTGTGGCTGTTAGCCAATTTGAGCACCATCTCCGTACCCTTGACATTGGTCTCCAGGGTCTCCACCGGCCGGTTCATGATAAGCTTCACCCCCACGGCTGCGGCCATGTGATAGATCTGGTCGCACTTGAAGACCAACTCGTTCATTACCGCTTCGTGGAGGATTGTATCCGCCACGAGGTGAAACCTGGGGTTTTCCTGGAGGTGTTCAATGTTCTTCAAGGCGCCGGTGGAAAGATCATCAATGACGAATACCTCTTCACCCATCCCCAGCAATCGATCCGCCAGATGAGAACCAATAAAACCCGCCCCGCCGGTAATCAGTATCTTCATAGATTCTCCGAATGAACTTCTGGAAGCGAACCCAGCATTATTCCTGGATGCAACCGCATTACCAGCGCCTATTACACGTATCAGTCGGCCTTGTCAAATATATATTGAGGTAATTTAATAAGTCGAACTGCCAAAAAATCCAGGCAATTTTCAACCCACGATTCTTCATTTCAACCCACAAAACCGCCAATTTTGCGATCCCTATTTCCTTTTGGCAGTTTTACGCAACAGTTCAACAAAATCGTTTACAGACAATCCTGCATCTCGAATCAACCTTCGTAAGGTTCCTTTTTTTAGCGGCCCTAACAGCCTCTTTACCTTTACATACAGGCAACTTTGGCATTATACAGCGACCTCATAAATCTTTGCGTCCTTTTTCTTGGCTAACTCCTCTTCAAGAACTAAAAGGTAGCCTTTCATCGCCTTCTTTATGTTCTCCAAGGCTTCGTCAATTGTTTCTCCCTCGGATACGCATCCTCTCAACATAGGACAATATACGACATAACCTCCAGATTCCATATCTGGTTCTATTACGACTTTGTAATTCATTAAAAAATGACATCCTTTCAAGAATAAAAGCACAATTACCATTCCCGCAAAAACAAACCCAATATTTTTCACTGCTGTGGTACTTCGGGGTCAGGCGGAAAAAGGGAGGGACTATAATACGCCCTTAGGGGGCAGGAGTTTTTCTATCAGACCTTTTAGGAAGGCAATCTCATCCTTATGCGTCTCAAGGATTGTTTCGATTCTGGTCTGTCTTCTATGCATCTGCCATTGCATACGTAAAACAAATCCCAGTATTACAAGGGCAATTGTAATGAAAAGCCCCAACATCCATTGAAGTGTATTAAAACGGCTGTTCATCTCAGAACGAAGGTCATCAAAGCGCTTCTCAAGATTCTTCTGCCCCTCTTCCAATTTGGTAAGCCTCTCCACTATCTCCCTATCGTTTATCCTAGGGGCGGTCTCAAGGGCAAATAAGAGACTCGGTATTATTAACACCGCGATCATAAATGTCATAACTATTGCAAAAACAACCTTGTGGCACATATCAGGCTTGGACGACTCTATGACACACGGAGGCTGACAAGAAGGATTTTCCTCGGTAAGCTCCGGGGGAAGGGATACAAGCTTGGCGAAAAAAATCCTTTCAAAATAGCTACCAGCCCTTCATGGTTTTCGGCATCAAAGTCCAGCCCCGCCCTTTGACTCCATACCCAAAAGGCGATTTCTATCACCTTTCGGATTTCAGATGCAACCCGGAACACGGGTTGAATCAGCGCTTACAACCTGCCTCGTGATTGCTAACCACAATCCTTCAATAAACAACAAACGGTTCCAGCTCTTCCCTGTGCTTCAACCCGCGGAAAACTTCATAGGGAATATCAAGATGGATAACAGGTTCAGGGATGGGCTTTCCCATTTCCAGGAAAACATCAAAGAAACCCTCTTTAACTGCCTCCAGTTCCTTAAGGGCAATTTCAACGGTTTCACCAAATGCTTTGCAACCCCTTAACATGGGAATAAAGGCACAAAACCCTTCATCCACCTTTTCAATTTGAACAGGATAGTTCAAGGAGATATAATATTTCTTGTCTTTCGGGTTATTTCTGATCCGTTCAAGTAATTTTGCTTTCTTGGTCATTTCCTCTTTACCCTAAGAATCGCGTTGCCAGCAACTTCGCGTTTATCTACTTTCATCTGTGGCCAACTTTCTTGTTCTTGGCAGCCACACACAGATCACAGACAATCCCCTGAGCGACTCTGCCCGGTAGATGAACCCAGCCCTTCGGAGAATGTTCTATCCATCTTTGCAATGTATAACCATATCCAACCGCGGTGCCGCATCACCAAAAAGTGCTTCCTCTATCGCGCAAGCAATGTCTGCGACGTCAGCGGCTAATCCCCTAATCTTTACCCTGTAGGGTCATCATCAATTGAACTTTCCCGCACCTGACTTTGAGAACCATTATGAAAATGCTTAGGAAATGTAGAGACCTTTTTCCAGCGATGGTCTGGAAAGTTATCATGACGATATAATTTAACGTCTCGGAATTTCTACAACTTGTTGAAGTTAAAGGGGTTTTTGTAACTCTTAATTCGTCCCGCTCATGGAATAATGGAATGTTGGAACAATGGAATATTGGGTTTTGCGAGATTTTGCGAGTCTGTAATAATGCTATATTGGTAAAAATTGGATAAACAAGAATTTAAAAATGGGCTGTTTACCGCTGAACCCATTATTCCACCATTCCATTATTCCAACATTCCAATTGTGAGCGAAGCGAACTAACTTGCCATTGATATGTCGTCTTTCCCAATGGTACGAAAAACGACCAGGTATCTTCTTTGAAAACCAGATATCCACGACAGAGCCGTCCAATATGTAAGCTCTAATTTTGTCATGATAGATATCTGTCCCTGAGCTGGCTAATATATCATGATACTCTATATCAATAATTCTCTTGATTTTAGTCAGATCAATCATCGTAATTTCCCTATAACTTTCAAGAGTTCGTCCCTCCTCGCCTCTAAATAGTTTTTGTAGCGAAACCCCATTTTTTTGTTCAACAGGGACAGAGAAATCTGCCGATCATGTAGGCCTTCGCCGAGAAAGAGGCTTCAGGTAGCAATCACTGCTTGTTTTGGGTCATTTGTGAGAAGTTATGATACACGTCTCCTGTGGGTTGCAGTTGTTGCCATAGGGTCTGTTAGTCCCTACGTGAGTTGGGCTATCTTTTGCAGGTTGAACGCTACTATGCCCAGGCCGACATAACTCTGAAAGGATTGCCAGCCTTTCCAAAGACAGCGTTTTAATCCATAGGCTCGCATCAACACCGATATGATACCTTCGATGCCTGCACGGAAACGTTGCAGTTTTTTGAACCATCGCTGTTTTTCAATCTGCTTGCGGGCTTTCGAGCGGTACCCGGGCTTGCAGATAGATACCTTCTTGACATGATTCTTGTAGGCCAATTTC
The DNA here is from genome assembly GCA_030616475.1 of Desulfobacterales bacterium. Taxonomy (GTDB): domain Bacteria; phylum Desulfobacterota; class Desulfobacteria; order Desulfobacterales. The sequence continues at coordinate 6,098 of JAUWXF010000018.1, forward strand.
TCGTTGTCCGAACTGAAAAAGCGGCGATCACCACAGAGGTTATTTGGAGACTGGCCATACTGCTTGTGATGTGCAGTCAATATGTCAGAAAGCATCCCGCTGTCACTGGGATTGCCAGGAAAGGTTTTGTATTGGGTTACGAGGCCACTTTTACCGGTCGTCACTAACACCTTGTGCCCAAATTCGGTTGGTGACTGGCTTTTGCCTCTTTTGATGATGTCAGTGTGTTCCTCAAAGATGGAAACGATCTTTTCTGATGCAGGCACTTTTTCTCCTTTGAGCACTCTGCGTTCACACTGATCAATGGCCACTGCAGACAACGTCAAATAATGATCGAGTTCGTGATAGAAAAAAAGCGCTTCTATCTGATGACATTTCATGACTTGTTCACAACAGGTACTGCCCATGCGGAACACCTCGTTGGCCACCTTGATCAAATCCTTGTAAAGCTTTTGTCGCCTTTGCTTGGCCTTTGGTCCCTTGGCCATGACGATAGCGTAACAGAGTTTCTTGGTTCTTCTGGTCCTCTTGGAAAAAGCAAAATGGAGCTCCGGCAATACTTGACGGCATGCTTCCATAATACGGGTCAAAACGCGAATGCTGTCCCACAGGAGCTTAGCATCAAGAGGATAGGCAATGTTGGTTTCCACCACTGTGGTGTCTACGCGAAGTGATTTACCGTTTTCCAGTTTTTTCTCTTTGGCATACTGCACCAAAATATCGTTGATCTTCTCCCAAGTCTGGGCCTTGATCGATTTAATCGCTTTCTGCAAAGCAGTGTAATGGGGGATAGGATCGGAATGAAATCGGGTGAACCAGCGGAAGGAAACAGAATCATGGATACGCTCACGCAACTCTCGATACGAATAGCCCTTCCACTGCTTCAAAATAGCCGAGCGCAGTACTCGCTCGGCACTAATGCCGGGACGACCGGAACTCTGTAACCCCTTGGTCAAATCGGCATGAACTGCCCGCACTATATCTGGGTTGGCATCAATGATAGCGTCCATCTTTTTCAAGGTCTTGTTTGGCTTGAAAACGGAAATGAGTAGGTCAATAGCCTGGTCGAGAAGCGATCTTTGTGCTACAATTTCCTCACGCATTTTGGCCTCCTTTTCTCGGGTAGTAAATTGCTAACCTATTGACTTAGCGACACTAAGATAGCACAACCCTTCGAAAATGTCGAGGCTAAAATGCGCATAACCAATTAAATTTACAATCTTTTTGCATTTTTTCTACAAGAACTAAATAGTCAAACTCCATAAAATCATCTATGATATCTTCCTCCTTAACCTTACCCCCCTTAGTAATTCATCAAATTCAAGTACAGATTCTATCCCATGCCGAGTGGCGATTTTAAACATTTCCGCCTCTGTATTGCTTAACTCCTTACTTAAAAAAAACTTGAGGCTATTTCTCGCCAGCATTTCTCTGTCTACCTTAAGATCATTTGCTACTTCTTCTAATATCTCCATAAGGCACCTCCATTTGTTATATCCATTATTTGCTTCTTATGCGACCATTGATAATTAACGATAAACTTTTCCCTCTTTGTCCTATCAGCCATGAGCCATCAGCGTACCTACTCCCTACAACATGCTTTCCCAATCCCTAAATTCCCGAATCCCTCAATTCCTCAATTTTTACCCCGTTAAATGCATTTGCAGTATTGTTTAACCGGGGCCCCAATTCCTATCACCATATCCCCCAGCATCAATACATATTGGCACTTTTTCGTATAGCTAAGCAGGTGCTGTTTCATGACAAAATGCCCTCAACAACTCTTAGTTACCACCTTAAGCCGAACTCCCCGGAACCAAGCAGGCTATGCTAGTTTGTCTTCTAAAGCCTTGACCATCTTCTCTGCCAAATCCAAGGCCGCTTTTGCCTCTCGCTCCGTGATGTCTGCATGATATTCATATCGAGCCCGGTTTCTTAACCTTAAGCCCTGATTGAGCGCCCTGCCGATCTCTCGGGGCAGCTCCTCAGATTTTATGTATAGCCTGGAAAATACCTGGACGACACTTCCATGTTTTTTGGGAATGTCTTCCCCTTTTAAAATCAGGAGGCCTTTAGCACAGAGTTCTGCGGCATTATAGCTGCCATCGATGATCAATCGATAATTACTCAACTCCAGATTAGACCGACTCTGCTCAAAATACTCAACTGCAAGCGCCAAATAGTTACCTGCCTCACCCTTTTGGATCTCCTCCTCTGTCATTGTAAACACCTCCTCCTGATTCTCTAAAACTCTACGAAAGAAATAGACATCACTGTTCCGAAGCTTGTCAATGCATGCAACGAGCGGCTGGATGCTTTCATCGAATCTCAGGGCCGTCTCCAGACTCGCCTCGTCGCATGCTTCACCGACTTGTTGCAACCAATTTACAGCAACTATCAACAGATCGATGTCGCTTCGCTCCTCCACTTTTCCATCTCTAAGACTGCCAAAAAGGATGATCTTGGCTATCGAGTCTTTTACCTCAGATGAGAGGAGTTGCTGGACAAAAAAGCGGAGTGCTTTCCACTTCTTCCGGACCAAATTTTCAGCTGAAGTAGACTCAGATTTCATGGGCTTCTACAGATTTTCAGACAAATAAGCGTTGAGGTATATTTTTTCTATTACACAGGGCAGGACAAGGCAACTCTCAAATCGCTTATATCTTCTTCATATTTTGATCTTTCTCTCATAGTTTCCTCCCTTGTTTAGTCAATATAAAATCTACCACCATGAAACCAAAAAAGCAAGGGGAACGCCCCTTGCCATGATTCTACCTCATTTCCGACCAAATACGTAGTCAGGTTCAGCATGAGTAATGACCTGCCCTTCCTGCCTGCCCATCCTCTTTTTGGGCTTTTCAATGGGCGATGCCAGCCTATAATTCACTCTAAGAGACTTCTATAAAGCCGATCCATATCAGCTACCAGCCTCTCTTTGCTGTGGTGTTTTAGGGCATATTCTCTTCCCCGCTGTCCGATTTCCCTGCATACATCAGGATGTTCCAACACATACTGGAGCCCCCTGGCAAAACTCTCCGCATCGCCCGGCTTCACCAAAATCCCCCGCTCACAAATTTCAAATCCAAGGTCCTTTGATTCCGGAGTCGGCAATGCCCTCTCAGGAATCAGTTCCATGTCGCCCATCTTTACCCAAAACTGCCTTGAGCTGAAATGGGTAATCGGGACGCCAGTCGACTGCACAGGGCACTTCCGATGAAGCCGGTGCCCCCGGTTATTAGAATATTCATTCCACATTTCTCTTAATCCGTCCACAGATTTTACAGATTAAACGGACCACTTGGGTGGGAATTAAGCTGTATAAACCCACTTTGAACGCCTTGGCGAGACTATAACAAGATGATTCTTAAATTGCCCTGAAGAATGAAGCCGCAAAAATGGTAGGAGAAGCTCTATGACATTCCTGGATGTTGTCGGATTGACCTTCAGTCGAATTACGCCTGGGTGTTTGCTAAGCGGCAGGATTACCCAATCACCAAAATCATCATCGAGAGTAACAAGAATTCGATTTTCTGCAATCGCTTTCTGCAATATCTGATAGTCATCTGTCCGGTCCTGGCCAACTTCGGAGGCACGCACAACATCGTGACCTTCACCACGCAGAGCCTGCGCTACATCCAGTCGGAACATCTGATCCAGATAAAGCTTAAGACGCTCAGGCATAGGCTGCTCTAATCTCAGTGTGATCAAGAGATGCCCTGGCGTAAAGCAAGGCTGCCTGGATATCTTCCTGCTTCAATTCCGGATAGCCAGCAAGCAGAGTGTCCCAGGACTCACCTTCTGCTATCTGCTCCAGAATAACAGAGACAGGAATCCGTGTTCCTTTTATCACAGGCCTTCCATTGCAAACTCTCGGATTAAGCTCAATTCGATCCATTGGAATCATCATAAATCCCTCCTGACTTTCTTCTTATGATACCCGTCTATGACACAGGTGTCAATTTCAGTCTTAACTATTGAAATCAATTTCTCCCCCAATTTCCCAATCTCCGTGCCCTGTGAAATGCGCTTACCCTCACCCCCCGATCACTTTATTATCGGGTGCCAGTCGACTACATAAGGCGCTTCCGATGAAGCCGGTGCCCCCGGTTATTAGGGCCTTCATTCCACATTTCCCTTAATCGCTAAATTCTTTGCCTGCCTGCCCATCCTCTTTTTGGGCTTTTCAATGGGCGATGCCAGCCTATAATTCACTCTAAGAGACTTCTATAAAGCCGATCCATGTCGGCTACCAGCCTCTCTTTGCTGTGGTGTTTTAGGGCATATTCTCTTCCCCGCTGTCCGATTTCCCTGCATACATCAGGGTGTTCGAGCAAATACCGGAGCCCCTTTGCAAAACCCTCAACATCGCCCGGCTTCACCAAGATCCCCCGCTCACAGACCTCAAATTCACCCTCTTTGGCTGTTAATTCCGCATTCGCTACATTCCGTACTCCGCAATCCGCAATCCGCAATCGGTACGTTCCGCATAGCGCCTGTCGGCTTGAGAACACTCCCGCATTCCGCACTCCCTGCCCCGTGAAGCGCGAAGCCTTCTTCACTGGGGCGCATTCGGCAATCAGTTCTCTCACCCCTCCCACATCCGTAGCCACAACAGGCACTCCGGCCGCCATCGCCTCAATCACCGTCACCGGTGTGCCTTCATTATCCGAGGTCAAGGCGAGTACATCGAGATCAGCGTAAAGTGGAGCCAGGTCTCTTATCCAGCCGGTAAAGATCACTCGGTCTTCTAGATGCAATGTGTGTGTCAGGCTCTCAAGGTCTTTGCGCAACTCCCCATCTCCGACAATCAAAAACCGGGTTTTATTGTCTCCTTTGCTATTTGTAAGCAGTTGTACCGCTTCAAGGAACAAGCGGTGGTTTTTGATGGGTGTCAACCGGCCGATAATACCAACCAACCTGATTCCATCCTCCCCCCCGCCTGCCTGGCGTTGCGAAGCCCGTCTGCCATTGCAAGGCACGAGCGGGCAGGCATTGCGGGCAGAAAGGCCAAAATGCTCCCGGAATGTGCCCTTATTCCCTTTACATTGGCCAAAAGGTGTCAAATCAAATCCGAGGGGGATGACCCTGTACTGTTCTGGCCGACCTATGCCAAATTCATCACGCAGCTCAACTTTCTGCTGCTCACTGACCACCACAACGGTGTCAGTTACCTTAGCAAGGATTTTCTCGATTCTTTGGAATAACCTCGATTTGAAAGGAGAAAAGTAGCCGTGCAGGACATGGCCATGGAAGGTATGAACCACTTTGCATTGCGCATTGCGGATGGGTGCATTCTGCTCAAGTATCATCAGACTGTTGACCATGCACACTACGCAAGGTTGCCCTCATATGCGAATGCTTGCTATGGGCGTGTCAACGGGGCCGTCGTCAAACGAAAAAGCATATGAAGTCCCAGAGCATAAGCAACCAGCAACGATCGCCAGGGAACCGAACCGTGATCTTGTTTTCTCGCTAATAGGAAGGCGCTCTTGTGAAAGTTCAACTCACGCCTCCAAGGATGGTGCCTAGAGCTTCTCCCGACCAAATGGGTTACTCTGGGAACCGGGTAGTAAATTACTTGCCAACCCGCACGGCGCATGCGTTGGCATAGGTCAGCGTCCTCCCAATACATAAAAAATCGTTCATCAAAATACCCGACGTCTTCTATGGCATTGCGCCTTATGACTGCTGCAGCCCCTGAGACCCAGTCCACTCTGTACGAACCTACTTCGTCGTCCAGCCTACAAAAACACGGAATATTCCTTCTTGTCCAACGATTATTCGGAAAGATTCGATTCAACGGGGAGACTCGACCGAATAGTAACGTGGAATAATTTGGAAATCCACGAGCTGAGCCCTGAATAGAACCGTCTTCATTGATGATTTTTGGCCCCATTACGCCTACTGTCGGATGCTGCTCCATAAAGTCAACCGACCAGCCAATCATATCTCGATGGATTGTGGTATCCGGGTTGAGCAACATGATATAAGGGGCATGGCACTTTCTTATTCCGAGATTCACAGCTCGAGCAAAGCCAAGATTCTTGTCACTCCTAATAATGGTCAGGTTGTCAAAGAGCTTTGGGGCGCTGTTCCAGTAAGCAAGGCTTGGAGCGTTATCTACAACGACTATATCTTGAATAAATCCTCGAGAGGAACTGTCGTCATAGATAGAGGTGATACACCTTTCTAAATACTCGTAAGCTTTGTAAGTAACGATCACAATATCGATTTTATTATTCTGATATCCTCTAGTGATATTCGTCATGTTAGCTGGGCCCCTGGTATGTTTTGCCTGGCGAATATGTTTCTCTTTGTGAAGAAAACAACATAGAATAACAACATCGACACCTCTGAGAGCAACGTTGACATGGCAGCGCCTACGTGACTGTATCTTGGTATAAGGTACAGATTAAGTAAAACATTTAACATAGTTGATATGACAAGAATTAGTGCCACCGACCTGTCGTTGTTAGACGCTATCGTCACATAAGAAAGACATGCGTTTACGAAAAGAAAAAAAACGACCCCTGACAATATGGTCAAAGAAAGCACCGAATCAGAAAATAGAGGCCCATAGAGCAATAAGACTATTTCTTTTGAAAACAAATAAAGGAGTAATCCGATGGCCCCCCCTGCCACACCTAGTGTGGTTAATGTCTTGTAAAAACTGGTCCTAAACGCTTCTATATCAGTAGAATAGTCCCCGGCAAGTCCTGGCAGCGCCGCAACAGTCACCGTTCCAGGGATGATGCTAAGAAATTCAATCAACCTGTAGGCCGCCGAATACATGCCCACGGCCTTCTCACCTTTCATCACCTCCAGCATCATCAAATCGATGCGAAAATAGATTGCACTCAAAATAAAGACCACGGCGAGCGGCCACCCCTTTTTGAACAAAGGGGCTATAGATCTGAACGACACATCGCTCAGGACCAACCTGAAATGTAGCCGCACCCAGCACCCGGATATAAGCAGGGAAATGAACTCGGCAATGACCAATGCATACACGACTACGGCCAGCTCTTGCCTGACCGAGATAAAAAACCATACTATGGGCACCTTAATCACATTCGACGATGCCCACAGAGCGGCATGAAACTGGAACTTCTGGAAGGCGTCTCCATAATACCAGAAGCTTTGAGATAGGGAATTAAGGCAGATCACGATTGAAAAAATAGCCAATAATCTGATCATGTCCTGGTCGTCCAGGAAAAGCCAAAATAGACCACAGAAGCCTGCCATGACTACTAAAGAGGATATGAGCTTGAATGCCAGCACAGAGGACAGAAATCGATTCCCCTGCAAAGGGTGACGGCTCACTTCTCTCACCATAAGGGTATCGAGACCAAAATTAGCTCCAACGACTCCGGTCATGATCACGGCATTCAGAAAGGAATAGCCCCCAAAAATATCAGGCCCAAGCCGCCTTGATATGATCAAAATCAGGGCCAGTATAGAGAGGGAATTGATAAAACGCGCAGCAAAAAGATATGCAGAGTTTTTAACTAATCGCATCTGAGGCAGGATTTTCGAGTGCTCTATAGACATTTTTTGCCCAATGCGGATTTGCACCTTTTGAAGAGATATTCATTTGAAAAAGAAGAAAGCAATTCGTTTAACGAAATCTTGCGTCGCACCTGAATCGCTTTTCTCTTCTTGCATACTTTCATAAAATTTATCAAAAAGTCCCCCTTAGCCTTCAGAAAAACAGGCACTCGTCCCTGCCTAAGAGCATGAGCAAAAGTCAATAAGTTATAAAGCAGATGCATCGGGAAACTTAGGAGAATGAGTACAAAGGGCATGTTCTTGAAATAGACATATTCCACGTTACGCCGAGACTGATAGATCTGAAAATCGCTCCCCACGCCAATGGTTGCGCTAACCTTGTGGTGTACTATAGCATCCGGCACATAGACGCAGCGATAGCCAGCCATCTTGGCCCGAAAAGATAGGTCAATGTCTTCCCCCACGGCAAAGAAGTCCTCATCAAAAAAACCGATTTTTTCAAGCATGCTTTTTCGGTACATGGCAGCAGCAGCACAGGCGCCAAAAACCTCTCTGTTCTGTTTATAATGGTCTGCCCACTTTCCATATCCTCTCCTGAAACCAACACCGGACAAATCATATCCATCTCCGGCAGCGTCAAGAATATTTTCATCGTCATAGCGAACAATACGAGAGGCACAGATTCCGATTCGTTCATCCTTTCTCATCTGGCTGTACAAACAGAAAAGCCAACCAGGCTCAACCCTGGTGTCATTGTTCAGTAGCGCAACAAATCTTCCCTTCGAAATAGCATATCCTAAATTGTTTGCATAACAGAACCCTGTATTCTCGTGGAGGCCCACAACCTTGACCCAAGGGAAAGCTTTTCTGATCCACAAAACAGAATCGTCCTTCGAGCCATTATCAATCAGGATGGTTTCAAAGTATTTGAATGTCTGGCGTCCAAGGGAATGCAAACATTCTTCAAGGTGGCACCTCCCATTCCAATTAACAATGATAACAGAAACTTGAATCTCAGGCCCCACCTTTATGCTATTCCGTTTACACTCTTATTATTAACCAATTCATCAGCTATTTGTTACGCTTGTTTCGATGGGTGTATTACTTTGTTGAAACGACTGTACAAAGTGCCCGGTAGTGACTTCACAGTGTGTAAATCCAGCATAATCAAAAATCCGGTTGCAAACAAAACGAAAGCAGCAATAATAGAGTTCCAGATCCAAATACTCGTGCAAAAACTCCACAATACCGTAGCGTAAAAAGCTGCCAATATTGGCATGACTCGAGCATCTCCCTGAAGCACTCGTTGATAGACACGGCTGGCAAGAAATGCAACCAAAAAAAGGATGAATAAAGATCCTAAAGGACTGAAGTCCTCTATTAGAACCCGGAAAACCGTGTATATTGTACTCGTGTCACCACTGGACAGAGTGACTGTTTCCGTAAACAAACCGACTTCACGTTCACGTATCCCCAACAAGTCAAAAATTCCCGCAAAAGTGTACGAACCAGGCAATGGACTCTTAACTTCAAGTCCCCTTCTCTCAAACCAATTAGAAAACACTGCCATGTGGCCGAACGCAACATTACAGACTATAGCATATGACCGTGCTGCAATGGAATCTGTATCTATGGATCCTCTGCGAGCAAATCCGGCCCCCGCAACAATAATCAACAATAGAACTACAACAAGTAATCCTGAAATTAGATGTCGCTTTGTAAAGAGCTGATAGTGACAAAGTAAAACTCGAGTTGCAAGGTACGAACTGATCCATAATACAATTGAGATTATAGTAAATCCTCTGAGCGTAAAAACAGCCGTCATTAGCAAAGCCGGCAATATGGGTAGGGCTGCTATTATCACATAACGTCGACGTTGACTTATAGCGACCAAAATCCCGCCGAACAAGGGACCTGCGTAAAGGAACATATTAAGAAATTGGCTCAGGAACGGTCTATAAGTCCTATCGTAGCGGTGGCTTGCAATTTTACGTGCAACATTCAAGAGTTCTTCCATTGACAACAAAGACCCCAGATTCTGCACGGCAGAGTTAAGAACAATAACAAACGATATCAGACCCACAATTGAGCAACATATAACAACCGAACTGATGAACAACACCTGCGAACCAGAAAATACTACATTCTGTGTCCTCACTTGCTTTTCTTTCCTGCCAACGGCTCCTACAAAATCGCCAAGCAGAACTGTCAGTGTTGACAAAAAGATCCAATATACCGCGCCAGCACTTACTTTGTCACCTGGAGACAAAACCAAGGGACCAACACAGGCTACACCCCAGTATAGCACAAAAAATGCACCTGGTTCCAGCCAACTCCTTTTTATGACACGGGCACTAATTCCCAATAATACAAATGGCAAACCTGCCCAAAGTGCTATGGTCAAAAACTGCTTCATTATTTCGGATCTCGTAACAACATTTCAAATACCGGAATTCCCTTAAATCCGTTCCGTGACACTTTTTGTGCTCCGCTTACTTCCTGCTCATTCCCCAGACGATCATTAATCCCAAAACTCCTCCTAAACCATTCAGCAAAATATCATACCACATGAAGGATCTGCCTGGTAACAACCCCTGCTAGAGCTCGTCTACTGTACCAAGAGCAGTTGTAAACACAGCCGATCGGAAATACAATAAATTAGCTCCGCTTCGTTCTGTCCGCCGGCGGCGGAGAACTGTGGAATAATGCCTCCCTGTGCATTGCACACTGTTTGTTCCTTCGCCTACTCTAATTGCTCGCACTATCAACACGCTCAAGATGGCGTATTCTGGCAAGTGCGTCAGCTCATAAGGGTTTGGAATAATACGATAGAACAGAAAGGCTGCTGCTATTGATCCTCCTGCAATCAGCGTAAAGCGCAAAAACTTCTGCCTGTTGTAATAAAAAATACCTCCTGCCAAAACGAGCAGGAGGATTCCCATGGATATCTCAACACCTAATACGAAGCGATTAACCGATCCGCCCGACCATCTAGAAGAAGCCCATCGAATCAATAACGGCAGATAGGGTGTGACGGCCAGAATAAGCAGGATATATCCATATACCATCAACCATCTGTGAGTTACGTAACACAAATTTCAACTCTATTATTGGAAAGAGCAAAGGGAAAAGAGCAATTAGGAAAGCACGAAAATCATAGTTATTTGTTATCTGTTATTCGTTATTCGATCTTTTTGGCGAGAAAGATAATTGATATAGCCGTTGAGAAGGGCCATGGCCTTTGATATCAGAGTTCTTCCTTTTTCATATTCTTCGTGCGTGATAAATCCGTCATCATAAGAAGCAATTAATTGATCCACAAGTTCATGAAGAGACCCACGGCTATGTCTACAGAATTGAATATTCTCCTGAAAATGAAAGCGTCCAAAACCCTCAGCGATGTTATGACTCGTAGATCGAGCCGCTCTTTTCATATCGTCAACTAAAGAATATTTTTCTTCTTTAGAATACTTTTTTACAAGCTCCGATATAAATCTTCTTACGTCCGTACAGGCTTTCCAGCATTCCAGCTCTTCGAAACTCTTAAAACTCTCTTTTCCCACACTCTTCATCTAGTAACCAATAACGAATAACATTGCACTATCTCTTTCCCTCAAATTGAACGAATAGCAAAATAACGCATAACCAATAACTTTCTTCTCAGTGCTTACACTTTTCGTGCTTTAGTACTTTCGTGTTTTCGTGATCCATCTTTAGAATCTTTTCCCATTCTTTACAGCACACACTCTCTCCTGCTATCGAATTGAACAAATAACAAATAATGTATAGCCAATAACTTTCTACCCAGTGCTTTCCCCTTTCATGCTTGCCATCGAATTGACCCGAATAACGAATAACGTATAACCGATAACTTCTTCATACTAACTCCAACTCGGCTCATATTCCGGTACAATCTCCCGCAGTGTCGCCTTGATCTTCTCGCCCTCCTGGTCATAGGCCAGCGTAGCCAGTTCATCGATCTTGCCGTTTACGACCGCCAGGTTGCACTCCTCACCCCTAAGCACCATGATCTTCTCATGACTGGTAGGAACAATGCCTTCGGCCTCAGTAATTAACTCCTCGTAAAGTTTTTCTCCGGGTCTGAGGCCTATATACTCGATCTTGATATCCACATCGGGCTCAAATCCCGAAAGACGGATCAGGTCGCGGGCCATGTCGTCAATTTTGATCGGCGTACCCATATCGAGGATGAAAATCTCCCCTCCTTCGCCCATGGCGCCGGCCTGAAGGATAAGCTGGCAGGACTCCGGAATCGTCATGAAGTAGCGAGTCACCTCAGGGTGAGTGACAGTAACCGGGCCACCTTTTTCAATCTGCTTCTTGAAAAGGGGCACCACGCTGCCAACACTCCCCACTACGTTGCCGAAACGGACGATCATGAATCGAGTGCTTGACGCTCGACAGCCGTTCTGACTCTGAACGAGCAGCTCTGCCGCCCGCTTGGAAACGCCCATGACGTTGACCGGACGCACTGCTTTGTCGGTGGAGACAAAAACGAAGCGATCTGTCTCAAACCTCTCCGCCATGTCAATCAAGTTTCTCGTCCCAAGGATGTTGTTCTTAATCGCCTTCCAGGGCTGAAGTTCCAACATGGGCACGTGTTTGTAAGCAGCAGCGTGAAAAACAGCTTGAGGCTTCGAGGTCTCAAAGGCCTTTTCTAGCTGGCGCCTGTCTCGGATATCCGCCAACAGAGGCAAAATCTTTATGCCGCCAAAATTCTGTTTAAGTTCCAACTCAAGTTCGTACAGGGGGCTTTCTGCCCTTTCATACAGCATAATGGTTTCCGGCCGGAACCGGCATATCTGCCGGCAGAGTTCGGAGCCAATGGAGCCGCCTGCGCCGGTAACCAGCACACTACGGCCGTTGAGGTAATCGCCGATTCGCGTCTCGTCCAGCTTGACGGCTTCACGACCCAGCAGGTCTCGGTAGGCCACTTCTCGAATGACATTTACCGTTACCTTGCCGTTTATGAGTTCGCCCATTCCTGGAACGGTCTTGAACTTTATGCCGCTCTCCTTGCAGTGGTCCACAATCCTGCGCATCTGCTGAGAGCTGGCCGAAGGAATGGCGATAAGCACTTCGTCAGCCCTGACACTTTTTGCAACCGCCTCAATATCCCCTATACGGCCCAGCACTGGAATGCCATGGATCTTCATGCCCACCTTAGCCGGATGATCATCAAGGAATCCCACTACGTTGTACCCAAGTCGAGCATTGTCCCGAATCTCTCTATAGATCTTCTCCCCGCAGTCACCTGCACCGATAATAACCAGATTCTTGCAATCAGTATGTTTTTTCCTCAAAGGCCAGAAAAGTGTTCCCGCAACAATTCGCCACGGTTTATCTTGACTAACAAGCTCAAAATAGAGACGGACGCTCAACCGAAATCCGGAGATAAGCAAAATTGTTAAGCACCAATCGATGATGAAAGCAGACCGTGCAAAACCGGCCAATCTGGTTCCAAAGCCAATAACAGTTATAGAGAGCAAGGAACCGATGCTTGCAGCCTTAATGATGTTCAGAAGATCGGTAATGCTCGTATAACGCCACATACCGCGGTAAAGGTCAAAGAAATAGAAAATGAGTATCTTGACGGCGACAACGAAAGGAAAAGCTTTCTTCATCACACTCAGATTGCTCGCCGGGATCTCGAAGTTAAAGCGCAACAGGTGAGCACCATACCAGGCAGCGGCCAGCAGCAAGGCGTCAATGCCCAGAATTACCAAAAAGTTCCTGTCTAATAGTCTGGTCTTCATAGCTTACCTCGCAAATGGATTGCCCGTTGATCTTCTTACGGAAGGGCTAGCTTCCATCCTTTTCTTCACACTTGCCCGTGGTCAAGATGAGTAGTGTTAGATCCTGTCACCGTCATTGAGGGTTCACGACTCTCGATAATCCTGTTCGACCCCGGTGGCGGATACGGCTGAAGCGGATCCCTCCGCTGAGCTACTCTTACCAGCTGAGTGTCAGCTCCCAGTTTTTTTAAAATTCTTTGGACTCCACACAGAGCCCGCGGTCGCGATAGAATGGCAATAACAGTTAAGCCTATGATGTGTAAGTCAAGCCAGAAACTACGCTCCTTCACGTGGAGCAGTCCCAAGCGATTCTTCCAGGGACGGATGACCTGGTTATATTTCAGATCAGGATCCTTACTGCCCTCAAGAATATCCCCTTCGTCAGAGAACACGATAGATGCCAAGTCGGTGATGCCTGGTCGCAAGTCGAGCAGATGGCGCTCCTCTTCGGTATAGAGGTCAACCTCTCGCTGTACATTGGGACGCGGGCCAACCAAACTCATATCCCCCCAGAAGACATTCCAGAGTTGAGAGAATTCGTCGAGCTTGTAGCGGCGCATGAGATGGCCGACCCAGGTAATCCGTTTGTCGCCACTGGCCGTAGAATCAACGCCGGTTTTGTCAGCGCCCACTATCATTGAACGCAATTTCACCATGCGAAAAGTCCTGCCGTGGCGCCCAACGCGTGGAGCAATATAGAAAGGACAATGGCGATCCTGCAACCAGATAAGTAGCATGAAGAGCCACAATATGGGTGACATAACCAACAGTCCGGCAAACGAAAGCACAATGTCAAAAACTCGCTTCATGGAAACACCAAATATTTATCCACGAATTTCACGAATTAACACGAATCAAAAATTAGATCACAAACCGTTTCCATTCAAGCGATGATGCGCCGAAGTTCACGAGAACTCCGACTTTCAGCATGGAAGCTCTCAAATAATTCAGTATTTGTGATTCCTCCTTCGATGTAAGCCGATCCAGTGCCTTCAATTCAACGATGATTTTTTCATAACAAACAACATCCGCATAGTATTCTTTTTCTAGTCGTTTCCCCTTATAATAAATCCCAGGTTCCGGACTCAAACCGAAAAAATAAATGGTGTCAGATAGTTACCAATATTATTTCTGCGACTACACGTTTTATGAAACCCTTATTTTTAGTGCTCTAAAGCGACGCGAGACATTCCAATTTTGTCCAATAATCTTTTTGTGCTTGGCGACAGTTTAACGGCTTTCTTTATGGTTTGGCCGGTATTACTGTCCTCAAGAGTTGCGATATCAATATCCTTAAACGGAGCATAAAGCTCTTTGGAATTCAGGAAGTCTTTTTCCCCTATTGCTTTTCTCTGATTTGAGAGATATTTGTTTATGAAGTAGGCAAGTATGCAAATAGTATAGACGGCTTTGACATGAGCATCTGTATTGACGAAGAAGGGCCTGAGCTTCAGGAATGACTTTACGTTTTTAAAGACATCTTCAATCTTTGTCTTGTCACGATATGCCTTGATGACTGCTTGTGGTTTCACTTTAAACCCACGCCCTTGCTTTTCAATGTGGTTTGTTATAAAAACGCACACACCATCTAATAATTTGTCAGCTTTGATAATATCATCTTTCATCTTTATTTCGACTATGAAACTCTTAATGGCTTTGACAGTGCCATTTTGCAATTTTCTTCGGACGGTTATAGGTTCAAGCACAGGTGATTCATAATACTTTTGAATCTTGAGTCTCTTCAATTCGTTTACTATTCGACTCTTGGTGGCATCAAACTTTCTATCTCTTTGGGCACCCTTAAGATTTTTGTTCTCCCTTTTCAGATAGGTCTTGAAAAAATTAATCTTCTCCTCCCGATTACTACGGTCTTCTTTGAATAAAGTGGGATTAAATCCTGTGATGAAACGCTTATTGCCCATAACTCCACTATCATGGAAATACAGTTCATCATCATATTTTTTAAACCCCTCTGGAGCGAGCACGTTTTCGGTGGCCTTATCTACCCTTAACCCCTTAAACGATTCCAAGCTAATCCCACAGGATGGGATCTGGTTTCTATCCAATGCTGAGATATATTTCATTTCAGCATCTTCAATCAAGATAGCATTATCCTCAGATATTATGCCCCTATCAAAAACCAAGGTGATATTCTTATCGCCTAACTTAAACCTGGTCTTGCAAGCATTGATATTTTGTTTCAGCGTTTTTACCTCGGCAGTATTGCCAGGGAATACATCCCATTTGAACGGATATCCCTCGTCGTTGATAAGAACACCCAATAACACTTGTCGCCTTCCACGACATTCCTGTTTACCTTTACTAAATGCAGACAGGTTGCATTTATAACCGACAAAGTATGAGGTCGTCAGATCGTAGTTAACAAATCCATATGAATCAGGATGTTTTTTATAGGTCTGATTAAAAAGGTGATTCTCGATAGATATTTTGTTCTTGTGAATCTTATCTAATTCATAATAAATTTTATCGTCATTTAATCCTGAAAGATCTATCTTGAGAACATTTTCCAGGGCAGTCTTTTTAGTCCATATAGGAACGGAATAATGAGAACACGGATCGGTACACCTGTTGATGGTCAATATCCTTGCGACAGTGTGGGTAGGAAGTTCACTGTCGGTAACATCATAATCAAAAGCCTGATCAAGTTGCCACTGATCCCATAAATCGTTTACAACCGCTATATCGAGATATGCCTTGGTATCCTGGACTACAATATCTTTGAGCCTGGTAACGACCTCGTCCTCGTTCTGGACTACTTTGAGAATGAGTCTTATCTGTTGCGCCTGCTGATCAGTGAGCTTACCGATAGGCCAGATGGTTCGTTTTCTTGACGTCTTGCCATCGCGATAGGATTCGGCAACGGAGTATGATTTATAGGATCGCCCTTTGTATTTTGAGGTACTGTAGCTCAGGTGCATGATGATGTTTCCCTTTTTCTGCGACCACAGTACCATTAGTTCTAAATCATGTCAAGTCCTTTTTTGGCAAGCATTATAATCTTTTTCAAATCTCTTTGGGCCTACTTTCTGCGACTACCAATTTTCGTTGGCAGCCCCAAACCCGCTAAAAATGGGCATTTTGCAAAAATCTTTCCGGAATAGGGGATAAATTGCCAGTTGTTTTTGCGGTTCAAAAGGGATTCCTCTGTCTTTGAGTTCAAGTTCCAAAGCCTCCTGATAGACAGCTTCCAAAAATCCACTCCCCAATTCCTTATGAACTTCCATGGCCGCACCAACAATCTCATACACCTCCTTCTTAAGAAGTAAGTCACCCATAATGAATTCGTGTTAATTCGTGAAATTCCTGGACGCTATTTCCAATAAAAATCAATGATACAATCACAGACATAATGCACATCATGATCCGACAATGACATATTCATCGGAAGCATAAGCATACGCTCAAACAATCGCTCAGTGAACGGAAGGGACTGGGTAAAACCCAGCTTGCGGAACTGATGCACCGCCTTGCCCCCCCACTGTATGAGTGTGCCAATACCCCGTTCTTTAAGGTATACTCGCAGCTTATCACGGTTCTCAGCCTCTATTTCGTAGTTCTGAAAAACATCAAAGTGATCAGGGTCGCTGTCAGGAGCTGGCGGGAGAACCAGTTGCTCAAAATTTGCCAGTCGCTCCTGATATAGCGCAGCAATAGCTCGGCGTCTGTCAATGACCTTTTGATAATCTCTAAGCTGATAGTCCAGAATGGCAGCCTGGAGGTTGTCAAGCCGGCTGTTCAAGCCCCACATAACCACATCACCATCGTCATCCCGGCCATGATCGCGAAGCGACAGCAGTTTCCGGCATACCTCCTCATTGTTGGTTAAGACTGCCCCGCCATCACCAAGACAGCCAAGCACCTTGGCCGGGTAAAAGCTGATGCAGGAGGCCACCCCAAAAGTTCCGGCACACTTTCCATTAAACTTGGATCCAAGGGCTTGGGCCGCATCCTCGTAAATTTCAAGCCCATGCTTATCGGCAACGGTCCGTATGGCATCCATATCCGCCGTACGTCCGTTGAGCTGCGTTGGCAAAATCGCCTTGGTGCGCGGTGTTATGGCAGCCTCCATGGCTTCGGGATCCATCACATGGTCTGGCCCAGCTTCTACCGGAACGGGAGCGGCACCGGCAAAATGGATAGCCGAGGCCGTGGCTACCATGGTATGGGAGCAGAAAATAATCTCGTCTCCCGGACCGACACCGCCAGCCATTAGCGCCATTTGCAGGCCATCGGTAGCATTAGCTACTCCAACCGCATACTTACCTCCCGTATAAGCTGCCAGATTTGCCTCGAAGTCAGCCAAATCCTTTTGCATGATGAAGGCGCCGCGACGGCCCACATCACGGATAACTGACATAAAGGCTTCTTCTTGGGAAATGAACATGTAAGGGTAATTGAAAAATGGTACTTTCCATTCTTCTTGTGTACTCATTAGACTCCCTTCACTTGCTTTCAAAAAATGGCCGATCAGTAGGCATCATAGCCAAATCTTCTTTGAGATTCTTGCGCCTCTTTGCGGCTATCTATCTGTTTTTTTGGCAACTGCAAAAATAACTTTGTGGCACATATCAGGTTTGGATGACTCTATGACACAAGGCCCTTGGCTAGTTGAATTTTCCTCGGTAAGTTCTGAAGGAAGGGTAACAAGTTTCCCAAAAACAATTCGCTTAAAGACTTTTTTTTCAGCCATTGTCTTGGGCATCAAATGCAGCCTGACGAAGGATCTTTTGATGAAAGAGAAAAGGCGCTGCTTGGGATGGCTATATTCCACTTTACAGTCCGCAAAGCATTCCACTTCAAAGCCGAAAGGACCCAGCAATTGAACGAATTCAGGAGCAGAAAAATAACGATAGCTATGAGGACTGGGATTAAAATCAGGCAGATCCTTGTTGGGATTGCAAATGAGAAGTGTTCCTCCAGGACGAAGGATTCTCATGCATTCTCCAACGGATGATTTAGCGTCTTTCAGGTAATAGATCGTTTCAAAGAGGATAGCCACATCGAAACTCTCATCCTTAAATGGTAGGACCTGTGCGTCCAACTGGACAACCGGAACTCTACTGTTGTAATGCTTTTGGCTCAGTCGAAGGAGAGGGGCAGAATAGTCTCCACCGATTACCCTTCCAGCAGTTTTTTGTAAATATCCAAGGCCCTGCCCAGAGCCACACCCCAACTCGAGAACGTCTCTTCCGGCACAATATTGTCGGGCGAAGTAATATCGGGTACACATCCTTTGGACTTGTTCCCGTGACACGGTATCACCCGCAACTTCTGTAACTTCTGTATAGTCTGTTATCATTTAATCCCTTTGTACTGATTTCGTTTTTACACCAGAGACATAAAGCTCTGTCCAGGAATAATCCAGAGCTTTTTTCACTGCCTTAACGATATTATTAACCGTAGGATAATATGCTGCTTCTAATGTTCGACTTGCTGGAGCAGGAACATCGGGTAAAGTGACCCTAATGGGAGGTGATTTCATAGCATCGAAAGCGTCTTCAAACACCATGCATGATATTTCTGCTGCCACCCCACAGGTCTTCCATCCACCGTCTGCGACAACCAACCTACCGGTCTTTCTTACAGAGTCTAATATAAGTTCTTTATCGAGCGGTTTAATGGTTCGAATATCCAATACTTCCGCCTCGATGCCCTCTTTCGCCAATTCCACACCAGCCTCCATTGCAATATGGACCATATAAGATATTGCCACCACAGTCACATCATCACCTTTTCTCCTGATTATGGCTTTCCCAATGGGGACCTCGTACATTTCTTCAGGAACATCTCCCTCATGGTTATGTAGCCAGCGGTCATCTATATAAACCACGGGGTTTTCATCCTTAATTGCTGAAATCATCAATCCCTTCGCATCATAAGGTGTCGATGGCATTACTACCTTAAGCCCGGGAATGTGAGCAAATAGGGCATGAAGCGCCTGAGAATGTTGTGCCGCCTGCTCTCCGCCCCTGTTGATGATGCCCCAGATCACCACCGGTGCAGTAGACTTTCCCCCATTCATGTAATGCCAGTTCGCTGCTTCATTAATAATAGGATCCATCCCGTACATCATGAAATCCATTCGAGGATGGACAACTACTGGTCTCATGCCAACAATAGCCGCTCCCACAGCCGCACCTGTCACAGCATTTTCAGAAACCGGTGTATCAATAACCTTTTCATGCCCAAATCTTTCGAGAAGCCCCTTTGCAGTGTTACCCACATACCATGGACTCTTAACGCCCTGGCCGATAAGAAAAACCGATTCGTCACATGCCATCATCTGGTGAAGTGCCTCGTTAATGGCCAGTGCATATGTTAATTGCCGCATATCATTTTCCTTTCGAAACTCACCGCAAAGTCGCAAAGAGCGCTGAGAAAGACTTTTCTATCCAATCCCGTCCTTTGTGGGATTGGATAAAATCAACTCAGAGTTCCGGCCAAAATGTACTCCATCAAGTGTGGCCCACATTTCTCCTCTATTCTCCCTGGTCAACATCTAAACTCAGTAGCTGCGCACTATGTACCACTGCCAAGACATCTATTTGATTCGGCTTTATTCTGTAAATAATCCGATACGGTTTCTCTATCAGTTCACGTATGTCTTCTGCGGCATATTCAGGTACTTTACGGCCTGACATTGGAAAATCGGCAATTTGTTCAGACCGTCTCGTCAGCCTATCCACCCTTCTTCTGGCGTATACATGCGAATTCTCAGAAATATATTCATAAATATCCAAGAGATGCCGTAGGGCGGTATCTGTCCAGTGTACTCTCATTTTGGGAATCCAAACCTGGAACGAACTTCCTTCACATCTATTGTTCGACCAGCTTTACTATCTTCTAAACCAGCTTCAACAGCCTGACGAACATATATCTTATACATCAAATCATCCCAGGTAGCATCCTCAGGCAAGTCTTCTAACAAACTCCGAACTTCCTCTTTGATATTGCATGTTTGCATATTATGGACCTCCCAATGTCGTTCGATTAAAAAACCTCATCCCATCTTCCTTTGCGTATTCACCGCCCGTTCGTTTCTCTCACTAGAGGCGCTGAGAACACTGAGTGAATTTTATTTTTGTCCGATCGGGAGACGACGATCGGACAAAAGAACGCTGCCCTGCTGGCAATTTTCCCATTAATATGCGTCATATGTCGCCAGTTGGCTCAACATATGCACTTTCGCCGAAGGTCGACGTGTTTTTCCCTTGCCGCCGTCTCCCGGCAAGGGAAAAGGTCCAGACCCTCTGTGTCCTCTGTGACTCTGTGGTAAATGATTATTATGTCTCTATGTATTTGCCTCCTTAAAGACATATTTCGCCAAATCAGTTTCCTTAGGATAAGGACTGTTTTCAGCAAACAGATGAGCTTCCTCAACCTCCTTCTCTGCCTCTCGCCTTATTTCTTCGATATCCTTTTCGCCCAATACATTGTTCTTAAGAAGTAAACTTTCAAAACTGATAATAGGATCTTTCTTTCGCCACTCTTCTATCTCTTCTTCGGGTCTTATATCCGTGTGAGTTCCCTGAATATTGTCATCAGGACCAACATGTCCTCGTAATCTGTACGTAATGCACTCCATAAATGTTGGACCTTCACCATCTCTACACAATTTAACCGCATTTTCTGCCGCTTCATAAACCGCCAAAACGTCATTGCCGTCTACTTTGACGCTTTGAATACCAAAAGGTTTTCCGATTTCAAAAATATCGACATCCACCCTACATTCTCTAATCGGCATGTGGGTGGAATAAAAGTTGTTTTCGCAAACAAATAAGATAGGCAGTTTCTTGAGCGACGCAAAGTTTAATGACTCGTAGAGAACCCCTTCGCCTGTCGCGCCATCCCCAAAGAATGCCACTGAGACTCTATTATCTTTTCGAATCTTTGCAGCAAGGCCTGCACCAAGGGCCAATGGAATGGTGCCAGCCACAATCGGGGCCGCACCCATCATCCCCTTTTCAGGCTCAATTATATGCATTGATCCGCCTCTTCCCTTGGAACAGCCACTCTCTTTCCCGTAAATCTCTGCAACAAGTTCGTTCATCCCCCCGCCTTTGGCAAGGTAATGACCGTGAGAACGATGTGTTCCAAAAACATAATCGTCTTTGGATAGCGCCGCACAGACCCCTGTTGCTACAGCCTCTTGGCCAGAATAAAGATGCACAGGACACTGCACCTCCCCTTCAAGTATTGGCTCAACACAGCTTTCTTCGCAAAGCCGAATTCGTAACATTGTCGTGTATAACTGCCGCAAAAAATCGGTAGAGTATTCTTTCATAACACCTCAAGAAGTACCTTTTTGAAATGATCGTTATTATCGTTTCAAAAATGATTTTTCAATGCACAAAAATGACTGCTCGTTCATGTATTTTATCTGCGAGTTCAGTTTGGTGGGGCGCATCTTCTCTACCCAAACGTTTCCAGGCTCTTGCTTATGGCGGCTTATCCAATTTATATTTCCCACTAAACTTTCCGACTGTGGTAATGCATGGACCGTCATCAGAAATGGGGGCAATCGCCAAGTCTTTCTGCATTCACCAGCATCGTTCGGAACTTAAAGACCCTGAATAGTTTGCCATGCCTGCCAACCCTTACGCCTCGATAAAACACAGCCCCACCATCTTCCCGTCTAATCAAAAGACCCACACCTATCAAAACCGGGCACACCAGTATCAACCCAAACAGAGACGCCAAAGCATCAAAGGATCGCTTTAACATAGATACTTCGCCCTAATCCCCGCCTACTTCCTTACTTAATGATATTATCTGCCGTCTAGACAAATTCTTGGGCTTCATCGTGATAGTCACATACTTCATTCGGATCAGAAACGTGACCAGCGTCTACACATTACCTTAACATGCTACTTGAGAGCATTCGATTGCCTCAAGAATTCAGCAAAGAGCAAAAAATCTTTACAAGCTCGGTCAACCGCCTCCGGTAGCTTCTCCACGAGACTACGAATCCTCATGGGATCAAGGTTAAAAGTATAGATATTGCGAGCAATGTAGCGGAACCTTCGAAAATCATCCAGCGCCTCCCGTGTTTCCATAGAGATCACAGCTGGACGAATGCCGGATATCTCTTCCGTCATCTGATCGAGTAGCATTTTATGCCACTTTTCCCCGGCCGGAACAGCTCTGTCGATGGACTTGGCAACAGCCTCAAAGACTCGCTCAACTCCCTGGTAGAAACTGTGTAAGTCAAATGCCACACTCCCAAGGTAGTCTTCGTCCGTGAGCGCCTTTTGCCATCTTCTCAGAGCAAGATCTCTGGTCCTCTCTAGGTCAGCGACTTCTCTTCGGATCCGCTTAGATAGTTGCTGGAGATCATCTCTCACAGCTCGATGCCCTCTTGTTCAATATCTGATAGGAAATCTTTTGAACAGTCTTTCGTATCAATCACATCGACCTTAATACCAGCTTCCAGGCCTAAGTCCATTACCGCTCCAGCAGCACCGTAATACTTTTCAGGCGCGATTCCCCAAGCGGCAAGGTCCACGTCTGACCATGGCGTGAATCGACTCCGATGTGCGAGAGATCCAAAAGCAACAACCCGTGTCGCGCCGTATTGCGTTTTCAGCAGTCTCGCAGCAGCACGTGCTACTTCCCACGCTCTCGCTCTCCGCTTAGCAACTTCAGGATCCTTCTGGTAGCGTTCAAGGTTCTGCCACGGGCGGTAAGAACGGAGTTCTTCGGCGGTCAGGTCTCTTGCGGTTTTAGCCATAGCGATCCCCTCATATCGAAACCCATCTCTCATTCAGAATTCATCATTCAATTCAAATTCCGGCAACACAATCCACGCTTACCCCCATATCATATGCCCCCTGTGCATAGTGTTTGCCCCGCCTGCCCCGTTTACCCCTTAACTGGAGCCTGAATTCCTTTCAATTATTTTCAGAAGTTACTAAAAGTCACCCTTGCCTCCTAACCTTTCCTGAATCGAACATCTAAATTCACTGCAAGTCAGATCAGAAAGTTAATTTGTTAAGAACGTCCCCTAGCTCTACCCGCCGCTTCAACCACATCCTTGTCTGAACAATAACGTCCCGCCCAATAGTAGCGGTTGCATAGCCGATCGACCTGTTCTTGTGTAACTTCATCTCCTGCGATTTCGGTTACTGAAACGTAATCCTTATCCACTATAATTTCCCTCGGTAACGTCCTTTTTACTCTGTCCAACTATCTTTTCGATATGAGTTGCATATTCATCGTAAATCTTATCCGCATCCCCGTATTCTTTGAAAAATTCAGATGCATTTTTTGACATCTCCTCATACAGAGAAGAATCAGAGGCAAGACGTTCGATACACTGACACAGCCCCTCTATGTCACCCGGCAAATAATTGAAACCTAACCGGTACCGATTTACCAATTCAGCCATTTCGCCTTCCAGTGAATTGATAAGCGGAAGACCGGCGGATAGATACTCAAAGGGCTTATTGGGCAAACCCTGAGGGGCGCCCTTTGCATAAGAAATCAACCCAGCATAAGCCCTTCCTAAAAGGGCGTTGATCTCTTTTTCCCCTATCCATCCCGGCAGCACAACATTTTGCAAGTCAGCAGCTTTCTGGATGACCACATCAGACTTTTCTCCGGCGCCCGCCAGGATAAAACAGATGTCATTTCTCCCTGATTTGCTAAAACGTTTGGCCGCCTCCAGAATAAGCTCCAGCTCGTAGGAAATGCCAAATGTGCCGATAAAGAGAAATATCTTCTGCTCTCCTCTGCCCCTCAACCAGACAGGGACATCTAAACTTCCGTCAGCATTAGCCGTGTTTTCTGAATCACTCTTCTTGTAGCCAAGATAGAATACCTTATCAAATGGGCCTTGAGATCTTCCAATTTTATCAAGCCCCACTAAAAATATCCTTTCGAGACTGCCACTAAAGCATCAACATTTTTTAATAAAAAAAACGGAGATAAAAAAATGAAGCTGATAACAAAAAAGACAACATCAAATATTCGCTTGAACATACTACTTCGCCTATTAAATAATGCCTGAATAAAAAATCCATTGTATCATAGACGAAACGAAAAAATTATATTTTTTTCAAATCTTTATCATATTCAGCAATTTCCTGCGGATTCCCGACCCTAAGCTACACAGTCCGCACCGAAAATGTTTTTCCAGAACTGAAAAGAAAAAAGGCATTGCACCGCTCCGGACAAGGAACCGAGACCATAGCTGAAATGGAGAGTAAAAAAGATAAACTGCATCAGTGGCACCAGCCGTAAATCTCTTCCCCTCAGTGCGATTTGAGATGAAAAAAACACATTGGCAAGGGAATAGGCCCCTGCGATAAACACTGCCCCTGCCAGAGCAACAGGCAGGAACAAGCCCAGAACCAGTGCCCCGAGAAGACTTCCCACAAAAGCCAGGGGTATCAGGTGGCGCAAAGAAACAGGGATTACCGTGGTATATTTAAAGGGCAGGAGAGCCCACATTCCATTACTAAAATTATGCCTGAGAAAAGAAGGGAGATCGGAACGAGCATAGTAACGGCTTTTTATATCAGGAATCAACAGGGTCTTAAGACCCGCCTTCTTAAGCCTGAGATTAAATTCCATATCCTGGCCCCGTACCAGTTGTTCATTAAACATGCCCACTTTTTCAAAAACTTCTCTCTTATAGCACCCGCCAAATACAGTATCAACCCTTTGCGGCTTATCTGCTCCGGTCCTGAACACAGAAGAACCGACCCCGAATTTATGGGAAAGGGCCAGGACAATAGCTCTGGCAAGCAAAGTGTCGTCCGTGGGCTCGGTGATGATACCTCCGCCCACATTATCAGCCCCATATTCCTGTGAATATTTCACACACTGGGACAAATAATCAGGAGCATAAGTATTATGCGAGCTCACCCAGGCAATCAACTCTCCTTTGGCATGTCTGATCCCGATATTGAGCGCACAGGGAGTGATTTTGCGGGGATTGTCAACCAGGTGCACAAAAGGATATTCCCGGGCAAACTGCCCCGCTATATCCCGAGTACCATCTTCACTCATGCCATCCACAACCCACACTTCGAGTTTATCCTTAGAAAAATTACTATTGACTATGGAGCGCAAAGAGTCGGCTATAAAACGTGCCTCATTACGGCAAGGCATTATTACGGACACAAAAGGAATAAAACGACTCTGTCTCTCTCTTTCGCGCATTACGTAACCTCTTTGCCTAAGTTAAAGTCTTAATCCATTCCGCTTTTCCTGGCAATCACGCCGATATTCCAGGCACTGATATTAAAGGGAAAAAACGAAAACAACCCGCTGTATTCTACCGGACAAAACAGCTTTGATTCCCATCCCGGGCCAAAATGATCAGAAAGGATACGGTAAGGCAGATAATAACTGCCGAACCACTTTATAGGTATAAACCCGGCTTTTTTCAGTTTGCGCGAAAGCGAATGCCAGTGATAAAACCGGACATGTGTGGGATCCCAGCCCTTCCACTCTTTATTCCCTCTCAAAAAATGATAACCGCCCTGAAGTAACCAGTTTAAACTAAGACTATTCTGAGTATTGATCAAAATCAGGCCGTCCTGATTAAGGTGCTTATACATATTGGCAAGAAAAGTCTCATCTTCAGGGATGTGTTCCAGGACATCCTTGGCAAAGACAAGATCAAATTTATTTTCAATCTCTACGCCTGTCGCGTCAGCAAGGACAAACTTAGCTTGAGGATGCAATTTTTCATTTCCTTTTAAAATCGATTCACAGGTATCAACACACGTTACCTGAGCCCCTAACCCGAGGAAATACTCAGTCCAGTATCCGCCCCCTGCTCCGATTTCCAGAAGGTCCAATGAAGACCAGGGCATCAGCAGTCTAAGCGAAGACAAAATATTTTTTATTACCGTATTTTTCACCTCAGTATAGAGGTTGTTGTTAATGCGCCGGTATATTTCGAGTGCTTCTTCAGGCGTATCTGCCTGGTAAAATGATTTATCCATTTTTCTTTACAACCTGCTCCATGATCTCTGCGAACTTGCCGGCCGTCTGCCGGTAACTGTAATTATCAAGCCGCGCGATATCCGCTTTATACTTTAATGTTCCCTGCTCCTTGTATTCCCGGTACGCTTTGGCAAGCTCAGTTTCTATCTCTTCCACAGTAGCGGCATAAAAGCCGGACTTAAGATCCTCAATAATTTTTTCAATATCATCACCATGATGACCACCTGCGGCAAGAATCGGGCGGCGGGCCGCAAGATACTCAAAAAACTTTAACGGATACACGCCCCGCTCCGCTTGATCTTCCCAATTAAGAAGCAGCACAAGATGAGATTCCCTCTGTTTCTGAATCGATTCCGAACGGGATACCCGTCCATATTGGCAGACTATATCTTCCACTCCATGCTGTCGGGCCAGAGAATCAAGCCAGCCCTGGTGCTGGCCGTAAAACCTGACCTCGAAGTCGGAGGAGTCCACCGCTTTTTCGGCCAGCAAACGGGAAACGGCGGCAAATAATTTCTCCGGGGTTTGTTTTCCGATATAAATCGTACCCGTATAAGTAACGGTAAACTTGTTCCTGAGCAAAGGCGTACCCTGGTTAACCTGTTCAGGATCAAAACCGTGAGTAATAGCATAGGTCTTTCTCTTGAGAAAGCTTTCCTGTTTAAGCGCATACTCAGGAGTAGCTGCGGTAAAGATATCTGCCCCGGCCAGAGTCTTACGTTCCAAACGCTGATCAAAATATCGCCGTATCGGCCCATAAGGATAATTATGATTCTGTGACCAGGGATCAGGAAAATCAACAACCCAGGGGAGAGAGAAACGGCGTTTCAGGTTACACGCGACAATATGAGCGGTAATCGGCCAGACACTTATCATTGTGTCAACATGCTCCTTTTCCAAAAGCACTGAGGCAGCCTTACGGGCAGGAGCAAACCATCGTTTATCTGTATCAGGATAGCCGAAAACCTCCTGGTACATGGTTCTTAAAGCCTCCAACAATGATTTTCGTTTCGTTATTCCAAAATTTGCTTTGATCTGCTCGGTTATACTCTCACTGCCGTTTAACCCTGCAGAGCAAAAAACCTTTCGCCAAAAAGAAAATATATCGCCGGGATATGCAGTCTCAATAATTCTGAATCTAGGGGGAGGAGCTTTTTCTAAAGGGGCAGTAAGAATAATCGGTTCCCAGCCGAATTCAGGAAGGTACTTTGCCAAACCCAGCATGCGTCCGCTCCCATGCCTGTGATAAGGCCAGAAATAACCGATAATTAATACTTTCTTCATTTCTCTACTTTATCCCATATCTTTTCCTGCCAGAGCAACCTCTGCTACTGCCCCGTAAGTCTTCCAGCTTGGATCATCCCATAAATCCCCGGGCAGAGATACGAGATCAACTCTCCCCGTGGTAAAGTGGCATGATAGTAATTTTCTGTAATTATAGATCCAATGGCTGTCATACCACTGAAAACTTCTCTCTTCATCATCAAGGTTCCATTCGAGAAAAATAACAGCTTTTCTTGCAACCCGCTTGATTTCCGAAATCACCTTATCTATTTTATCTGCTCCGACATAGATCAATATCGCATCAGTAAACACAATATCAATGCTTTTATCCGAAAAATGGGACAGGTCGTCCGCTTTGCCCACCTCCAGAGAAACATTGCCCAGCCCCTTTTCCTGAAGCCAGCGGCGTCCATCTCTTACAGCCTGAGGATTTATATCAATGCCGTAAAAACGGGCCTCGGGAAAAAGACCGGAGAGAAGAAAAAGATTAGGTCCGGTATTACAACCTATTTCAAGAACAGACTGAAAAGGAGCATAAGTCCTAATCCGGTCAATGAGAAAAAAACGATGAGGATGATCCAGAGAAACCGTATAACTTTCTGTCCAGCTCCGTCCTTTGCCTACATGCCTGTGTCGCCAGAGCCATTCATGGAACCCGGTTCCCAGGATGTACTCAAGCACTCTCCTTAGAGCATAATAAATACGCTGGATGCCTTGATAAAGGCCGGGCCAGTGTTTTAAAATATTTTTCAATTTCTTCATTGTTTTCCGCTCAACTGCTGATAAAGTGCCCCCATCTTAGCCATTTCATTGTAGTAATCATTATTTTCCTGAATTATCTTACGGCCGAGAGATCCCAACTGCCTGCGCAATTCTTCTTCTTTAAGCAAACGCACGATTTTCTCCGCAAGGATATCAGGTTCCTTTACCGGCACAAGAAAACCGTTTTCGCCATTGCGGACCCATAGAGAATTCTCGCCCGAATCAGTAATCACCACCGGAAGCTCGCAGGCCATGGCCTCGGCAGTACTGGCAGATATCCCCGCATCTGAGAGTGAAGTCGAAACATAGACGTGCGCGGCATTAAGATATTTGGCCAGAATATCATGATTATACCTTCCCATAAAGCGTATTGAGCCCGCTACTCCCAATTGTGAGGCCAAGCTCTTAAGGAATTGTTCCTGACTTCCTGTACCGGCAATAATGAATTTTGCCTTTGGAATATTTTTAAGGATTTCAGGGATTGCACGCATCAATGTCTCTACATCATAAATCGGCTCCAGGTTGCGCAAACTAATTACTGAGGGATCATCCCCCAAATCATACTTTTCACGGACTTTTCGATCGGAGTCCTGGCGGAAAAACTTATCGGTCTCAATACCGAAATTGATCCGCTCAATCTTTTCAGAACTTAGGCCCAACTTTTCCATGGCATGACGCATATGCTCAGCATCACAGGTGATCAGATCCGCCCGGTGCAGGATAAACTTGAGCAAGGGCCGTTTTACTATCGATGCCCGGGCTAAAAGTACATCCGACCCCCAGGCAGTGACTAGGTGAGGATGGAACCCACTTAAAGTCCCAAGAAGACCATTCACTCCGGCATAATGACTATGCAGAATATCAGGAGCTATTTCTTTGATTAAACAGCGTACTTTACCGGCAACAGCAGGAAAAGCAAAAGGAAAAGCTCTGGCTAATGCATACTTTGTTATCCGCTCATCAACTGAAAACGTCCAGGGACAAACAGAAATCCAGTGCACCTCATGACCTTGTTGAGCGAAATAATTAATCCACCGTACACTGTGCACAGAATTAGCAGCAGCAATAAAACAAATTTTCATTGTGCGCTCCTTAATCCCAATAATAAAGAGTCTTTTTGTATGAAATCGCCTATGCCGTAAATAACAACTGCGCCGCTCAACACGATAAGTAATGTCGCCACGTTCCAAAGCGAGACATAATCTCTAATAATAATTAAAAAAACTGACATGACTGCAGCCGAAAATATAATCCGCTGAAAGTGCTCCCAGGGGAAAGGATAAAATATATCCTTCCTTGCCTCTATAGTCGTCCATGCGGCAAGAATGGAATTCGAAAAAAGCGTAGCCACAGAAGCACCGATAATCCCGAAAGCAGGGATCATAATCAGATTCAACAAAACATTAGCAGCAACAGCAACCATGGTAATAAAGAGGTTTAGCATGGTTTTATCTTTTAATAAAAGAAGATAAATATTGAGCTGATATACCCCAAAAACTCCTATGCCCAAAGTAAGAAAAAATATTACAAGCCAGTGCGAGACATAGGATGCTGTGGAAATCATCTTGATAATCGGAACATGAAGAATGGTAAAAACAGCGATTAAGGGGACAATCGAAAAAACATAGTATTTAAAAGCCGAATGCATAGTGTGTTTTACTTTCTCTTTATCGCCTTTATTCCAGGCCCTGGCAATGTGGGGATAAATCGTAAATCCGAGTATGCTGTAAAATACTCCTATTATCCCTGCCAAGGAATAGGTGACCGCATAAATACTTACCTGTTTAATATCAAGCATATGCAGGATAAAATAACGGTCAATAAAATTATTGGCCCAGATCAAAAAACCGTAAGGGATCAAAGGAAGAGAAAAAACAATAATATTTTTCCACTCTATACCCATGCTCCCAAGAAAAAGGCCATATTCAGAAAATATGTGCCGCAAATAAATATAGACCACCATTAAAGCCTGGACAATAAAAATAGCAAAAAAAATATAGATAAAATCAATGCGCAAAAAAATAATGCCTAAAGAAAGCAATACTATCCGGAACAGACTTTTGCTGAAATAATATAAAGAAATTACGCGGATCTCTTTTTGCGCCCGGAGAAAGGCAATAAACAATTCAAAAAAAGCTTCAGTGGCCAGAAAAAAACCAAAAAGATACACAAGCCGAAAATAAGAACCGGTCCCGAACATTAGTGCGCTCAATTGAAAAGGAAAGAGGAAAGCATATATACCTATAAAGACGAGCACTGAAAAAATGATTGCGCACATTCCATGGAAAATCCTGGAAATTTTTGTACGATCGCTTTCTCCCGCCAAAAACCGAACTGTGGCGTTGGAAAATCCTACCAGCACCACCGGCACAAGCAACCCGGAGGTAATGATTATCTGAGTCCACACCGCATAAAGTTCCTGGGAAAGAGTTTTGGTGAGCAGAGGGATAATAAAAAAACTCAACGCTCGCTCGGCAAACACTGATATGGCATAAAGAAATGTGTCGTCTTTTAAAGACAACGCAGACACTTTATTAATTTTCATAAATTTTTTGATTTTCCGGCCTCTCATGGCCTGCGATCAATACAAGCGGTCCCCCAGGCATAATCAAAAAATAGAAAAGTACTACATCCTGAATGTTACTTACCAGGGGCCAAAGGGATATAATACCTAAAGCTGCGAGCAGCACATAACGATAAGTACCCAATCTCCAGCGCGTTAAGCGAAATAGTTCAAGCCCGCAACACATAAAATTCAATACAATCAACAGAATCCCGCACCAACCCGTATCCACAAGCAATGCGGGAAAAAACATCGTTCTGGTAATCTCTCCTAATTCCACATCAGGAAGACATTTTTTATATATTGGCTCCAAATACTTCTTCATGACAACACGATGTGAATGAACCCCGTATCCGAAAAAAAACACTTTCCAATTTTCCTCGACAGCGGACGCAGAAGCTTTCAAATGGGAGCTACGGTCAAGGTCTGACGCAGGCGGAGACCAAAGCGCAACGGAGCTCTTAGCCAAGCCTTTGCAAAAATTGTCGATATGCTCTTTTCTTAGACTTGGGTCTTTTAATCCGTGAAAGACAAAAACCAAAAGGGAAAAACAAAGCAGGAGCGCAGCTGTTTTCGTCCACTTCACTGCACTCACAGAAGAAATAATCAAAGCCAGAATCACCAGGCAGGCAGTACGAGAGTCATAATAAAGAGCCACAATCATCATCAGCAGAAAAAGCAAAGCCCCCAGCAACTGATACTTCCCTGTTTTATTTATCAGCACTACTCCCACGGGGATACCTATAACCAAAGGAAAAACCGCATAAGCAGAACCGGCCCAATCAATCCCCTGCAAAGCGAACCTGCTTATACCCAGCACTTTCTCGCAATAAACACCGAATCCAAGATAAAGGATGAAACCCAAAAATGCGCTTTTCCCCATCAGCAGCAACATCCTATCTTTATCCTGGCCATGAAAAGAAAAATCTCGAAAAGGAAGTAAACAGACAAGACTACCAAGCATAAAATAGTAGACCAGCCAACGGAAAATACGCCAATCTTCCCATAATACAATACCCCGGACACTCTGTGCGATCATATATAAGGCAAATACCACAAAAAGTCTCTTCGGGACACGGGAGGCCGTAGTCATCTTCTCCTGTCCTGAACTAGTACGGCGTAATAACAAGGCGGCCAAACCACCTCCCAAAATACAGGCCAAGAAAAACTCATCGACAAAACAATGTCCTTTGATCATAAGGCCGGAAGTACTGATGACAGAAAAAATCAGCAGAGGATAAAAAAGGCGCGGTTTCAATAACAAACTGAGAAAAAAAAGCAATCCCGCCAAGCCAAATAAAACTATTTGTCCGAAAAACATATCGCCCCCTCAAAACACTTTAGTTGAAAAACAGTATATAATGGGGGACGTTGTATATAATGGGGGACGTTGTATATAATGGGGGACGTTGTCAACTTATAAACTTAGTGGGTAATGGGGGACGTTGTTACATTATGAAGTTATGCCAGATATTCGCTTATAATTTCTGGCTTGTCATACCAGTTAAATAAAAGCAGGTTCAGATTTCACCCCGGTTAAATAGATGAAACAGATTTAACAGGGCAGGCCCCATACCATCTTCCGGAGCTACGGAGCAGGCGGCACAGGCAAACTGGCGGTACCTTCGGCGGGCTTCCATTAGCTTATTGCCAAAGTGAAGGAGAACGTCTTCGATTGTTTTTTCTGCCAGAGACTTCTTTGGTTTCTCTCGCTTATTAGTCGCAGCAGAAGCTGGAATCAAAGGATTCTTTCTTTTTCCCAATATAGCACCATGGCCTGTCCAAGGATAACGATCAAGTTCCTTTAAATCGTTAACCATATGCGCTCTAATAGGATTTAAATGGATGTAGCGGATAAGTTCCAAGATTCCAGAAATCGGATGTCGGAGGTCAGAGCCTCAGAATGAATGATTCGGGATTTTTTAGCATGGAGCCGAGCATTTTGCCCACTGATCTGCATTTTTCTGTTAAACGATCATGATCCGCTATGCTCACATATCCACAGTCTCTGGCGAAATCTAACCATGTATCAGTTTCGCTGTTTTCTCCATCTGAATCAGTGAGCTTGCTGATGAAATGGGCTTCGTATCTTCTCTTTGCCCAAGCCTCTCGCAAATTACTGCATACCGAACGGGATGACCTTCTGACTTGGTCTGTCAAAGAATATTTTTCTTCCAGAGGCCATTTCTTACTGATTTCGTATATTGCCATGGCCAAGTCGTAGGCAGTTTTGTATACTTTGAGATCTTTCGCAGAGTTTATTAACATTGGCATAATCACTGAAGTCCGACTTCTGACCTCTGACATCTGCCTTTTTGACTTTCATCGAGGATCAGAGCAAGTCGTTCCAGAAAGGAAGCGCGATCCTTATCGTCCCTGAAGATTTTTCTACGTTCAATCCCCCCGGGCCATTACATGTTGCAGGACACCGGGAGCCTGCCCGCCATCGGCTTCGACTTCAGGCGAGGCGGGCGGGCATCAAGTCTGGCTTGGCGAGGCATAACGAAAGCTCAAAGTTTGAGGCTAAGACGGAAGATCGGCCGCACTTAACTGATCAAAATCACTTTTGACTGCGAATTATTGTTGCTATTTCTTCAAACACCTCATCGAGGTCGCCGCCATGTGATTCCTCAACAACAATTTCTTTTTGAACGATTACGTGCTTATGATGTGGATAGGTAGCGATTTCTGGCCAATGCGGAGAATTGTCCCATCTACAAATCAAACGGCCCTCCCCGTCTTGCCAGTGGTATGCATACTTAAAGGTGAATTCACCGAGAACAACTTGTCTGATAAAAAGGACGCTGTGCTCAACAAAAGTGACTTGGCCCCTGAATCGAAGATTTGGCCCGGCCTGATCGAAATCACTAATTGACCAGGATTGAATAAGATCGCCATACTTCTCTATCAGGCTAACTAGCACGGCGCAATTCCTCAAGCTGGGACCGCCACCATTTAAGGGCTGCATCTGCATATTCCCAGTCCATGAGGTCATCTTCTTCTCCAAAGTCCTCGTCTTGCCGCTTTCGCTCGAGCCGTCCCCTAAAAGACTTTAGAGACTCTCGGTATTTTTTCTCAAACAGCGCACACTCAGCTTCATAACGAGACAATTTCGCAAGCCCAGTCAAAATGAAGTATTCGCGCAACACCATTGACTCTGTTCGCCCGGTTTTATCAAGTACTTCACTGATTGACATGATTCACCTCCTGATTATGTGGAGAACATCCGGTTGGGAAACAAAGGAATGAGTTTGGGGTCGGACCAGATCATGGAAAGGGGTCGGCTCTTGGCTCATGTTGCCCGGCTAACAACATCTATTTTGTGATTTAAAGTAATGCCTATGCATTTAACTCCTAATACTCTGATAAGAGCTTGTTTTTACATATAAGTTCTTTATAAGTAAGAGTCTCTGTCGATATACAGGCCTGTACAAGGCGGTCGAAAAGTTCCTTTTCCCAG
>JAUWXF010000039.1 GCA_030616475.1 Desulfobacterales bacterium
GCCTACGGTCTCTTCAGCATGGATTCCGTCCAGATAATCCCACTCCTGGACACGGATTTCAAAACCGGTCGCATCCACATTACGAATCCTTACAACAGCAGGATCGCCTTGATTGCAGCTCAACGACCTGGCTACCACAATAGGATCGTAAAAAGTCTCGCTGAATTCCACCCACTTCCAATTGTGATCCACACTCACCTCGCCGATTTCCAGGGCAAGGTTTTCCGGGGGTTCATAGCACACTTGATTGGAGTAGCTACTTTCGTTGCCATGAATATCGTAGGCAGTGGCCACAAAAAAGTAAGTAGTATCGTCGTTCAAGTTGTGAATCGTATATTCAGGGTGTTCAGGGTCGTCAAGCAGTTCAAGTGGTATGTTAATCGGAGAATCACCCTCGGCAGCCCCTGTACCACTAGTCGACTCGCAAGAGGAGCACGTTTTGTAATAAATCCTGTAACCATCGATGTCTTCGACGTTCTTGTCCCAGGCCAGGGTTACCTCCGCCGAATAGACATTCTGGGGGGACAGAAAAAGAAGAGTGATAAAAGACACAAAAAATATGAAACCCAACCGCAAGAAGGCAGGAAACCGGAGTTTTATTCTATTCATTAAAACTCTCACACGAGATATGGGCAACGTCAACACCCATATCCGGCGTGACTGAACCTCTATTTCTTGTGCTCTTTTCAAGGTGTTATCATTAATTGCCTGGAAAAATTTGGCCTTTTCAAGAACTAAACTTACAAATGTCCTTCGTTCATTATGCGGATTTTGAAGATTTTCAAAGAGCAAAACATCTGAGGATACAATGTCCACAACCTGGTTTTCAATAAGGACGAAACTTACCAGTATTGATGAGGATTCCAAATATATTCCTGGTTGAGATTGATCGTCAAATATTCTATTCAACGCGCTGGTATCTAAATATGCCTTCATGTTCCGTGAGTTCGTTGGTTGTTAGGATTGATGGTAAGCTTGTCAAAAGATTCAAGATAATCTGAGACTCTCTCCACCACTCGCACTCCATCTATCTTCAGTCTATCGATGATTTCTTTCGGAATGGAGATGTGTCCATCTTCCAGCAATCTTCCAGTATATTCTTCTTCTGTACCTAACGTCCTGTGCCAATTTTAAAAATCTATCATTTGGTAACCCAACCGTCAAGGAAAAAGACAGAGCCGAAATCATGGCTTCGTTGTTCGCACTGCTCCTTTAAAGAGACTCATATCCGATCCAAGTGCCCTTTTAGAAGGTCGCATCAATATCCAGAACGAAGTAAAACGAAACATTGATCTCTACATTGGTACACGATACGCTTTGAGGCTAGGCGTCATCGCCCGCATTGTAGTCAAAACAAAGGTGGACCGCCGGCTCTATCCGAAAATCACCCCCGAGCCCCTTTATCCGTTCGATTCAGACACATTCCACGAGGAGGAAAAAACCCCTGGACCCCTGGAAGCGATTCGGGTTGCCAAAGAGAACCTAAGAATCATGGAAGAGGGAATGAGCCTTTCCGTGTTGCAGACAAAGAAAAAGCATATCAAAAGGAGATCGTGAAGCTTCGGGCCGAGCTTGCAATAGCCGGCAACAACGTCCGGGCCACCGAGGACGAGGCCCTGGAGGAGATGGAAGCCATGGAGGAAAAGTTGCAGGAAAACGTCGCCCTCCGGAAGAAAATGGAAAATGAGGTGACCCATCTCAGGCAGGAATTAGAGCACCTGGAGTCATCCCGAAAAGCCACCTCCAGGAAGCAAGACAAACAAATCAAGAGCACCATGAAGCGGTTCAGAACTCTCTACAAGAACCTTGAATTTCATCCCCGGGCCGCGGAAGGGTTCCTGAGCCTTCAAAGCGATCTGCAGCTCCGGGCCGAAGAGCTTATCCATGTCATGAACGAAGATAGCAGCCGCTTAACGGTGAAGCGGAAGGTGTTCTCCAAGAAGGGGGCTCTTCCTGTCTTTGGATGCGAATTTGCCTATAGAGGAAGGATCTACTGGAAGCACAGCCCTGACGGAAAAGCGCAGATTCTCGCCATTGGCACCAAAAATACCCCGGCAAAGGATCTGGCTTATTTGGAAAAAGCTCATAGCTCATAGCTCACAGCTGAAAGGCAAGATCGTTGGACTTGAGGGTGACTGTTCCCATGGCCTATGAGCTATGAACTATCAGCTATCAACTCCTTCCCCTGACCCCCCCCCCGTTCTGATCCCGGATTTCCACACAAAAAAGCCGCCCAGGGATTTAGCCCTGGGCGGCTTTTTGCTTTAATAAAATCGTGAAATAAAATCGTGAAACGATTTGATACCGATTCTATTTGAAGAACTTCTTCCTGCCCAATCCAGCCAGACCGACCAGCCCGCTCCCAAGCAGCAGCATGGTGCCGGGCTCGGGGACTGGGTCACCAGAACCAGTACGGTTTGAAGATGGGGCAATTTCTATTAGTGCTATCAGACCCAAAAAACTTGTGCGTCATTCTTGGTGAGCATACGGGGGTCAATTTTGATAAGCGCTAAGACCCGAAGCCATCCCCCAGTGTTGAAGGTTTCGATCTGTTGCAGAACTGACTCAAACTGACTGATCTCCCAATGGATCGTACTTGTTTCGCTCATGTCTGGGCCCCTCCACCTTGTTCCGTTATTCCTTTCCTGAACTTGCAGCCACGCGAATAAAGAACTACCAAATTTCACCCTGGGCGGATAAATTCCAAAATATGATGCTTTATGTTACAAGAAAGGAAGCTTGATTGCAATACTATACATATCTTCAATTGTAAGCACTTCACCGGTAATTTGTGGTTCATGAAGGTGTATAGACTTGAAGTTGAGCCGGGCTACCTTATTTATCAGTTTGCTTAACTCTGCCCTGCGATCAACCTCTCCTCTCTTAATCTCATAGGCATGGACGCGGTTCTCCTTTTCTGCGGCCAGCAAAAAGTCAATCTCGATTCTTTCCCTGTTCTTGAAAACCGGACCGGCCGCATCAAACTCCATAGGAGGGTCGGCAAGGATTTTCTCGCGGAAAATCATTTCCAAGACCTTTCCTTCGAGGTTAGGGAGATCTTCCACTATCTGTCGAACAACCTTGCGGTACTGTCCCATCTCTAAAAGGGTCTTATTCTTTTCTATATAGCGGTACCAGAAGAGAATAAACGGGTCCTTGATTACATAACGGGAATTTTTTGAAGTAGGTCTTTCCGTTACAGGTATCTCCTTGTAAACCAAATCCAAAGTATCTATTAGGAAAGGAAGATAATTGCCCAAAGATGTAGTATTTATACCTGCCTGATTCGCAATTTCAGTAGCATCCTGAATCCCCTCTGCCATGGCCGAAAGGATGCCTGTATAAACATGGGACAATTTCTTCAGTTCAGGCAACAACATCTTGTTCAGTTCATCACTGAAAAGACCAGTAAGGCCAAGCCAGCCTTTTTCAAGTATATGCTCTGTCTTTGCATTAAGTAGATCAAACTGTATGAGAATTTCATAAAAGCGAGGATTGGTACCGAACATGCTGAAAATGCTGAGATGTTGTTTTGGGTCATGAACACCATGGTCAACAAATATGTTCCTGAGCACATAAAATCCAAGAGGTTGAAGACGGATTTCTTGATCGAGCCTCCCGTATAGCGGTGAATGCTCTTCAAAAAGAATCTTGTGGAGCAAGGTGCGGACAGACCCACAAAAAACAATTAAGCAGCGATATTGTTTTCTCTTAAACTCATCCAGGTAATGCTGAAACAAAGCCAACTCACCTTTTTCTTCCAGAAAAAGGTTTTGAACTTCGTCGAAAAAGATGGTTAAGCTCCCCCGTTTTGACAAGAAAAGAGATACAGCCTTAAAGAACTGGGTAAGATCCTGCGGCACGGATGTAAAACCAAGTGCGTATAACTGGGGCTCAACCTGATCAAGTGTTTTTTTGAAAGGGCCTGGCAAACAGAACAGGTAAAGGCAATTGTTCATCTTCTTGCTGGCCTCCAGCCAAAGCCGCGTCTTACCTGTACGCCTGCGGCCGACAATTGCGGTAAATAGTGCCCCCTTTCCGGCAGCTTTGAACCAACTATCAATTATGGCAAGCTCCTTTTTTCGTCCATAGAATCTCATGGTCCGCAGATTATCTGTTGTCAGATTATTTGTCAATAAATATTTTCTGCGCTCTCTACCTATCTGCGTCCAATAAAGAGGAATCAACAACTACCACCATTCCACCTGTCTTCAGTGGTCAGCAATCGGTCTGGTTCTGTCCTGATGCCTGACTCGTGATCCCCGACCGCTGACCCCATAAGCGCTAAGTTGTTTTTGCCTAGAGAGAGCTTGGAGAGAGCTTGGGGTCAAATCTTTCCTCTTGACAAATGGTCCGGTTTTGCGAAAGAGACAGCGCAAGACACAGAAGACTTACCCGTTTCAGCTCAAGGCCCCAGTTGAATACATAACAGCAATTCAACGGGGCAGGCACTTTTGGGTAACTTTTGGATAAAGATAAATTAGCCGCAGACAGACCCCGGTACGATAGTTCCTACCTTGTATAATGAGATTGCCTACCGGGCAGGCGCAGACCGGCACAGACAGATTATCTCACACAGAGGCGAAGCGCGCGCGGAGACAAGAATGTTTTTTGTCTTGCTGTTGACCCCGGTTAAATAGGCTATCGCCCCATGGAAATATGCTTCGGCCTGATACGGTCATCGTTCCCTCCAAGGCAGGCATTTCACCCCGGTACGATATTAAATACCTACGGGGCAGGCGGGGTAAACATTTAACGGGGCAGGAAGGACAGCAAGACAAAAGCTTCGCTGCCCTTCGGGCAAATTGGATTAATTGTGTCGGGATAGCTATTCAGGAGATAGTCGTTAAGCCTAGCGCTTTAAAATCTTGATCAAAAGACAGGGCTGGCATGTTCTTGAGCTCTCCGGTAATAAGGACACGAGAGAGGGCATCCACAAAAGAAATCTTTCTGTCTTTGCCAAAAAGATTGAATAAGGCAATGGCCTGATGGTGTTGGCTTTCCGTGGAATGAAAAATTCTATAAAGATCAATCGATTGATTGAAAGTCAGCGTCTCAGTGTAACCATATTGATAGAGAAGAACAGTCATGGCCTCCGAAATAACAAACCAACACGTATCCATTATGATTCGGTTTTCCTTGACTTCTTCAAAAAGTTCTAAGGCCCGTTTGTGTTTTGTGTCCTTTTTTGAAAATAGGGCGATAAAGAAACTAGCATCGCAGTAAACTGCATCAAAGCCTTTTAGAGTTTGCATTATTGCTTCCGTACAAGATAGATTTATAGTTCTGAGCTACTGCCCGCAATTTTTCTTTTGGTTCCGGTAGGCTATTAATAGAGTTCAAAACTCTATCATAACGATCCATTTCTCCTATTAACTCAATGCGGGCATATGCCTTACCCCTTTTGTTAATTTGCAAGGCTTCACCAGGCTTTAGTAGCTTGTCCAGCTGGGTCAGCTTAGATCGGACCTCGCTGAGTTTCATTCTTGATACCAAGTCTCCCATGGCAACACCTCCCCCAATTTGTACAAATCGGTATGTAAAATAACATGTTTTGTACACATCGTCAAGGACAAAATTGTAGGGTACCTGTCGAGGCAGGCCGCAAAACATAGGGGTCTTCATTCTTGACAGATAACAAAGGGCATGGCGTTGGAGGTTGGAGGAGTGTGGCGTGGGATATGCGATACAAAGTAGAAAAGAGATACAGCCTTGAAAAACTGGGTAAGATCCTGTGGCACGGATGTAAAACCAAGTGCGTATAACTGGGGCTCAACCTGATCAAGTGTCTTTTTGAAAGGGCCGGGCAAACAGAACAGGTAAAGGCAATTGTTCATCTTCTTGCTGGCCTCCAGCCAAAGCCGTGTCTTACCTGTACGCCTGCGGCCGACAATTGCGGTGAATAGTGCCCCCTTTCCAGCAGCTTTGAACCAGCTCTTAATTATGCCAAGCTCCTTTTTTCGGTCATAGAATTTAGTGATTCCAAATGGACCAGGAGAGTAACTGGTTTCTAAGCAGTGAAGGGCGCAAAGCGCCCAGTGGTATGCGTTCCCACGCAGAGCATGGGAACGAGAAAGCGTCTGTTTCATTCTTGTCAGGCAGGATTATCCCTACAGGATGCTTCCACTACCCCGATGAAATAGGTGATACCCCGGTGAAGTGTGTCGGTCACTGCACCCCGGTACGATCAGTCTGACCTACGGGGCAGGCGGGGTAAACATTTCATAGATAAAGGGATAGAATGTCCGTTTTTGGTTATATTGGAAATACTATATAGTAGCGGAAGGTCAATGGGGCTTACCGTGCCGGGTAAAATGTGAATTGACAAATGTGCTCACTCCCCTGTACAATTTAGAAGTTTCAATTCCACATTGGAGAGGCTCATGGCGGAAACGTTGGGCGGATGCTACCTAATTCCTAATTCCGAAATCCGAAATCCGAAATCCGAAATACTGTAGGATGTATCTCTCTCACTACAATCTGCTCGAAAAGCCGTTTCAGATAACCACGGATCCAAAGTTCCTGTGGCTTGGCGAAAAGCATCAAGAGGCCCTGGCTATGTTGAAGTATGGCGTGCTTCATAGTAAAGGGCTGGTCTTGCTTACCGGTGATGTGGGTACGGGTAAAACGACCCTGATCAATGCCCTGCTAAGGGATCTTGACAGCAATATCATTGTTGCAACCGTTGCAGACCCGAATCTGGAGACACTCGAATTTTTTGGTTTTCTTCAAACGGCCTTCAAAATTGAAGGCGAATTTACAAAAAAAGCCGATTTTCTTACAAACTTTACGCAGTTTCTAAATAGTGCCTACGCAGATCACAAAAAGGTATTGCTAATCATTGATGAGGCTCAGAAGCTTTCATCAGAACTCCTTGAGGAAATCCGGATGCTGTCTGACATAGAAAAGGAAAATACAAAGCTGTTAAACATATTCTTTGTGGGACAGAATGAATTTGCAAAAACATTAAAAGAGTCCAGGGCACTCAGGCAGAGGATTGCGATAACACACCAAATCGACCCGTTAACAGAAAACGAAACAGCGGAATATATCAAATACCGCTTGAAGCTTGCCGGCACCGAGGAAGAAATCTTTACCGGAAAAGCGATTCGTGGAATATATGCTTTTTCTCGCGGCAACCCGCGTCTCATCAATATTATCTGCGATCATGCCCTGTTGACCGGCTATGTGAGAGGCCTCAAGACGATTAACCCTGCAATCATTAAGGAATGCGCACAAGAGCTCACCATCGCGGGTGAAACCAGGCCAAACCACCTTCAAGCGCAGCCCTTTACGGGCAAACGGGAAAGGAAGCCCCTGCGAAGGCTGGCCCTTTACGTCTCCTTGCTGCCAATTATAGCGTTTTGCGGATACCTCGTTTCCCGAGGAGTGAAAGATGATGCAGGCCAGGTGCCCCTTGACGTCGTCGGCAAGGGTCAAGAATCGATTGACGATACCATCAGACCACAAGCATACCGGGCCGATGTAGCTATATTGGAAGAAGGCCGTGTCGATGCGGTTGTCTCAAAAGAAGACATGACCGATACCGGTGGACGAAATTCAACCGTAACAGTTCAGGGGGTGAGAAAAACCGGAGGCGAAGAGCCTTTGCTCTCCGGTGATGTAAAGCTGATTATTCCCTTTGGCTACAATGATAGTGAGCCCAAAGAAAAGGCATTCGATACCCTTGACAGGCTTGCTGCTGTCATGGTCGAAAACCTTGACATGGAAATCGTCGTGAAAGGTCACACCGATACGTCAGGCCCACCACCTTACAACAAAAACCTTTCTGAATTGAGGGCGAACAGCGTGAAAAAATACCTTGTGGCAAAGGGAATCAGCCCCCTTAGAATACAAACCATCGGCATGGGAGAGCAAAACCCGCTCAAGCCGAATACGAGCTGGGCAGGCCGTAGGGCCAATCGGCGAGCTGAGATTGAGGTGCAGCCATAGCTCTGAACGATGAAATTCGTGTTTTTCTCTGACAGAAAAATTATAAAGACAAGCACGAAAGCAGGAAATAGAAAAGGCATGAGGGATAATCTTCAGATCCTATCTCAGGGCTACTGGCCTCAAGGTGGGCTTATTGTTAAATTTTTCAAAGCCCATTTTAGAGGTAAGAAGAGTTGTCAACTGACCCCGGTTAAGTAGCTTTGCACTTCACAGGGCAAGTTTTCGTGTTTTCGTACTTTCGTGTTTTCGTGATAAATTTGTTTTAAGGGAACGGAGGCTCAAATGAGGTTTTCTGACTACAGTTTCCGCCGAACGGTTTTGTTTCCCCTCTTGTTGCTCGTGTTGCTGTCGTGCAGCCGCGACCCGGCTGAGACACGCGCCAAACATATGAACCGGGGGGACGCGTACTTTGAGAAACAGGAATTCAAGAAAGCGATCATTGAATACAAGAACGCGGTTCAGGCAGAACCTAAATTCGCCCGCGGCCACTATCAGCTTGCCCTGGCCTATCTGAAAACAGGACAGTCGAGGGAAGCGTTCGCGGAATTTTCCAGAACCGTTGATCTTAATCCTGAAAATCTGGACGCTCAGCTCAAATTGGGTCAGTTCTATCTCCTTGCCAAGAAACCCGAAGAGGCAGCCGAAAAGGCAGCCCTTGTCCTAAAAAAAGAACCGGAAAACATCGATGCCTTATTCTTGCAGATGGGGGTGCTCCTGGGGGAAGGTAAATCAGAGGAGGCGACCGAGGTCCTCAAAAAAGTAACGACCCTGGACGCAAAGAATATCAGGGCCTACATCTCACTGGCGCGCATCGCCGGCAGTCAAAAACGGTTTACTGAGGCCGAGGAGTACCTGACAAAGGCCGTAGAGGCCGGCCCGGAAGATCCTGCCCCCAGACTGGAACTTGCGCGCTTTTACGAACAGCGAGGCGAGTTAGAGGAAGCAGAGAGAGAGATCAAGCAGGCCATTGCCAAAAACGAGGAAAACATATCCCTGCTCGGTCAACTGGGCAGCTTTTATATGCGCCGCGGCGACCTGAAGGCGGCTGAGAGCACTTACCTCAAAATGGCCGAGCGGGCGCCTGAGCAAGTCGCGCCGAAGATGTCCCTCAGCGCGTTTTATGCTTCTCAAAAAGATGGAGAGCGTGCCTTGACATGGATGAACAAGGCCATGGAATTGCAGCCCGAAAATCTTGAGATCCAAAATGCCATTGCGTCTCTTTACATGGACATGGGTAAGTTAGAGGAAACCCAAAAGCTTATTGATAAAGTACTCGAAAAAGACAGAGGAAACCTGCGCGCCAGCCTGCTGAAAGCCCGTCTGCTTCTTAGAGACAGAAAACTCGGAGAGGCTGCCGAAATCCTTCAAGCCATTACAAAGGATCATCCCCGCCATGCAGGCGCGTACTATTACCTGGGCCTCGTCTATCTGGCCGAAAAAGACCGGACAAAGGCTAAAGGTGCATTGCTCAAGGCTGTGGAGTATGGTCCGGGCAACCTGAGGGCACGAATCCTTCTTTCGGAAATCTACCTAACTGAAAGGGCGGCCGATCTGGCCCTGGAACAACTCAACGTCGTCCTTGCAAAAGAACCTGACAACTACCGAGCTCACGTGCTAAAGGGCAACGTCTACATCTTAAAGCGAGATGCGGAAACCGCCCGACAGGCTTACTTGAAGGCAGCCGAGGTCCGTCCTGATGATCCGGTGGCCTATTACCAGTTGGCCACGCTCGACAGATTCCAGCGCCGTTACGGCGAGGCCATGTCCCACTTGAACAAAGTCCTGGCGTTGAAAGCCGATCATGTGCCGGCTATGGCAGCAAAGGTCTCCCTGTACATGGCCCAGAAGCAACCGGCCAAGGCGTTATCGTTTCTGGATGAAAAAATCGGTGAGCATGAGAAAAATCCTCGGTTGGCGGCTGTCCTTCATGAAATGCGAGGCAGTGTCTTGTTTTCCCGGAAGGACTATGAGCAAAGTGAAGCTGAGTTCAAGAGAGCGCTCGACCTTAATCCGGACCTAATAGCACCTTATCTTTCCCTGGCCCGTCTTTATCTCACAAAGAATGAAACCCCCAAGGCGATCGCCCAGTACCAGGAAATCCTCGAAAAACAACCAGGATTCATCCAGGCCCACATGGCTTTGGGCGCCATATACGATGCAGAAGAAAAAAAAGCAGAAGCGCGCAAGATGTATGAGAAGGCATTGGAGATTAATCCTGATTTTGCACCTGCTGCCAACAACCTGGCATGGCTACTTCTTCAGGAGGGTCAGGAGCCGGATCGCGCCTTGAACCTGGCGAAAAAGGCAAAAGCACAATTGCCGGACGACCCCAGTGTTGCGGACACGCTTGGTCTTGCTTTCATTGTCAAGGGGCTTTACGCCAGCGCCATCTCTGA
Organism: Desulfobacterales bacterium; assembly: GCA_030616475.1. GTDB lineage: Bacteria > Desulfobacterota > Desulfobacteria > Desulfobacterales. The sequence goes on from JAUWXF010000039.1 coordinate 10,350, forward strand.
GTTGAGTGACGCAGCAGAAAAAATGCCCCGGAATCCGACCGTCCTTTACCATCTGGCCCTGGCCCACTGGAAAAATGGTGAGAAGGATCAAGCCCTGGAAGCTTTGCATGATGCTCTAAAAATCAAAGATGCCTTCCCGGAACGACAAGCGGCCGGAGAGCTGTTGGAGAAAATCATTGAAGCTGAAAGCTGAAAGCTCAAAGCTGAAAGGTAAACAAAGATCAACGATTGGAAATCGAGTTTATCAATCCTTTGATCATAGAAGCTATTTCCTTCCCGCTTAATTCAAGTTGAGAATATCGGTCGTCGGATATCCATTTCTTTCTGCGGAAAATCTCAAGTAGTGTCATTGTTTCGTAGAGAGAGCCTCGTGATATATACAAATATTGAACAAACTCCTTGCTTGAAAAACGACCCTTCCCCTCTGCAATATTCATTGCCACGCTTGTCGAACTCGCTTCAATTTGCTCCAGTAAACGATAGTGCTTTCGGTCTGTAGTTATGTCCTCAACAGTATCAATAACCTTAACAGCGAAATCGACTGCTTTGTTCCATACTTCCAAATTCTCATAGGCAAATTTCATTGAAAAATCCTTTCCTGCACTTTGAGCTATGGGCTTTCAGCTTTGAGCTTTCAGCTTTCAGCTTTCAGCGGTATGAAAAGTGAAAGGCTAAACTGCCCTGGAACATTGTTGATTCTTATCTTTATGTTGTTCTTTTTCAGTAACAAATTACCGTAGTAAAGGAGTGTATCCACAAAGTATATGGAATGACTTTTGAAAAAATAACTTTCAAGCGGATCGGTGTCAAAAAGGATGTCCAAATATTTGCCCTGCTGTAAGTAACCATTATGGTACATGCTGACAGTGATATCATTTTCATCTTCTTTGGTTTCACACTTTATCGTCTTGTCAGAAACGGTTCTCAGAGAGTCCCTCGACAGTAACAGAAAGACAAGAAATATCATAAGAAGCTCTTGTTTATTTGACTCAATTTCTGGCACTTTTCCTTGAGGATCGAATCTTATGCTCTCACCGGCAGATTCTTCATACATCCTTATTATACTTATGGCTATTGAAAGGCACTCATTGATGTCAAAACGGGTGGTCTCCACAGGCTCAAGGAAATAAGTATTTTCTACCACATACCTAAATCTTCTAATCAGGCCCTCGAAAAGCTCTTCTACTTTTTGAATCTCTTCTGCATAGTAAGCAAGCTCATGGCCATCTGCCACCTGCGATTTATTTCTTTCCAATGCTAATTTGTGATGAAGCAGGTCAAGACGGGCCAGGAGGCACGTGAAAGGATCACAAACCTCCTTAACAATATCCTTGGCGAGGAATCCGGTGGCGGCAGTCCCGAGTATCTGTCGAAAATGATTCACGTGTTTTTCATCTTTCGGGGCACGAAATTCGGTTATGTGTTCAATGTAGATTTCCCTTGAAGTCGTCCAGGGTGGCTTGGCAGGTATCCGTATCTTCCACAAAAGGGCCGGCCCCTCCTTTGGCTGCATGCGAAACAATCCATTAGTCAAGGATGAAAGACCGGTTGTTTCAGGTGCCATGAAGTTCGACAGGGGCTCTCGATCCTCGCCATGGGCAAAGTCATAAAAGGGGCGTCCCTCCACCTCACTCTCGGAATATCCGAGCAAGGCGAGAAAGCGTTCATCGCACCGTATGATTTCGTCCCTCGAATTCACCCAGACGCAGGCGTCGCTCAGCGTTTGGTAAAGACCATCAAAATAGCCCTCCGCCTGCTGTCGCCAGCGGCGGAGCGCTTGCTCGGTCGCTACGAAAGGGACGGAAAGATCAATAGGTTCTGAAAACTGAATGCCCATTCTGCCCGTGCGTCGTTCGAAAGTCTGCCAGCGGACCTCCCCTGTAATTTCTCTCTTTTCCTCTTGATGAGGCAGGGCGAACAGGAGGCGACAGCGCGTGCCAACGTCAAAGGGCGCTTTGGCTTCTATGCAGACGCCACGGGTACTCAGGTCTTTGGTGAGGGAATGATACGTTCCATTATCAAAGTCACGGTATTTAATGGGCAGCTCTAACGGAACACGAACCTCTCTTCTTGTGTCGATGTTCATATCCTCTTGAAGTCCAACAATTTCGACAGGAGCTACAGCATTTCCCCTTGTGGCAGAAAAAGTAAGGCGCAGGGTCTCCGAGGCCAGAGGCCGGAAAAAATTAAAAGCATTAAGAGCAATAACAATGCCAAGTAGTCATCTGACCAAATTTTTTTGGCTCATGAGTCCAAAAATGCTTGTTAATTCGCCGAGATACATGGCAATGCCTTTGCGGAAAGAACGCCGCACGTAGAATTTATAGTGGAGTATTTTTGTTACATCTTTTGGTACTAGTTGGCATTAGTTTTCCCTTTTTATAGCCAAGATGCCGCTTATGCCTTTATTCAGGCGTACGGTTGCAAGATAACATTCCGTAAATATTAGATAAATGCCGCTGTTGTTTTGACGGAAGGGCAAGGCATTTTCTGTGCCAACATATGGCACGAAATTTCCAAGTTAGTTCGCTTCGCTCACAATTGGAATGGTGGAATAATGGGTTCTGGAAAAATGGGATAGTGGGGTACTGTCAAAACCCCTCTTGACAGGCAAGTCAACAAATGACATACTTCCGCCAAAACAAAAACCATCATTCCAACATGAGCGCAAGCTTCACTTCGTGTCCATCATTCCAACATTCCGGCACGAGGCAAAAATCCAAGCCTCAAAAAAGCTTATACATTCAATAGGTTGTAGAATTTCCGAGACGTATATTTAACCCGTTGAGCCCGTTTGGCCGGTAAGGCGCCTGTGGCGCCGTTGAAGACTTAAGGTTGGAGGTTGGAGGCAGAGGTTATTATTAAAGATTGACCCGTTGTCAAGCGGTTTTGTTCGTTGGCCTTGACACCTTTCCCTTTGTTCTGTTACCCATTGTATTCGGTTTGTTGAGTCTGTTTGGTTTATTGGGTTTATTGGGTTTGAGGTACAAAGCTTTGAGAGAGACTATAAGTAATCGGCTGGCAAGACTCAGGACCCGCCTCAAAGACCAGGCTCTTGATACCTTCTTGGTATTACAGGACGAGAATCGTCGGTATTTGAGCGGCTTCACCGCCGAGGATGGTCAGTTTAACGAGTCTGCGGGAGCCCTGCTTATCACGCCTGAGCGGCAGATCCTGGCAACCGACTCTCGATACGAAACCCAGGCCCACATTGAAGCCCCTGGATTTGAGATCTATCGCTACAAAGAGGGCCTGGCTTCATCGCTGCCAGAAATCGTGAGGATGCTTCGAACCAGGCGTCTCGCTTTTGAAAGTGCCCGGCTACCGTACCTGCAGTTTCAGAAATTCCACGAGCATTTAAAAAAGGAGGCCATAACTGTACCTCTGGTTCCCACTGAAAACCTGGTCGAAGATCTCCGTGTGACAAAAGAGCCACAAGAGATAGAGGCTATAAAGGAATCGCTTGCCATTTCCGAATCAGTATTTGAAACAGTTGTTAACGCCCTGTGTGATGGAACCACGGAAAAAGAGCTTGCATGGGCTATGGAAAAGGGTCTGCGGGAAAACGGCGCAGAATCTGTGGCCTTCCCTCCCATTGTTGCCTCAGGTCCCAACGCTGCCCTGCCCCATGCCATTCCTACAGATCGACCTATTGGACGTGGGGAACCCATCCTGTTTGATTGGGGGGCACGCCTGAACGGCTACTGTTCGGATATTTCCCGCACCATTGTGCTTGGCTCGCCTGATGACACTTTCAAAAAGGTCTATCAAGTGGTGCAAGACGCCCAATCTATAGCGATAGAAGCGATTAGGCCAGGGGTGAGTACCCAGGCCGTGGACAAGATTGCACGAGACCATATTGCTGCCAAGGGGTTCGGCGATCACTTTGGCCATGGGCTTGGACACGGCGTGGGACTGGCTACCCATGAAAAACCCACTTTGAGTCCCATCCGGCCGATGAATCTGGAAGTGGGTATGGTCACCACTGTTGAACCAGGCATCTACATACCCGGATGGGGCGGAGTGCGGCTGGAGAATATGGTGGTTGTGAAAGAAGACGGGGCAGTCGTCTTGAACAGGCATCCACTTTGAGTTAAACGCGGGAGCATTCCCAGATTCTTACTGACCTCAGCCACGATTTGTTTATTGGGTCGAAAAAGATAAAACCCGAAATTCGAATACCCGCCTGCCATGCAAAGTACTTAAGCAGAGAATAATGTCTGTGGCAATAACATTCACTTTGAGGCACTACCCTGAATCTACGCAAAGGCATTGCGGGCAGGTCGAAATTCGAAACAATGACCAAATTTCCAAAATTCAAATGATCGAAACAGAAAAACCGTATTTTGCAGAAATCTTTAGTTTTTGAACATTTTTGAATTCGAGTTTTGAATTTGTTTCGGATTTGCGGCTCACGCCTTGAAAACAGTACGGATTTCGTGCTTCGGATTTGTTCATGACGATGTAAGAAATTGGGAATGCACCCATTAAACGCCTCATTAACTAATGACCAATGACATGAACTCCTTGGACCAGCTAACAGATCAGTTCATCAACTACCTGGTGGTGGAAAAAGGCCTTTCCAGAAATACTGTTGCCGCTTACAGCAAAGACCTGATCTTGTATGTGGAGTCCTTGAGGGAAAACGGTATTTCCGATATCGCCGATGCTGACATGACCCTTGTTCTAAAACACCTGATTGACTTAAGAGATGCGGGGCTCGGGCCAAGGAGCAGAGCAAGACATCTGGTGACGTTGAGAGGGTTTTATCGATTCCTGGTCCACGAAAAGATACTGGAGACCAACCCCGCCAAGGTGGTGGACCTGCCACGAACAGGCCAAAAACTGCCTGATATTTTGAAGGTAGAAGATGTGGCAAGGCTTCTCGAGGCGCCTCATGCTTCAAAACCTCTGGGGATGCGAGATGCGGCCATGCTGGAACTTCTGTATGCAGCGGGGCTCAGGGTCTCAGAGCTAATCAAAGTGGGAATTGCAAATATCAATCTGGAGGCGTGTTTTGTCCTGGTTCTTGGCAAGGGTTCCAAGGAGCGGGTGGTGCCGATCGGCCAGGTAGCCAGGAAAAAGATCGATGCCTATCTTGGATCAGGACGTCCGGTGCTATTAAAGGGGAGGCCAAGCCCGTATCTATTTGTAACACGCTCGGCAGTGCCCATGACACGCCAGGGATTCTGGAAGCTTCTGAAACAATATGCACTAAGGGCCGGGATTTCGCACAAGATCACGCCGCACACCATTCGACATTCATTTGCCACTCATCTTTTGGAACGGGGAGCAGATCTCAGATCGGTACAGGTTATGTTGGGCCATGTGGATATTAGTACCACCCAAATTTATACCCATGTTGCCCAGGAGAGGCTAAAGGCGGTTCACACCCAGTATCATCCCAGGGGATAGTTTGGATTGCGGATTGCGGATTGCGGATTGCGGATTGAAAAGCCCGAAATCCAGCCAAGCCGGATTCAATCATCCCAACAGCCTTAATTGCACCCCCTCCTTGACCTGATATTGACAACCATAGTGCACTTTGCTATTAAGGACTGAACTTTTTCGAGCTGTGCGGTTAGGTATCAGACTTCATGCGAAACACGCAAAAAAAGAATTATCACGAAAGCACGAAAGATTGAAAACACGAAAAAGGGGGAGTCTCTGGATGGACACCACCCCGATTCTCAGGTTTTGTTTCGTGTTTTCGTGCTTTCGTGATTAGTTTTGTATAGTTTCTTAACCGCACAGGTGGAACTTTTTTGAGGAGCCGCATATGTCCAATATAGTGGTGATCGGTACCCAGTGGGGAGACGAAGGCAAGGGAAAGGTTGTAGACGTTTTGGCAGAGACGGCCCGTTTGATAGTCCGCTTTCAGGGGGGCAACAACGCCGGCCACACAATGGTAGTGGATGGAGAGACTTTTATCAGCCATCTTATCCCGTCTGGAATCCTTCACCAGAATAAGGTCTGCGTGATCGGAAACGGTGTGGTTGTGGACCCGGGTGTGCTGATCGAAGAGATCCAGCATTTACGAGACCGTGGCATTTCCGTGGGTCCTCACAATCTCTTGATCAGTGAAAATGCCAACTTAATCATGCCCTATCACAAGCTTATAGATCACGGCAGGGAACGGCTGAAGGGAAACAAGAAACTGGGTACCACAGGCCGGGGGATAGGGCCTTGTTACGAAGATAAAGTCACACGACGCGGGATTCGTTTTTGTGACCTGATTGATCCTGAGACATTTAGACAGAAATTGTCTTCTATCTTAGGGGAAAAGACTTTTTACTTAAAGGAATTTCTTAGGTCTGAAACCGTGGATGAAACAGCGATTCTTAACGAATATCTCCCATATTCAGAGGTGCTTCGACCATATGTTGCCAATGTCTCTGTATCCATCAGCCAGGCCATCAAGGCCGGGCACCATATCCTTTTTGAGGGGGCACAGGGGACACACCTGGATATTGACCACGGCACCTACCCTTATGTAACCTCATCCAATACCGTTGCAGGGAATGCATGCTGTGGCGCCGGGATAGGCCCTACACAGATCCATGGCGTCATCGGGATGGTGAAGGCCTATACCACCAGGGTGGGCAGAGGCCCTTTTCCCACTGAACTTCATGATGAAATCGGCGACCTGATTCAAGAGAAGGGGGCCGAGTTCGGCGCAACTACTGGAAGACGCAGGCGATGCGGTTGGCTCGATACAGCGGTCGTGCGTAATGCTGCGCGCATCAATAGTCTCACCGGTCTTGCCATAACCAAGCTCGATGTACTGAGCGGCCTTAAGAACCTTATGATCTGCACGGCCTATCGATACAAGCAGGATCGACTCACAGAGTTCCCCGCGGCCTTAAGGGTGCTCGAAGAGTGTGAGCCGATTTACGAGGAGCTGCCAGGGTGGCCTGACGATATCACAGCGATTCAGGACATCGATGACCTGCCGGAAAATGCTAGAACCTATGTGAAGCGAGTGGAAGAACTCGTGGAAACCCCTGTTCAGATCATCTCTGTGGGCCCCGGTCGCAAACAAACCATTGTGCTTCAAGATCCGTTTGCCCGTTTAGCCGGTTGAGCCCGTTTGGCTCGTTTGGCCCGTTGGAGGTTAGAGGTTGGAGGCAGAAAATGTTTTTGCCTCAAACCTTAGGCGACCTGCCCGCCATTGCCATGTGTGCCGGCATTGCAGCTATCAGGCGAGCGCGGCGCCCTGCCCGCCATTGCCAAAGACCTGCCCGCCATTGCCAAAGATGCTAGCACATAAGCTGAATGCTGTCTCAGGCGTCGGCAGGCGGGTGCCGGCACATAAGCTGAATGCTGTCTCAGGCGTCGGCAGGCGGGTGGCAGGCGGGAGCGGTCCTCAAACCTTGAACGGAGCGAAGCGACTTACACTGCTGAAAAGCATCTTGACAGTTTATAGCAAGTGGCGTAAAAGAGTTTATTACCTGTCGGGACGTGGCTCAGTCTGGTAGAGCACAGCGTTCGGGACGCTGGGGTCGCTGGTTCAAATCCAGTCGTCCCGACCAAATGAGAAATCCAGAAGCGATTCTATGACTTGACTGACTTGACTGACTTGACCGTCTTGCTGGCAACATCATCTTTAGGTGATGTGCTGCACATGCCGTCAAAAATCACTCCTACGTCTGTAATAATTACCTCAGGGGCACTTATGTCACCGAACACGCGGGCTGGCGGATGCAGCTCAATGCGGTCTGTGGCTCGGATATTGCCTCTTACCTCCCCGCTCACGGTAGCAGTGTGGACCAAAATATCAGCATGAATGACCGCTTTTTCCCCTACGATCACCGCCCCCTCCTTGCTTTCTACGGTCCCGGTAAGATGCCCATCCAGTCGCACAGTTCCCTCAAATACGAGCTTCCCTTCCAGGGTGGTTTGCGGCCCTAGAAACGTCTGTATCCCCTTTTCTGACTTCTTCATTTCATGCCCCCCTTCTTAGCACTCAGATCACCACGCTCGATGCATTCTCGTTGTCAAATTCTGTATCCCCCTCTATTTTTTCAGATTTTCCAAAAGCGCGAGCAAAAAGCTGAACAATACAGTCAAGGTTGTGGCATAAACGATGTCGACAAGTATCATGGGCTATTTCCTCGCCTTGTTGTCGTACTTTTTTTGCAAGCATGGCTTTTCATAGATCAGGGGATAGCTCAAATCTTTTGAGAGAATATGGCTAAGAAGCGTTTGAACGGGTATCTGAAATTTAGCCTCGGGTCGTAGGAATTCCCGGGATTGCAGAACCTTGTCGACATGTGCTGTATACACTGAGACGCCTTGATATGGGGGAAATCAAGAAGCAACGGTCTCCTTTTTTCCTCAGTTATGCGGAGACTCTCCCTGTCGTACGGTATGGCCCCCAGGTATTCAGGCTTTATTCGGAACCGGCCTTCATTGGCATTAATGTTTTTATCTGCGGTCTTATCGATAGTGTCATAGAGCTTGAATCCCTGTTCAAGATTGCTCACCTGATTTATCACCAGCATGGGAGAGAATATCCATTGAGGTGTGTACTCGGGGAGCCTCCCTTCCAGCCTCTCTTCGATCTCCATGAAGCGGAAAAAGCTCGCCTTTGCACATGCGTATCCGCTGATTACGTCCTGGGGTGTGGTGACGATCACCGTGCGATCGGCTCCAAGAGCAAAATCGAGGACTGTGCGGGCAATCCCAGCGCCAAGGTCAAAGACGGCAAAATCGTAGTCCTGGCTTATCTTTTTGAAGTTCTTGATAAATTTTATCTTCTGGGCATAGTTCAAATTGGCCAGCTTGAACTCACCGTATGTGCCGCATATGAGATCGAAGTCGAATCTTGTCCTAACAACAAGATCCTGCATCTGTTGGTTTTTCTCCAGGAAGTCCAGCAGGTGATGTTTAGGGAAGATACCAAGCTTGTTCGAAATATCTGCATTACCCAGATCCGCATCGATAAGGAGAACCTTGGCTCCGGTGTTAGCCAGGGCATGTGCAAGGTTGATGGAAAGATGTGTCTTTCCAACACCCCCCTTGTTGGAGATGATGGAGATGGTAAGGGCCCCTATCTCGTCTTCCTGGCGCCCTTTAATCTGTGCGGTCATAAAAGCGTCTCGGCCGTTTTTAGTAGCATGCCTTGAAGGTTGTCTATAAACCTGTTCCAGGGCCGCAAGAACTGAACTCCTCGGGGCGGCCGCCGGACGAATCTTGTAGCCGGTAAGCAGTTCAAGGCTTCTAATTGCAATTGGCTGCTCTGGAGAGACCATTGCAACCAGAAGGATATCATTGACAAGGCGAATAGGTAAGGTCTGCCGCCTGAAGGCTACATCTGGATCAAGCAGAGCAACAGCAGCCGGCTCAATGTGCGTACACAAAGGATCCACAAAGGGTATTTTCAGCTTCTTAGCAGCCGCCCTTGCGATCTGCGTCTCGGTATCAGGTCGAGAGGGGAACGCGCATACCTTTGGAGATCCTTTAGAAAGTCTATCCTGTCTATTTGGGGCCTTCCTTGCCTCTCCAGCTTTCAAATTTTCTTTGTTTTCCCTCATGGATCGATCTGTAGTGCTTCAAATGCAATCCCACAACAAAGCGAATAGGATGTACCAATCTGATAATGATTTGACTACGGGAACACTATACCGTCTTCTTGCTAGCAGGAATCATGCCGTAATGCTCCAGCCAAACAATTTTCCATAACTCCACACCATTAGAGCTTCTTTGTTGAAATATCCAAGTATGGAAATGCAGGCAAATTTGATTCGCGATCCGGCAATGTGTCAAATTGTTGACCCTATGTAGAGGGCAGGGCCACGTCATTTAAAGACGTAACGCCTTGAAGTAGCAAATTTATTCGCTTAATCAATCTTTGTTAAATCCGTACTGTTTTCAAGGCGTCAGCCGCAAACTCGAAGCACGAAATCCCTGGCCCAGACCTGACTTACATGGGCAGGAGAATTATCCAGGCATGTCGCGCCAGGGCAGGCCGAAACAAATACGAATGCTCCAAATCCTAAATTCAAAACAAAGAATATCTTTATAAGTTTCAAATAGATATTGCATCAATTCCAGAAATGTTTTGGTCATTTGATATTCGGATTTTGAAATTGTTTGCGGCTTACGCCTTGAGAAGAGTACGGATTTCGACCTGCCCGCCATTGCCAGAGATGCCGGCACATAAGCTAAATGCTGTCTCAGGCGTTGGCAGGCGGGTATTCGGATTTGCGGCTTACGCCTTGAAAACAGTACGGATTTAAGCGTCTGTGCAATCCTTCTAATTTGACAACTTAGAATCTACTTTGACGTTGCCCTATGTAGAGGGATGCAGGCTTGCAATTATGCCGAAAAGCTGTTAAGAAACTCCACACTACGGCATTTGGCAAAGCCGCATGGGTCTGTCGGCCGCGGTGACTGAACACGACAGCGGCGTAGCCCCTGGCCCAGACCGAGAGACAGCACGGCCGGGGATAAACCCCGGCCCAGACCTGGTTTGCCAGCGTGTCAGATGCTGACGTGAACCACGCGCCAGGGCGGGCCGGCCTAACCGGCTAAACGGGCTAAACCGCAAAAACAGATGTATGGCAATTTCATCTACTTCATTCTAGTCCTTCTCATCTACACCACCTATTACCCTCCGGAAACCCCCTATCTTGGACCCTCTGGGACCCTGGGTATCTTTTTATTGGGTGTAGGCATGCTTGCAATAACCTCAAGAGCTGCCTTTGACGCCCTTTCCAAAAAGATTGATCTCAGGGGGGGCCTTGGCCTCCACGGCGAGTTCGACCGGCTGTTCAATCGACAGGCCATACTGGCCATTATCATCTTTGCGATGAACATCTACGCATTAAACCTGAAATTCTATTTTATGAACATTCCTCCATTTTCAGGCTCCCCCACGCTCACCGCCCTCCTGTTTATTGGCCTTTTCATAGGCTACCTTGCCATCATATGGGCAAGGGCCTATAAACCTTATAAGACCCTGTTTCAGACACAACTCTCCAGACGATCCTATGTGCTTTCCAATATTTCGTTCATCCTTCCTGTAATCTTACCGTGGCTCATGATCTCGGCAGGCGTGGACATAATCAATATCCTACCATTTTCCGCCCCCAAACGTCTGCTCGTCACACCGGAAGGACAGGTCATTTTCTTTTCGTTTTTTCTGGCGGCCCTGGTTGTTATCGCCCCTTCCCTGATCAAATTTTTCTGGCAGTGTCGCCCTTTGCCGGAGGGCCCGAAGCGTAGACGCATCGAGGCCATATGCGAAAAGGCCAAGTTGAAATACAATAATATTTTGAAGTGGCCAATCTTTGAAGGCAAACTGCTGACGGCAGGGGTCATGGGACTAATCAAGAGGTTTCGTTACATCCTCGTAACAGAAAGCCTGCTTGAGATCTTGAATGATGATGAGATCGACGCTGTCATGGCCCACGAGATCGGCCACATTAAGAAAAAGCACCTGGTCTTCTACCTCATATTCTTTCTGGGCTTCATCGTGCTCTCCTATGCTGCCTTTGATTTGATCCTTTATGCGATCTTGTACAGTAATCTGTTGTTTCCTATTGCACGCGATATCCGGTTCGAGCACGTCACCCTGACATCGATCCTCTTAACCGTAGCCATGGCAGGCATTCTGTTGATCTACTTCCGCTACGTTTTCGGGTACTTTATGCGCAACAGCGAACGACAGGCCGATCTTTACGCCTTCGATCTCCTGGGAAGCAGCCGCTGGCTGGTTTCATCCCTGGAAAAGATCGCTCTTTACAGCGGCCAGAGCCACGACAGGCCAAGTTGGCATCATTTCAGCATCCGGCAGCGGATCGCTTTTCTGAACAAGTGCGAAGCCGACAGGCGCATGATCGTCCAGCACGACCGAAAATTGCGCACGAGCATCATGCTCTTTATAGGCGGGCTGTTGTGTACCGCATACGCGGGCTATGCCATCAATTTCGGAGAGATGGGAAAGACGTTAAACAAACACTTTCTCCAAAAGGTCCTGATCAAAGAAATCAAGCGGAATCCAACAAATCCCCGGCTATACACCGTGCTGGGCTATATTTACCACGACAACAAGGCGTATGCGCAGGCTATCGAGGCCTATGAGAAATCGATTGAGCTTGCGCCCCGCGATCCGGAAACCTTGAACAACCTGGCCTGGCTCTATGCCACCTGCGAACAGCCTCAATACCGGGAGCCCATAAAGGCCCTTGTGTATGCACGACACGCTGCGGCCATGAAGCCGGTGCCTCATATCCTGGACACCTTGGCGGAGAGCTACTATGTAAATAGATTGTATGAAAAAGCGATAATGACTATCAAACAGGCATTGGCCATGCAGTTAGAAGATAGAGCTTATTATGAAAGCCAGCGGAGGAAGTTTGAACAAGCAGCCATTGATCAAGGAATGACGGAGCGCAGTGATGGAGTATTGGGTGGGGCGAAGTGATATGAAACCTTCCAAACGACGTTTAGATGTCCTTCTGGTCGAAAGGGGACTTGCCCAGAGCCGACAGCGTGCCCTGGCACTCATCCTTGCCGGTGAGGTTTATGTCGATGGTGAAAGAATAACCAAGGCAGGCAGTCTGTTACCCGTCAATTGTGCCATTAAGATCACCGGCGGAGATATCCCCTATGTAAGCCGCGGAGGCATAAAACTCGAAGCTGCCCTTCGTGCCTTCAACGTTGATGTTACAGGCCTCACTTGCCTTGATGTTGGGGCCTCCACCGGGGGGTTCACCGATTGTCTTCTCAAGCACGGGGCAAAACACGTGACAGCAGTAGATGTCGGCTACGGCCAGCTCCACTGGAAACTGCGATCCGACCCGCGGGTCAAAGTCATAGAACGGACCAACATCCGACACCTTGATGCAGGTGCCATGCCCGGACGTGTGGATCTTGCCTGTATTGACGTCTCCTTTATCTCATTGAAAATTGTGGTCCCCGCTGTTTTGAAATTCGTGAAACGGCCCGGCAACATCATCTGCCTTGTCAAGCCTCAGTTTGAGGTAGGAAAAGGGTTGGTGGACAAGGGGGGCGTTGTTCGTGACCCGGACCTCCATAAGGGGGTCATCGATGACCTTAGCGGGGCATTTCAAGGCCTTAATCTCCGTATACTCGGGGTCATACCCTCCCCTATTCTCGGTCCCAAGGGGAATCAGGAATTTCTGATGTATCTCCAATAAGGCCTTTTTCCAATTGACTCTAAACCCCTGTTTACAGTATATTCTTTCTACATCAATAAGGGTGTAAATCAAGATTGTTGGTTATTGAGTTCAATAGCCAGGTGTCAGTGTTCAGGTTTCAGCTCTTTAAGTTTCTCAATCCTGACACCTGAAACCCGAAACCTGACACCTTTTCCCCAAAACTA
>JAUWXF010000283.1 GCA_030616475.1 Desulfobacterales bacterium
AGGGTGTCAGGAGCGACAAACGCGAGACCTGCCCGCCATTGCCGTGTATGCGGGCATTGTAACCTGGGTGTGACCCAGGCGTTGGCAGGCGGGTCTGAAACCTGAACACTGAAACCAGGTACCAGGTACCAGGTACCAGGTGTCAGGAACTGAAAAAGCAAGACCTGAAACCTGAAACCTGAACACTGGTCAATAGGTGTAAACTACTTTATGGCGAAAATGAAGGATGCGCCAAAATCTTACGAAATCTTCTTGTCTCTAACCTCCACCCCCATGGCCCCGAGGCGGTCTCTAATCTGGTCTGCCAGCTTCCAGTCCCTCCTGCGTCTTGCCTCTTCACGCTCAAACATCAGCTTTTTAACTTGGGCATCCTGGGGCTGCTGTTCAAAGTCAAAGATGTTTACCACCGCATCGACCCCCTTGAAGGCATCTATGATTCGCCTGGCCCAGGCCTGATCCAGCTCTTTGTTCATGATCAGGCGATTGACCCTTCTGACAATCTGGAAGATCGTCGCCATGGCAGATGATACGTTCAGGTCGTCATCCATGGCATCTGCAAAGCCCGTTTTTATATCATAGAGGACCTGGTCCAGATCAGGATGGGGACGTCCGTCCTCCACGCTCTCTAGGAGGCAGACGCATTCGTCAAGTCGGCGGATGGCTCGACCGGCCTGGTCCAGTCCTTCATAGGACAAATTCAATGGCTTCCGGTAATGATTGGAAAGAAGCCAGTATCGAATCAACCTGCCGCTGTAGCCCTGGTCTAATAGGTCCCGGATATAAGGGATAGCAGCATCCCGGTCTGCTTTCTTTCCTCCCGACAGCACCAGTTCGCTGTGTATCCAATGGCGTGCCAGGGGTTTTCCGGTCAGAGCGCCACTCACGGCTATCTCATTTTCATGGTGAGGAAAGATCAGATCACGGCTGCTGGTGTAAATGTCAAATGTCTCCCCAAGGTATTTCATGGCCATTGCGGCAGACTCGATGTGCCAGCTCGGCCTTACCTGACCCCATTCGGTTTTCGTGTAGATTCCCCGCTTGAGTTCAGAAAGTTTGGCTCGCTTGAGGAGTGTAAAATCCCTTGGGTTGTCTTTTTCATACTCGTCCAGATCAACGGTGGAGCCCAGCTTGATCTTATCAAGATTGATTCCGGAAAGCTTGCCGTAGTCCGGGAATCTGGAAATATCAAAATAGACCGACCGGAGCTTTTCATAAGCAAACCCTTTTTCCACAAGTCGCCCGGTCAGTGCCACCATATCTTCAACATGCTCACTTGCCCTGGGATGCTGTGTGGCCGGCTTTATGCCCAGGATCTCCATATCCTCCATGAAGGCTCGGAGATACTTATCCGTAAAGGGTTTTAGCGATACGCCGGCCTTTTCAGACCCCTGGATGGTTCTGTCGTTCAGATCAGAGATATTCACGATATGTGTAACCGCATATCCCTTGTATTCCAGGTATCGTCGAACGAGGTCAGCCAGGACAAAACGGCGACATTCTCCGATATGCATCCGATCGTAAACCGTGGGTCCGCAAGAATAGATAGATGCCTTGCCGGGCCGGAGGGGCACAAAGGGTTCTTTGGCGCGCGTCAGGGTGTTGTAGAATCTGAGATTGGTTTCCTCACGTATGGCAAAGAGCGGGGTGCTCAAATACCGTTCTCCGCCATCAGGGAAAATCACCACCACCACACCCTCAGACATAGACCTGACTTCTTCTTGTGCGATGGCCATGGCGGCTCCGGCACTCATGCCCGCAAAGATTCCTTCCTCCCGGGCCAGGCGCCGCGTCATCTCAAAGGCGACCTCATCATCGATGTTGACCTTTTTGTCTAAGCGCTCCTTTTCATATATCTCAGGCCGATAAGACTCCTTCATATTCTTGAGGCCCTGAATCTTGTGCCCGAGATAAGGTTCTACACCCACAATCCCTATTCCTGGATTGTATTCCTTCAAGCGCCTGGAGGTGCCCATGAGGGTTCCGGTGGTCCCCATGGTTGCAATTAGCATGGTAATTTTCCCTGCTGTTTGCTCCCAGATTTCCGGGGCGGTGCCATCGTAGTGGGCCCGCCAGTTGGCATCGGTGTTGAATTGATCCGTCATAAAATAGGTTTCAGGATGTTCTCGGGCCAGCCGATAGGCCTCCTCTATGGCGCCGTCGGTTCCAAGATGATCGGGGGTCAGCCGGATTTCGGCCCCCATGGCCTGGAGGATTTTACGTCGCTCCATACTGGCCGATTCAGACATGGTCAAAAGAAGCCGATACCCCTTGACCGCGCAGACGAGGGCCAGGCCAATTCCCGTATTGCCGCTGGTTGCCTCCAGCACGATTTTGTCCGGTGTGAGGTCCCCTGATGCCTCACCCGCTTCGATCATGGCCTTGGCAATGCGGTCTTTTATGGAGCCCCCGGGGCTGAAATACTCCAGCTTGGCCAGCAGCGTGACCTTGGGGTTGGGGTTGAGCCGCTTGATTTCAACAAGTGGCGTGTGACCAATAGTGTCTAGAATTGAGGGCATTGTTTACGATTGATGATTGTCGATTGTCGATTGTTGATTTGTTTTATGTTTTATTCGGCATCCTTCATTTTCGCCATAAAGTAGTTTACACCTATTGACCAGTGTTCAGGTTTCAGCCCGCCTGCCAACGCCTGAGACAGCATTCAGCTTATATGCCGGCATGTCTGGCAATGGCGGGCAGG
>JAUWXF010000132.1 GCA_030616475.1 Desulfobacterales bacterium
ATTCTGCCTTCAGCGGGTTCATCAAGAATATGAGTGCTGGCGGAGTGTTTTTCGAAACTCCGAAGGCATTCGCCGTTGGAGAAGAGATCACTCTGACCTTTTTGTACCCTGGCCATGAAAACCCAGTGAAGATCGTAGGCGAAATAGTGTGGAACGGTCCACAGGGACTTGGCGTCAAGTTCAAAACGCCAGACCAACACTTGGAAGCGGTAATAAAGGCCCTTTCTTGACATCGTGTAGCCAAAACAGCCCTTCTCTCATTGCAGCCTGAATTCTCAGACCTACCCCTGAAAAACACCCATCCAGCCTGTCGGTTGACCGAAATCCTGGCCTAGAACTTGACAAAACTTGCGATATCAGTTAGTAATCTTTGAGAAAATCATCTGGTCGGCGAGTGTAGAATCTGGCAAGCAACTTATACTCCCGGCTGACTCAACTAACCCCCCATATCTTGTGTCCAAGCTGCTCAGCAGTCGCGCCCCATAAGACCAAGGCCCTCTCAATCTTCTCCTCTCATATCAGTTTAGGTTCGATAACCCGTTTGGATGCGTAGTTTTTCACCAGATGCTACAAATATTTTGAAGCTAAGACTCGTAATTTGCCGGTATTGCGTCTTGGTGTAGCATGGGATAATGGTATACAGGGGCAGGGGGAATAGGATACGTTGGATCCTCAGGTTGGCATCATGTTTTCAAGCTGAATGGCCCGAATGGCAGGCTGTATCCTACTCATCGTCTCAGTCCATCCCCAGCAGATTCATGTGGAGAAAAGTCTCAAAATGTGCCTACGTGGCTCGTGACAGGGCTTGGTGTGCCCTGTTGGGAGCCTGCACAAGCATCTCGATAGAGCCTCGGACTGTAACCTCATTAGTGTCTGGCATCCTAATTCTCTATACGACTGGTTTCCATGGAAGAAACCCTCAAATTCGCTTGTCCAGCTTCTGACAGCATATCGTGTGTTCTCTGGGGAGTTCATTGGATACAGCCTTCGACAACACCCATTGTAGTGGGTTGTATCGTGCCATACAAGTGCATTGTGACCTATACTTGGTCCACCAAAAAGCCAGTTCTTACCACTCGCAATGGGTTGTGATTATCTTCTCAGTTTTGAACGGACAAACGAAGTGATTTCGATTATTTCTAGCCAGGAGCTTTTCCTCTTAAGTTTTCGCTTTTTGCAGAGGACTCTGCTTATGTCGCCTGTCTTATCACAAAGGCGTAGCTGCCTCTTTGTAACTAGCCCTACAACGTCACTTGCAAGTTTTGAACCCGTATATAGTGCTTGACACAATCAAAACATACGATATATTGTAGCAAAAACGTTAAATGGCGTTGTCGGGTTAATTAGTATCCAGCCAATTGAGCAGGGGGCTGATAAACAGGGATTTCTGACTTTCATCTTTTTTATGGACACAATGTTCATTCAACAATTATCATTTCTAAATCGACCCTGCTCATCAGGCCGTTGTTGCCGGCCGTTGCGTGCCGGGCTTTTTTCAGGCGGTACATTGCTGCACAGCCCTTGCCGTCAGCTACCCTTCGTCTCCATCAGGCTGGGTGTGGACTTTGCCGATACTCGTGTCATCGTATCGGACAACACGATTTAGCAGCCGGGCCGAGCCCGGTACACAACAAAACGGTAATCGGTTAAGATGTTTTGTTTCTTTTATAAAAGGAGAAAACATTATGCTTAAAAGAGCAATATTTATTGTTTCATGGCTGGTGTTCTCACTACTTTGCGCCTGCATGACTACCAAAAAAGATTTGGCACTTGAAACGAATCTCCGGGATACCCAACAGCGGTTGGAACAACAAAACAAAAAAATTGAAGACATAGAGAATATAAATCTAAATTTAGCCAGTAAAGTAAAAAGATTAGAATTTGAGATGACGAAAAGAGATGCTATAATTCAAATACAAGGAAAAGTCATCAAACTGTTTGATGACCCGAAAAAGACCATCGAAATTAGCCTGAAGGATCAAACAGAAGCAAAGCTCCTTGAAATACAAACGTCCGAAGGAATGAAGCGATTGATTTATTCAGTTAAGGACATTTTCAGCCCAGGAAGCTTAAAAATCAGCAAAATGGGCAAAAAAATCCTTTTAAAATTAGGCCGTTCTATTAAACCCAATAAAAATCAATACATTATAGTGGAGGGACACACGGATAATCGTCCTGTGGCAGCATCAGCTAAACAAAAATTCCCAACCAATTGGGAAATATCAGCAGAAAGGGCTACGGTGGTTGTCCGTTTTCTTCAGGAAGAGGCTGGCTTGGAGCCTGAAAGATTGTCAGCCGTCGGATACAGTTTTTACCGACCCATAGCATCGAACGACACAGAAGAAGGTCGCCGCAAGAATCGGCGAGTGGAAATCATCTTAGGCCCCCCACTATGATACAAACCGAACCAGGTGCCGTATTGCCGGCGGAGTATCATCCCTGGATAAAATATTATACCCGAATCCGTCACTTTGTTCGCATGAAACTGCTCCTGGCAGGAGATGAATCCTGTTTCGTTTAAAGTATTGCCAGGAGGCTGTCCGAGAATGCCCTTTTTCCCAACCTCTTCGTCATGCCCGAAAAAATTATTCTCGGAATATCAACTAGATGCCTGCGGTAATTTTTTCGGGCATTCCTTGATTTTGGAAAAAATTGCTATTCTCGAAAAACCTCCCGGAAGCGCCAAGAAGATGCGGTAAAAACCTAAAGGATTAAGCGGATTTGCCGATATGTCTTTAAGTATCCTTCGAGATCTTTGAGGGATATTCATTGATTCCTAAGGCGTTAGCGCCTTGCCAAAAGGCAGTCAGGTCTGTAGGGATCTCTTTTAAGTCAACTGGTGCCCATTGCCATTTTCCGGATACGTGTTTTTCCTATCACTTTCATGACTCGAAAGTTTGGAAACACATTCTCCAATATGCCTGAATTGCGTTTTTATAAAATGTTACAAACAAAAAATATTCGCCGAGGGTTACGACTTCCCTATCAGTCACAATTTTCCAAAATTTGGAAGCATCTTCTCCAATGGTTGATTGAAATACCTCATTTGAAAAAGCTGCAAACAAATGACAGGGTCCGAGATCTGCCGCAAAAACCCATCACGCTATCTTATGATTTCATAATACACATCAAAGGAAAAATAATAACATGGATTAAGAGCTCAAGGAAGCCCGTCCAACAAAAACGCTTTTCAACCCACTTGATGACTACAATTATCCTCCTTGTTACCGGATCTATCATCCTCATATCAGGTCTGCTTTACATATATTTCCAAAAAAGACTTAAGTCCGAGTTCAATAACAAGATACTGGCTCAAAAAGGGCAGATTGAAACCATTCTGGACAACCGGATTACAGCGGTAAAAACCCTGTTACAGTCTGTCAGTTCCGACAATACAATTCGTTTTACAGCAAAGATGGGCAATATCCTGCAACTTGAAGAACGGCTAAAACATTTTAATTCCATCCCCGAACCCATTTACTTCTACGTCACCAAGCAAAATGAACAATCGATCTACCCAAAAGATCGTCTAAATTTATTTGTGGGAATTGAAGAGATCCTTTTCGATCAATCCGTTGATGAAGAAATTATTGAGGGTGAAAATAAGACAAGATTAATCTGGCGATTTGACGATCCTATCACCGATCACAATAAACCTATGGGCATGGCCTACGCCCTCTATGATATGGCACATGATCAAAAGCTGATCAAAACACTATATCGGACGGTCGATGGCGATATTTCAATGGCCAAGGGTAATCGCCTTATAAGTTTGATTAATGGCAAATCAGTATCAGTAGATGAGGGGATACTGAAAAAAAATTCAGGGGAACCAGAATTCCTGCATTTGGGTCGTGACCTCGTTTTAACCCGACTCAGCGGGTATAAATATCTCTACTTTTCATCCTCCCGGGAAAGCCTTTTTAGGGAGAAAAAACGGATCTTCCTATTGTTGGGCCTATCGTCTATTTTAGTCCTGGCCTTTTCTGTGACATTGTCCGTATTCCTGGGCAAACAGATGTCGCGTCCATTGGGTGAGACGGCCGCCATGGCAATTCAGATCTCGGAAGGTAAAAAAAACCTTTCTTTTGAGATAAAAAATGGCGGTTACCTGGAATTCAACCAGCTGTCTCAAGCCTTTAACTATATGCTGACAAATCTAAAAGAAGCGGAAGAAAAATCCCGTTTTACTGAATTGCTGGAAAATGTCGATGATGCGGTTTATCTCATTGACTGGAAAGGAAAGATCCTGGATGCAAACGAAGCCACTTATCGGAACCTTGGTTACGCTCCTGAAGCCTTTTTCCATTTGGATCTCTGTGGGATCCTGCCCGAAGAGGATGCCATAATGGTCCTTGATCAACTTATCAGCAAGGCTAAAAAGAACAAGCCGGTTAAGATAACTTTTGAAACATACCATATAAAACATGATGGGGATTTCATTCCAGTTGAAATCAAATCAAGGGCGATTACTTATAGGGGTGAAAAGGTTATTCTTAATGTTGCCAGAGATGTAAGCGAACGCAAGGAGACAGAGAGAACGTTACGTGAAAGCGAAGAACGATACCGTTCAGTGGTTGAAACCTCCCATGATGGGATCCTAATTCTTGATGAGCAACTTAGAATAAGTTATGCAAACAACAAATTGTGTCAAATACTGGGTTATTCCCGAAAAGAAATTGACGGGACTGATTTCAACACATTCTTGGCTGATAAAAGGGATCAGTTCGTGATCGAGCGTTATTTACACACACCGGAAAGTATGCAAATTCAGCAGCCTTGCGAGCTCAATATCGTCCGAAAAGATGAAAAAGAGAGACACTGCATAATCAGTGCTGCCCCCATTAGAAATTCCGCGGGAGAGGTCAATACAGTCGTTCAACTATTAGATATCACGGATCAATTTCGAGCTGAACAAGAAAAAACACAACTTGAAGCCCAACTTCGGCATTCACAGAAGATGGAAGCCGTCGGTACGCTTGCTGGGGGGATAGCCCATGATTTCAACAACCTGCTTCATGTCATTCATGGGTACACTGAACTTCTTCTCTTGACGAAAGACAAAAATGAGACTGAATTTAAAAAATTAAGTGAGATTAAAGATGCGGCTCAGAGAGCAACAGAACTAACCAAACAACTCCTCACATTCAGCCGTAAGGTTGAAAGCAATATGAGACCGATTGATCTCAATAATGAAGTTATACAGATCCATAAGCTTCTTAAAAGAACCATCCCCCAGATGATTGAAACTGAGCTTCATCTGGGTGAAAACCTGGCCACTGTTAATGCCGATACGGCCCAACTGGGTCAGATGATTATGAATCTCGGAGTAAACGCGCGAGATGCAATGCCAGACGGGGGAAAACTGATCACTAAAACAAAAAACGTTACTCTCGATGAAAATTTTTGTGCTACGCATCTGGGCGCTAAACCGGGTAACTATGTCCTCCTGTCCATTTCCGACACGGGTGAGGGAATAGATGAACAGAGCCTGGAACATATTTTCGAGCCCTTTTACACCACTAAAGAGGTCGGCAAAGGCACTGGGCTTGGTTTGGCCATTGTGTACGGGATTGTCAAGAGCCACAGCGGGTACATTATCTGTGAAAGCGACATCGGCAAAGGGACGACCTTTGAGATCTATTTGCCTGTGATAGAGCAAAAAGTGTCTCCGGAAGCCCTGGAAGAAGTGAAAGACGAAAAGCCACAAGTGGGAGGAGATGAGGCAATATTGTTGGTCGATGATGATCAAACAGTCCGAAATTTAGGGCATGAAATTCTCTCTAAAGTTGGCTACACAATTCTCACCGCTCGTGATGGGGAGACCGCCTTAGAACTCTATCTTCAGAAAAAAAACGAGATCGATCTCATCATCTTAGACCTGATGATGCCGGGGATGGGTGGTCAGAAGTGTCTTGAAGAACTCCTACAGGTTAATCCTAAGGTAAAAGTTCTAATTGCCAGTGGTCACGCTGACAACAACTCTATAAAAACTGAGATGGGCATGGTGGCTAAGGATTTTATCGCTAAGCCGTATGACTTACAGAAGCTATTGAATTTAGTTCGAGAAATTTTAGACAGGAATTGACTGCAACAACAGAAGTGCCCTGGAAAAACCTAATGAACCCATTGATCATCTCATCTTCAGATCGTCTTTGTCCGATTCTCAATGGCAGAGCCCGTCTGAGGCGGTCAACGCATCCATATGGTCCGGCCTGTTCCTATGGTTTTTTGATTTCGTAGGGCGGAGAGGGTCACATCTTAAATATTAAATATTCAGGCAAGGTAAACGAGAGCAAGCGAGAAATACTTAATATTTAGGCTGTTCCCGAAGGAAATATTCCCGAAAAATAGGCCCGCAGGTTTTTTCTGAATCAGATCCTCCCACACCAAAAATCCCAAGGAGACAAAGGGGTCAGGTCTCTCAAGGGGTCAAGTCTCCGTTTGACCTTTGATAGAACCCAGAACCCAGTAAGAGTCAAACGGAGACTTGACCCCCTATTTTTCCCCTTCTGTTTGTCAATAATGTGATGCGGTGATATTATTTCAGCAAACTGAATCGGCATTCGCTCGGGAGGAAAAGATGAACAAAACCAAAATAGTTCTGACCCTGATTCTAGTTATGGTTCTTCAGCCAAGTTGTTCAACGATCGACAAAAGTCCGCCTAAGGATGTACCGGAAGATATTAGACGCATTTTTATCGGGACATGGGAAGGTGAATACGTAAATAATGAAGGAAGAACAGAGCGGACGTGGATACAGAAGCGGTCGGCAGATGGAACTTACAGCATCGCCTTTGTTCACTATACCGCAAAGGGGGTTCGCAAAACCAAGGGGCGGGGTAAATGGTGGCTCGAAGGTGACAGGTTTTATGAAATTTCCCCGGATGTAATGAAAAAACCGGACGTATACCAATTCGAAATACTCAGCGAAGATGAAATTCGTTTTAAGAGTGTTGAGAAGGACTATGAGTTCATTGACAAAAGGGTGGAAACTTTTCGGGAACCTGCATTTATTTAGCCAACTGAACACTGCCAGCTGACTATTGTTATGCTATGGTATACAATGCCATTTCTACGTTTGTTGACAAGCCTGCCACCCTCGGGCCGACACTCTGTTTTGCCGTACCCGTCAGGATTTTGTCTGCTTGAAAACGTTTTTGAGCTTTAGATATGGTTTTAATATCCGCAATAAGATTATTCGATCCTTAAGGAGCAATGTTGGCAAGGAATCTTTAATTTTGCCTGCCTGAGCGAACCCACCACATTTTGTGTCCTACCCCTCTGTCGTTTAAGAACCCATTGATGGATCTCCATCCCAGCGCTCGGCTCGCTTGGCTCCTGACAGGGCGTGTGACCTGGCTGGATTCTTGCATAACGCTATTCCACTTAGATGCGATTGGATCATGTGGTCTTTTGAAGGGAGGTGATGCAAGAGTATTACTTTCTCATCAGCACTTAGTTGGGTTCTCTAACGAAGCAACCAATAGTCAACGAAAGGAGCAATTCAGATGCTAAAAAAGAATTCAATCTATTTGACAGGCTTGAAAGTGATAGCGCTCGCCGTCACGGTGACCTTCTGTTTTCCCGCTTACGCTGGATTTCCGAAAAACATTCGGCAAGCACGGCGATTGGCAGTAGACTTGTCACATCGCACCGATTATTGCAGGAAGATACGGGACTATGATAATCGGGTTGGTATGGTTACTCCGTGCAGAACTGGAAGTATCGCATGGATAGAGAATATTTCTCACGACATTCCTGAAGTTGTTTCACCGGGAGAACTAGTGGAAGCAACTATTGAATGGGACCTTGGTGACGTTCCAGGATGTCCAGTAATATACAACGATGTGTTTGCAGATTGGGATCCTGATAATTCTTTAGCTGGGATCAATTATGTATATTGCTCTCCCACAAGCAAACAGATGTCTTTTAGCTTTGAAGCGCCAAGTTTCCCAGGAAGATACCGAATCCGGTGGATGCACGCTAGTTGGTTCAGGCCAGTTACCAGCTTTTTCTGCGGTTCTGATGGCTGTTGGGAAACAGGTGCTGATCCGGACTATATGGAAAGTCCTAATGCATGGATGGAGATTCCAATTGAGGTGCGAGAATGACTTGGATTAGCACGAAGGCTAGTGGGCGGTATTGATTATATTGGTCAACATGGGTAATCGGCGACGATGACTAAAGCCTCCCAAAGATTTCAATCCGTCACCATCAAAGGCAGGTTCAGAAATGGCAACCCGATCGCTTAACGTGTTGATGAATCACCATAAGCTATTGTTTTTTAATGAAATAAAATGCAAAACTTCAAAGAAGATACTATGGCGATATCTTTTATTCTTTTTCGCTTATATATCAAGGCATTACAGGGCTCTTTCAACACGTTAACCGATCGGCTTGTCAGAAATGGGCCCGCCTTTTTTCTGCAATCCCATATCTTGTATTTGACCCTTCAATCCAAAAACACAGATGTCTGCTATTATGTTGCGAGCAGGCCTAACTCATTGAAAGGAAAAGATTTTTGGCGGCTGGTCTTGGAAGTTGAATATCGCAATAATATTCAAGAGGTTAACTACGTTGTGAGCATTTGCCCAAAAATATTGACAACATAATTCTGAGCACTTAGAGACACCCCAACAGTTTCACCACGAAGGGCGAATTTCAGCTTGATCCGGTTAGCGAGCACGCTTGGGCGAAAAACCTGGCTGTGAGGGCCACTTTCTCACGGTGGGAGATCTGTCCTATCCACTCCCTCTGTTCTCATCGACTAGCGTGCTCTCATTGAGCCAGAAGCCTTGAACATAAGAGGTTCTGACAATGACTACAACTCAAGCTACTCTCTGAAGGAAGCAGAGCCCTTATAGTCAAAGGGAAGCATATCAGAAGAACAAGATAAATGAAAGGGAATTAAAAGAATTACAAGGAGATTTCAAGAAATCTTTCAGAATGATATGAATAAGACAATTAGATGGAACTAGAAACTCACAACATAACTAAACTGTCAACATAACTGCTATGCATGTATACTATTTAAGAGCCCGAATTTTTTGGTAACGTTCAAAAGTTGAGGCATGGTGACAATTCAACCGATACGATTTGGATGTTGAAGCAGCCCTTGTGGCCCGCCGAGAAGTTTCCTGTGCTCCGACGAGCTACACATGCCCATTCTCGCACAGGAAACTTCCCGGCTACGGACTCACCAGTCGTCGTCCTTGGAGGTGCGGGATCGACATTCACCCAATTTCAGATTTGCCTCAACTTTTGAACGTTACTAATTTTTTAGGTTGCCAAATAGTATCGCAACTTTTGATCTCATAAAGTTGGGGCATTGGCACGTCGGGTTCTCCAACGATTCCATCCTGAACCCTCGGTCGTTTTCCTTTGTGGCACTCTGCCAGCC
>JAUWXF010000100.1 GCA_030616475.1 Desulfobacterales bacterium
ATTCTGCCTTCAGCGGGTTCATCAAGAATATGAGTGCTGGCGGAGTGTTTTTCGAAACTCCGAAGGCATTCGCCGTTGGAGAAGAGATCACTCTGACCTTTTTGTACCCTGGCCATGAAAACCCAGTCAAGATCGTAGGCGAAATAGTCTGGAACGTTCCACAGGGACTTGGCGTCAAGTTCAAAACGCCAGACCAACACTTGGAAGCGGTAATAAAGGCCCTTTCTTGACATCGTGTAGCCAAAACAGCCCTTCTCTCATTGCAGTCTGAAATCTCTGGTCCCACCCCTGAAAACACCCATCCAGCCTGTCGGTTGACCCAAATCCTGGCCCAGACCTTGACAAAACTTGCGATATCGGTTAGGAATCTTTGACAAAATCGTCTGTATGACGAGTGTCAGTTGTGGCAAGTTGTGTTTGATTTTCAACTGCGGAATCCAATCACAAGATCTCGAACAAATCGGCCTCCCCGGCCTGACATCCTTCACAAGCCCTCGCACAACCCGGCAACCCAAAACCGCCATATATTGTGATCCCTTTTTCCTTGAGACACAAGGCCAATTCCCCTATGTTCGGTCCACCCAAAAGCGAGTTCCTATCAATATCAATTCAATAATACTTATCAATATCAATGATTACCGCCTTGCCGGCTGCTACCGCTCTGCCCTTGTGGTTCTGTTACTGTCTCAGAGATTGACTTTGGATGATTTTTGGTCTATCTGAACTAACGATTATTTCCCCTCAGTTTCAGGAGTTACTCCCATGATAGTTTCCGACCAACA
Source organism: Desulfobacterales bacterium (assembly GCA_030616475.1). Classification (GTDB taxonomy): domain Bacteria; phylum Desulfobacterota; class Desulfobacteria; order Desulfobacterales. Next base: position 783 of record JAUWXF010000100.1, read on the forward strand.
ATCTAACGAACCCAGTGTCACCGTTCAGTTGATAGAGTTGATTAACAATTTATCTGAAAGCCAGCAGCAAGCACTTTTGACCACGTTGCTTGATCTTGTAGAAAAAGCCGAAGCATACTATCTGAATTTTCTTGAGTGGAAAAAGACAGTGAACTTTCAGCCAGCGTATGCTGAGGTTCATCTGGTGTCAGAAAAGTATCAATTTGGTCATTACCTAATCGAGTGTAACATTAAAGCGATCACACCAGACACCATAGAGCATAGCGAGGAGTGGCAACGACCACAGCGAAGGGAGCGTCCCAGGAAAAGCTGCCTTATGCTGGTGGATTATGCTACTTTGGACCGTGCGTACAAAGATTGCATTAGGAACATAAGTGCTAGCGGACTGTTCATCGAAACCCGCACACCTTTCTCTATTGGACAGAAGATTACACTGACCTTTTCGTCCTCCAACTACGAGAGACCAATCAAGATTACCGGCAAAATCGCCCGGACAGGCCCGGGGGGGATTGGGGTGAGATTCAAAACGGAAAACCAGGACTTGATCGCCATGATAAAGGCCCTTCAGTGTATTCGTGTGAAACCTGCTTTTTAAGCCACTGGACTGTTATGCGGCATGGGGCTTTATTTTGGAATCATGACATTGCCCGTTTTTTGAATACATAATAACGGGCCAGCCATAAGTGGAAGATATAATAAAGAAGAGGAGTTCACCATGAGAAAAATGATTCTATTAGCAACAATGATTGTTCTTTTCTGTTTCAACTCATCAGCTGTTTTTTCAGAGCAACTGGCAATCACACCAAAAGGTCAAAATGAATGGGAAATGCTTAACCAGAATGGTGATGTTGTCAGCACATTGAAAAGAACCGAGAAAGGCAGCTACAAATTCTACAATAGACGGGGCAAGTATGTCGGACTAATCCTTTATTCTGGGAAATGGATTCCACGTAATGCAAGAAGGAGGTATACAACAATAACACCAGAAGCTGCACAGCTCTATCTTGATGTTTTGAATGTCATTGAGACCATCAAATGATACGTTGACCCTAATGAAAATGTCCCCATCCCCGAACCCTCCACCATTCTCCTGCTTGGCACTGGTCTAATAAGACTTGTGGGATTTAGGAAGAAGTTTGGGAAGTAAACTTATATTCAATTGTCAAAGAGGTGAGGCAGGCTCAAATGTGGCTCCGCCTTTTTTGTCGTTTCCATCCCCATATGTACTATTCCAAGATCATAGATGGCTGCTATTACTCTAAACTATTGAAAGGCCTAAATTTTTCAGATTTGTAAATGATATCGTAACTTCTGACCTCAAAAACTGCGTTGTATACAAAGATGGGCGCATGCAAACTCTTGCCCGGTTACACCCCCACACCCCTAACTGTAATAGTGCAAGTAAAATCTAAACAAAATCATGATGTCAGGGTAACACTTCCGGCCATGATTTTTGGGTTAAGGCATTGCTCAACCAACTTCCAAATGCTTTCCTTTTGTTCAAGAGTCAAATGACTTAGCTTTCCCACTGCATCGGATAGTTGGTTTCTTAATGAGCCAAGGTTCTTGTAGCTCTTTTTCAGTTCCTCGGTCCACTGTTGCGCCATTCTGGCGGCGCGTTCTTTCACGAATCGGCTCGATATGCTTACGGCGTTTACCAGCATGCCTATGATGTTATCCACAGAGGGCCCCTCGTTTTGTTCTTGTAACTCCTGCTGGCGTCTCTGAGTTTCCAGCATCTGGTTGTAATTGTACCGCTGCTGGCAATAACAGCGGTAGGCCTCGTCATCACGTTCCTGCTGAATACGTTTGAGAATACCGAAAAAGTAAGGCAGATTTGAGCGTTCAGGCCTTCTCGTCACAGCACGAATGAAAGCTTTTTCGCTAGCAGCAATGGCCTCGATTTTATAAGCTTTGATGCTTTTTTCTGCCCGATCCATCGATCGAGAATCCGTTTTGAGCCCGTGGTTCTTGATCAGCCAATGCAACCGATCAAGTTTTGGTTGATCATCAGTGGAAATGGTCTTGGCAGCATTGTGATCCTTGAGCTTTTGACGTTCGATAGCGGCAAGGCCTTCTGGAACAGGTTTTGACAGTTCTGCAATGGGCGTTGCAGACTTGTCCCGCAAAGTCAGCTTGTTACGCATTTTGATATATACGGAAACGACCAGTTCCAAAACGCTTTTGGCAAGGGCTCTGGGCGATGAAAGGTCCAGACGAATGGGGCCTATGACCTCCTTCATTTGGCTAAAGGCTCCTTCGATTGTACCATTGCCCTTTGGATTTAAAGGCCCTGCAGGTACAAGTTCAATCCCTCGCGCCTTAATATAGGCTTTGCTCTCTGCGCTTAGATTGGCAGTGCAGTGATCACAAAGCACCCCTATGGGGCTGCCCCATTGCTCACAGTGAGCATCCAATACCTTAAGCACCTCTTTGGTTGTTTCGGTATCGGCTACGCTGAAAGCTGTATGCGAAAAACTACCCACATCTACACCCAGCTCCACATTGAACTTTATGGCCTGATCATCAAGCCATATTGTAAACTCGCTGCCATCCATACTCAAAACACCGTTCGGAAGCCTTTGACAGATACTCTGGTAAAACCGTGGCCGTCTTTTCCTGGTACGTGATGCAAAAAGATCATTTGCAATGAGTATATCTTGTACGGTTTTGGAACTCAGCACTATCGCCTTTTCCCTGAGACTTTCCGTAAAGCTCTTTATCCGAATCCTATTCCCGCGATCCTTTAACTTTTGGGCTTCCGCAACAACATCTTTTACTATCTCTACAGTCACCTTGCCGGTTCTGCCACGTTTATCAGGTACAACCAGCGGTTTCATTGTCTCGTCAAAACCCTGATTCCAATTGCTCAAAGTGCCGATAGAAAGCGCTAACACCCAGGATGACCTTCTTAAAGGCCAGTCTTTATCTCGCAAAAATCTTACGGTTTTCTCCTTTTCCGACTGACCATAGTGTTTTTTTTAGCCAGTAAATCATCCACCCCGTGAATCTCCCATGCAAGCTTGCGTCCTTCGTTCTCAATGCAAAGATCTTCATAGTCGGCCTTGAGCTTCGCTTGTTCTGCTTTGAGACGATCAAATTCTTGACGAAGTGCATCATCTTGCACACCAGAAAAATCGCCAAACTTGTTTGCCCACTGATAACCGGTCTTCCGAGAAATGCCAGCCTCCCGGCAGACCGTTGTCACATCAGTATTTGTTGGCAGCCCTTTGTCTTTGAGAATTTGACGGGAGCGAATTAGAATTGCCACTTCCTCAGGAGTCAATTTTTCCGGCATTTGTTCCCCTTTCAATCACAATAGGCTGGCCCAAAAGATAGGGCGTTATTCTGCCATCCGGAGCCAGGACAATGTTAAAGACACTACGCTCAACAGCCTTTGCAGCATAGCAGTTTTGATTAACAATGTCGATCCCTTGGCTCATGGCAGAAACAACCTGCTTTGATTGGCCATGAAAACGCTCTGCGGGCACCAGAAGGCCACCCAACCCCTGATGAGTCCGTTCATAGTTGTAGTGGTTTATCCACCTGTCAATAGCAGCATCTGCATCGTGCCTATTTAAAAAACGCTCACGATCAAACAATTCTTCTTTGATCCGTCGGTTGCATGCCTCAACCTTACCCAGTGTCTGAGGATGGTGGGGTCTGGCATGGGTGTGATCTATGCCTTCAAGTTCAAGATATCGTTCGAATCGGTTGACTCCACGCCATGAATAAAAAACAAAACCACGATCCGTGAGTATCTCTTGCATCTTCCCATAACGGTCAATTGCATCTTGGACAAGGCCAATAACCACATCAATAGAGGTCTCTTCCAGTAAGCGCCAACCCAAAATAAAACGGGAAAAATCATCCAAAAGCAAAATCACATAAACTTTGAGCTTGTTGATGAAAAATTCCAGAATATCCATCTGGGCCAATTCCAAAGGACGTCGTGCCTCAAAACGCTGGCCCTTGTCCTTCTTTTGCTTTTTGCGAGGTGCCTGGTATCCATTGGCTTCCATGATTTTGCGTACTGTGCTACTTGAAACAGTTATCCCCTGTCGTCGAAGTTGATTCCTCACCTGTCCAGGTCCAAAACTGGTATGGTTACGCCACGTGGAAAGTACGGCTTCTTCCTGTTCGGCCGTGATCTTCTTGACACCGCGCCCAGGGGAAGCGAGCTTATAGCTCAAAAATGCTTCTTCTCCCATGGCTTCAAATCGACGACGCCACTCATAAACACTGGTATAATGGACGCCTGCCATGCGAGCAGCTTCCTTGATGCCTACCTCCTTGGCACTTTCTAAAATGGCCAACTTCTGTTTCTGATTAAACTGCCTTGTACGCATAACACTTCCTCCTTTCCTTTTCCCGGAGAAAGTGTTACCCTGATCTTGTCGATTTTGTATAAGTTCTTACTATCACGCCCAGCTAACAGGTTAATATTCATTGACATTTCTCCAAAAATCCTTTATGTACTTGGCTAATTGCGATTCTGGGAGAACCATAATGAACAAGGCAGGCCTGAAAATCAGAATATTCAAAGGTGGCGAGACAGAACCCGAAACGACGATCACCATTCCCCTCGCAATTCTTCGTTTTGCAACAAAACTCATGCCAAAGCAGGCGGCGTCGGCTTTGCAAGAATACGGGATAGATCTGCATCAGATTGTCGAATTGTCACAGGAAGAGGATGTCCACGGCACTCTGGTTGAGATAGAGAGACACAAGAAGAATGAGAAAGTCATCATTGCCATTGAGTAAAGGAACTTCTCGAAGATCGTCAATAATGGATGGAGCAGGTAGCTATAATCGATTCACCAGGATCTCGCCGAATAATATGACAAAAACTTGTGATATCATTTACAAATCTATAGCAAAATCGTCCGGTGGGCGAGTGTAGAATCTGGCAAGCAAGTTATACTCCCCTGACTCAGCCAACCACAGTGTGTTGGTCTGATTTATGATATAGTGGATCAAATGCCCATGAATAGTCAGGCTTTAGCATGAGGGGAGGTCTCAGACCCTCTTGATAGTCACTTTTGCACTATGTAAAGAAAACTGATATGAATACTGCATTGTTTTTCTGGCAAAGCTCCGCCAAGATCTAATAATCCTTCGTTACTTTAAATATTTAACCAGATTTAATGGCGCATTCTCGTTTGGCACAATCCTTGTGGAGGTCCAAAGAGAATGAGCTATAGCAGCTTTATTCCGCCAGTTGTCTTGGAATAGCGAAAACTTTGTGACCTAAGCTGAATCTTTTCGTCCTTATTCAACGGGATATGAGGATTAGCAAGGGAAAGGTGGGCTACCAGTGAGTGTGCCCTTTAGTACTGATAAAGGCCCGTACACGGTATCAAGAATAGAAGTGAGTGTGTATGAGCCTTTTTTATTTGTTGGGAAATTGGAGGATGTTCTAAAGATGGTCCGGGTACCCAGAGTAACATCATTGAGGTCCTTAGGTAGGTAAGAATTCAGCCCCAGATATTGTGTCTTAGTCAAATCTGAAGGCATAGAAAAGTCATTCTCTTCAACCATAATAATGTTAGGATGCCGAATACTTTTGCCGATAATGAAGAAACATGAGCCTTAGCGTCTGGAGGTAGCCGTGACTTACACCACCAAGATTTTGATAGTCGACGACGAACGCCGTATGTGTGACAGCCTGAAGACTTTGTTAAGCGGGCAGGGCTATGAGATACACACAGGTAATAGTGGCAAAGAGGCTATAGACTATATAGCCAAGAATCGTTTCGACTTGGTCCTTCTGGACATAGTCATGCCGGAGATAGATGGCCACCGGGTCATGGAATACATAAATAGTGAGGCCATAGAGACCTTAGTCATTCTCATGACAGGGCATGCTTCCATACAATCAGCTATAGAGGCCCTCAGGAGTGGAGCCTACGATTATCTCAGAAAGCCCTTTGAGCATGAGGAATTGTTAAAGAGGGTGCAAAATGCCCTTGATCACAAAAGACTGATAAACGACCGGAAGCGGGCGGAGGAGGCCCTGAGAGAGAGTGAGGAGAAATTCCGGGTCATAAGTGCCTCAGCCCAGGACGCTATAGTTATGATGGATAATGAAGAAAAGATTTCCTATTGGAATGAAGCAGGGGAAAAGATATTTGGCTATTCGTCCGAAGAGGCCATAGGCAAGGAATTGCACATACTCCTTGCACCTGAGCGTTACCACGTAGATTATAGAAAGGGTTTCGACAGGTTCAAGGTCACAGGGGAAGGGCCTTGCGTTGGCAAAACACTTGAATGGCGGGCCGTGAAAAAAGACGGAACCGAATTCCCGATAGAGATTTCCATGTCATCGGTAAGGATTAAAGGGGCATGGAACGCAATAGGAATTGTAAGGGATATTACAGAAAGAAAAAAACTGGAGGGATCCCTCATCTTTACGGAAAATCTCCTCGTAGACAAAACAAAAAATCTAGAGGCGGCATACGAAGCACTACTCAGAAAAGACGAGGAGCTAAGGAACCTGTTCAGGCAGGTAGAGGTTGCAAAGAGGGAATGGGAAAGGACCATGGACTGCATAGAGGATATCGTGATTCTTGCCGACAAAGAAGGGAAGATAATGAGATGTAATAAGGCTCTAGCACAATTTACGGCAAGGTCTTACCAAGAGATTGTCGGCAAAGATTATGAACAGTTCCTGGTTGAGCATGGAATAAAGGCCAACTTCTCATCTTATGGAAGGGATATTGAACTCTTTCACGAGCGAACAGGAAGATGGTTTCTGGGTAAGTCTTATCATTTTGATGACATAAGAGAGGGGGTAAGATCAGGGAGTGTCATTATTATCCATGACTCCACAAAGCTCAGAAAGCTTAAGAAGACCATAAACGAGCTTGAAGGAAGAAACACGGATATAGATAGACTTTAGTATTTCAACTATTAAACTGTTTTCAGAAATCCGGATAGACCCATTTTTTCTGCTAACGGCTCAAGGTCATGAAGGGCTTGCGACATGCTCCTATGTCTTGCGGCAGGATTTCTCTGGGTGGCGCGCATGATGAAACTGTGTAGCTCATCCGGCAAATCAGGAATTAAGGTTCGTGCATCTGGAACGTCCTCGTGAAGATGCAAGTCCATGACTTTAGTAATTTCATCCTTAGGAAATGGTCTCTGGCCGGTAATCATCTCAAAAGCCGTGATGCCGAGGCAATAGATATCGGTCCGCTCGTCGACAGATTCGCCCTCAATCTGTTCCGGCGCCATATAGAATAAAGTCCCTGGCAAGTTGGGATCCCAAGCTCCTCGAGGGCAGGCCAACCCGAAGTCGACAATTTTTGTCCGATCATTCGCCTGGATAAAAATATTTCCGGGTTTTATGTCCTGATGGACGATACCTCGCTTATGAGCGTAGCCCAAAGCCGCACATACCTGTAAGAGAATAGCTAATGCCCTGGACAGGGGTAGTTTTGGCATTTTCTCCAAAATATGGTCTAGTGGCGACCCCTCAAGATATTCCATGATAATAAAAATCGTCCTGCAAAGTTCTTCGATATCATATATCCTTACAATATTTTCATGCTTCAAGCGGGCGATGGTCTTGGCTTCATATCGAAACCTCTCTGAAAAATCAGGATCCATGGCCATGTCATGCTTCAGCATCTTAATGGCAACCGGCATATTCAAGGTTTTATGGGTCCCCTTGTAAACGATGCTCCAGCCACCTTCGGCGATAATTTCATTTACCACATATTTTCCAACGGTTCTGTCCGCGGTAACACTTTCTTTGGAAAATCGATGAGTGACAAGATCTGTCAGAAAATTCTGGAGATCCGGACAGTCCTCACGCGGTGCGTCAAATTGTGCCTTGCCTGGCTGTCTTTCCCGGTGAAGTTCAACCCCTAAGCGATAATTGTTCCTCTTATTTGGACTCTTATCTACCCATACAACTCTCCCCCTAAACGGTATCCATACTTTCTTATGGGGAAGCCGTATCCGCATATCAAGCAAAGAACCAACCTTAAATGGTACGTGCGATTCAAAGAGAAAACCGCTCTCGCTCCAGTTGAGTACATCGACCAACAAGGTGTCCCGCCTGTCTTTAGGCGCAGCGTCCAACTCGTCTTCGTCGTATTGCGGATAGACGATACCGACCTCTGATCTTGGCAAGATCTCTCTGGGCGACTTTCTACGCTCTTTTTTCCTCTTCATAATTAGCCTCACGCCGTTGCAAACCCAACCTTGTCAAACCCCCTGTCCCTATTACATCAAATCCCCATGGCACTCAATTACCAGAGCCGTCTGGCATTCGACTTGGGATAACCAAGTTCCAGGAGCTTACGTGCTGTAGCGGTAATATTGTACGGAATGAATCTCACCTCAATACTTCCCGAGGAGTCATCCCAGATCACGTATTTTGCGCTGTTGTTGCCATCCCGGGGCTGTCCCACGCTACCGACGTTGATGATGTAGCATTGATCTCTTTGCATGAAGTTTAGACCTTCCCACAAGGGAGCCCGTGTGACCTCTTCTCCGTCAAAGCTGATGATTGCCAGGAAGTGGGTATGGCCCACAAAGCATATCTTTTCCTCCATGGCTAGGAAGAGTTGCTTGAGTTGCCTTCTTGAAGTCTCAATAAGATAGGTAGTGATGGAGTCGGGTGGGCAGCCATGGACACATAGGCCCCCATGAAAGATCATAAATGGTCTTAGGTTGTGAATATAACACAGGGTATCCTGAGAAAGGTATTCTTGAGTGATAACCAGGGATCTTCGGGCCGCAGGATTCATCCAGTCCAGGTACGTTGGGTCCACGATGGCCAGCTCGTGGTTGCCCATGACACAGGGAATATCCCGTTCGCAAATCAGTTTCACCACTTCCTCAGACTCAGGGCCGTAGCCGATGTTATCCCCCAGGCATGCCAACCCATCCACTCGATTTTGGTCAATGTCTGCTAGAACCTCCCTGAAGGCTTCCAGGTTGCCGTGAATATCAGAAATAATGGCCAGTCTCATATTGAAACCTTGTCAAGGAAGCGCTCGAAACCTGTACAGAATTGGTTCCTTTTTGCTGATCCCAATTTCTTTCACTTTAATGGAAGGACAGTTTTGTCTACGATGAAAACCGCGATGTTTTTATCGGCCCTGAAGGCATAGAACTTTATTTTTTTCCTACTATCAAAAACGCTCAGACAGTTACACGAATTAGAATTTGGTCGCCGTTGAAGTGGCCAAGTTTTCAAAAAGCTAAATTGCTACCATCTATCTAGGTTATACCCGGCCATATAGGGCATAAGGAGTTCTCTGGTCAGAGAGTTATCCTATAACCAGGCTCTGGAACCATCACATTCAATGTGCCTGCCAGATCTTTAAGTTGCTGCATCCTATCAATCACCTGCCTTCGCACCTTCCTCTGCATATGGACCAGAGCAAGATTGGATGCCTCACATCTCTTGGCCATATCAATGGATCCTGTAACGGTTCCGTGTCCTGGAACCTCGGTTTCCATATGTAAAGCCTCGTGGATGATCAGCTTGCTGCCGTTAGCAAGGGCCGTGTTTTCGGGTGTGGGCTTGACATCACCACTGTGCAAAGACATCGGGGTCACAAAGACATCGAAGACATCGGGGTCACAAAGACATCGGGGTCAGGGCTACACTGTTGACAAAAATCAAATTTATGCCAATTTGAAGGTATTATGCCTAACGAACTCAGCGGCAAATCGGCTCGCGCCGGACCATCAGAAATCGGAAAACCTTTGCAATGATAAGGATAAGGTTCGTATTTAAGAGGGCAAGCCGTTGGCCTCGGGGTGTTGATTGCTGCTATACATCAGCACTCCTATCTCCCCTCAAAACGCAATGATATCTTCATGATATTTTTACTATTCTACAAAGACCTGCCAAGGCCATCTCGATATCCTTCTCGGTAATTCTTCGCCTTTCCCACGCAACAACACATCACCACTGGAAACCTGATTTTCTGTAAGGGCCATTTGTGCCTGATCAGCTCTCCACAGGGTATTTGCTGTCGTGCCCGTTTTTTTTTCGCTTCTCCTTGGTCACATGCTTCGCCAGCTTGACAGTCTTCTTCATTTTATGGTACTGAAAGCGTTATCAATCAGACCGTCATGATCTTTCAAGGGGTTTTGATATGACAGTTTCTACGCAACAACCGGACGAGTCCAGCCTCATCAGTCGCTTGATCGAATTGATCAACAATCTATCTGAAAGCCAGCAGCGAGAACTTTTGACCACGCTGGAGGATTGGCATCGGAAAGAGCAAAGGAAACATCCGAGGAAACCCTGCCTCATAGTTGTAGATTATGCTGATAGGGATCGTGCCTTTAAAGATTTCATTAAAAATATAAGTGCTGGCGGGGTGTTTATCGAAACCAATATGCCGTTTTCTGTTGGACGGAAGCTAACACTGACTTTTTCGTCCTCCAATTATGAGAAACCAATCAAAGTCACTGGCGAAATCGTCTGGACCGGCACACTGGGAATTGGCGTGAAATTCAAAGCAGCAAACCAAGACCTGGAGGCGATAATAAAATTCCTTTAAGGTTTCAGCCTAAGTTTCTGTCCCACCATGATTAAGGAACCTTTGTGCGAGAATGTGCGAGAATGGGGACCCTGGTAAAAAATTAAGTTGACATTGACAAAGGAAAGCGTAAATGCGAAATAGATCCCATGCCAAGACAAGCCCGCCTTGACGCCCGCCCGCATCGCCTGAGCCTCGCGACCCGCCTGCCAGCGCCACGCTCGCCGGACAACTGCAATGCCAGCACACACGGCAATGGCGGGCAGGTGGCGGGCAGGCACCCGGTGTCCTGCATCACATCATGATCCGTGGAATCGAGCGTCGAAAGATATTCATAAGGGTAAGCAGCAACGAAAAGTGAAGGCAAGGAGTCTTTTCTGCTTTTGGGCAGTCAGTGAGTTGGGGATGTCG
>JAUWXF010000038.1 GCA_030616475.1 Desulfobacterales bacterium
CGTTTTGATACTCGTAACGAAAATCTTAATTAATTCTTCTGTTTCCTGTCTTTATGATTCGCACCGAATACTCGAGCAGCCTTTCTTCCAGGTCATATGTCTGTTTCTTCATCTTTTCCCATTCAACGTTCGATGTTGGACGTTCGATGTTCGATGTTCATTTTTTTCAGTCCATCCGGTGCAAAAACAACTTAGCGCTTATGGGGGTTTATCCCCGCCCGTCTTCCATGAAAGTCTAACCAAGTACACATAGCATTTCAAGCAAAAATGGAGTGACTGCACAGCTCAGTGTTTGGCTTGCAAATGCCATGAATGTGGTCTATATTTGCAAAGTGCAACATGAAATCCTGGGATATAGGAACTAAGGACGTCTCGTTTAACAAGTTTGATCTTCCACAACAGGTCTTAAAGGGGATAGAGTCCGCAGGCTTCACACACTGCACGCCGATTCAGGCCCTTGCCCTGCCTATCACACTAAAAGGAGACGATATTGCTGCCCAGGCCCAAACCGGCACGGGCAAGACGGCCGTTTTTCTGATTACGATACTCGATTGTCTCATCAGGAAGCCCAAACCAAAAGATGCAGGACCCCGCGCCCTGATCGTTGCACCCACCCGCGAGCTAACGGTTCAAATTTGCGAAGAGGCCAAGCTTCTGGGAAGTCATACCGATTTCAAGGTGCTCCCCGTCTTTGGCGGTATTGACTACATCAAACAGGAAAAGGCCCTTCGCAGAGGCACGGACATTGTGGTCGCCACACCGGGCCGTCTTATTGACTACATGAAGCAAAAGGTCTTCAACCCCAAAAATGTGAGCATCCTGGTCATCGATGAAGCGGACCGGCTCTTTGACATGGGCTTTATAAAAGACCTCCGCTATATCCTTAGACGATTGCCTCGTTATACCAGGCGGCAATCCATGCTTTTTTCAGCCACCCTTTCATATGCTGTGATGGAGTTGGCCTATGAGTACATGAACAACCCGCAAAGCGTCTCTGCAGATCCCGAAAAGATCACAGTGGAAGAGATCGACCAGGTCCTTTACCACGTTGGCAATAATGTGAAGCCAAACCTTTTGCTCGGTCTTTTGAAGCGCGAGACATGGAACCGCCTCCTCGTCTTTGCCAATACCCGAACCGGTGTTGAGATGCTCGCGCCCAGGCTACGAGACAACGGCTATGCAGCCCTTGGGATCACCGGCACGGTTCACCAGAAGAAGCGTTTGAAAATCATGCAGCAGTTCAAGGCAGGAGAGGTAAAGATCCTGGTGGCCACGGACGTGGCCTCCCGTGGCATCCACGTGGAGGATATCGACCTTGTCATCAATTATGACATCCCCCAGGACCCTGAAGATTACGTCCACCGTATCGGACGCACCGGTCGTGTAGGCAAAAGCGGAAAGGCAATCATGCTTGCCTGTGAAACTTACGTGTACTATCTGGAGGCTGTGGAGAAATTTATCGGACAAAAGATAAAAGTGGAATGGGCTGAGGACGATTGGTACGAGAAAGACCGATCCAGGCCGTACCGCCCAAGGCGTAGAAAGGCCCTGCCACGTCGTTCCAGGCCATCGGCCCGCTCCAGCCGTCTACATAAGTTAAAATCCTAAAATTTATGTCAAGTTTTGCGGTCTAATCAAGGTCTGCTGCTTTGAAATCCGAAATCCGAAATTCGAAGTTCGAAACAATATCAAAATTCAAATGTTCGAAATTCGAAACAGCCCAAAGTTGCCTGGCTCGGACAAAGGCTTTTTTGTTTAGAGCATTGGAATTTTGGTCATTCGGATTTGTTTCGGATTTCGATATTCGGATTTCGGATTTTCTTACGGTTCGTGCCTCGTCGGTTTAAGGCGAAGCTTCGCTAGAGGTTCAAAGGTTTAACCCAAGCAAACTTAGCCAAGCCGTGACAGCTCTGTCCACCAGGTCATAGTACTTAAGAGATCCTCCCATGCCTCGTCTGCCAAAAAAATAGTTGATCTCCAGAAAAAAGGGGGAAGCCTCCTTATCATTTTCTGGAAAGAGAAGGTCAAGACCTGCGAGGTTGATCCCTGTCTTCGAACAAAAATCAGATACTACAGCCACCCCTGCCTGCTGAAGCTCGGGGTCTGATTCATGATCAATGACAGCCCCGGCCTTCAGATTGGTCAGAAACTGTGACGTATCTTGCTGCACGCGCCAGTAGCTGAAAAATTCGTCTCCGATTACCACAACACGGAGGCTCCGACCATCGCAAGGAACATATTCCTGAAGCAAAAAACCTTTCTGTCCGCTTTTCTCTGCCGCTTGCGCCCGTTGCAAGGTCTCTCCTAAAGCCTCTGCGCTTTTGAGCAAAAAGACCCCTTCTCCCTCCCCTCCCCAGTCGAGTTTGAACACACAAGGAAAAGCAAGGGGAGATCCGAGACCATTTTGCCCGTATTGGTCGTAGTAGGAAGAAACTGTCTCAAACGGATAGGTCCGGGGAAAAGGCGCGCCCACCTTCTTAAACAGCCGGGCCTGGCCGAGTTTGCCCGGGTAATCAAAGCGAGCATCATAGTTGGGAAAGACATGAGTGCAATGCTTGCGGCACAGCCTGTAAAGGGCTTCACTGCACCCCTGAGGGAGAATAACGGCATGGGCCTGGCAAATGGCGGCTAGATCCTCATCATTGGGCAGTCGACCAGCACACAAGATGTTCTTGTAGGCCACGATGTTCGGATGAAATGACAGAAGCATGTCAGTATCCAAATCTCCTGATCGCTCTTTCATCCCGCGTCCACTTCTTCTGAACGCGAACCCACAGCTTCAAAAACACCTTGCGCCCCACCATCTGCTCGATGTCGATTCTGGCCTGCTCACCGATGCGTTTGAGCATTTTCCCTGCCTTGCCAATGATAATTGGTTTTTGAGAGTCGCGCTCCACGTGTATGGTGGCCTGGATGTCGACGAGATCTTTCCCGGGGCGTTCTCTGAAGGACTCCACCACCACCGCCACACCATAGGGAATCTCCTGGCCGGTCAGGCGGAATACCTTTTCCCGTATCATCTCTGCTGCGATAAAGCGTTCAGGCAGGTCCGTGACGGTGTCTTCCGGATAATACTGTGGCCCCTCAGGTAGCGCGGCAACCATCTCTGTTACAAGGTCATCAATCTGGATGCGCTCAAGGGCCGAGATGGGTACGATGGCGCGGAAAGCATAGGCCTCATGCCACTGCTCAATGAGGGGAAGCAGTGTCGCCTTATTCACAAGGTCAACCTTGTTGATGGCAAGAATGACCGGCAGGTTTTTCTTTTTCAAAGACTCAAGGATGATTTCATCTGAGGCATTATCCGGGGAAGCAGCATCTGTAATGAACACAACCAGATCAACATCCCCCAGGACCTTCAGGGCCACCTCCACCATGCGCACATTCAAGGGCCCCCTGGCCCGATGAATACCAGGGGTGTCCAGAAAGATAAGCTGGGCTCCGGGCAGATGGGCCACGCCCAGGATGCGGTGGCGGGTGGTCTGTGGCTTTTCCGAGGTAATGGCGATCTTTTGCCCTAGAAGCTGGTTCAGCAGGGTGGATTTGCCCACATTCGGCGCACCGATAATGGCAATAAATCCTGATCTAAATGGAGTCTTGGTGTTCATTACAACTTATTGAAATTATAGGAGAGGGAAAAACTTTATCCTTTGATCACCCCCATTGGCTTCAACCTCGCCACCTTCTTGCCGATCCCTGCCTCATGGACCACGTTTACCACATCGGTCACATCCTTATAGGCTTCAGAGATCTCTTCATTTATGGTCCCTTTGCCCGCACCACGAACATAGATCCCCTGATCTTCAAGCTCACGGATAATTGAACGTCCTTTGGCAACCTTTTTTGCCTGGCGCCTGCTCAGCATGCGTCCAGCCCCGTGGCAGGTGCTTCCAAAGGTTTCTTTGAGCGCGGTTTCGGTGCCCACCAATACGTAGGAATAGCGGCCCATGTCTCCGGGGATCAACACAGGCTGCCCGGCTTCTTTGTAGTCTTCCGGTATAAAAGGAGAATGAGGCGGAAAGGCCCTGGTGGCCCCTTTTCGGTGTACACATAACTTGCGCGCCTTGCCGTCCACCTCGTGGGTTTCCACTTTGGCTATGTTGTGGCAGACATCATAGACGAGATGGAGCCCAAGCTTCCGGGGACCCATCTGAAACACTTTTTGAAAGGTCTCTCGAACCCAGTGGGTAATCAACTGGCGATTGCAAAAGGCAAAATTAGCCGCGCAGGCCATTGCCGAAAGGTATTGCTTGCTCTCTTTGGATGCAATGGGAGCGCAGCACAGTTGTTTATCCGGCAAGTCTATCTTGTACTTGGCCGATGCCTTGAGCAGCATCTTGATGTAGTCGTCACAGACCTGGTGTCCCAGCCCCCTTGAACCCGTGTGCACCATCACGGTAAACTGCCCTTTGTGTAAGGATAAGGCCCTGGCAGCAGCCTCGTCATAGACCTCTTCAACGTAACCCACTTCCACAAAATGATTGCCTGAGCCCAGGGTTCCGAGTTGATCCTTACCCCGTGTGCATGCCCTCTGAGAAACATGCTCCGGATTGCCGCCGGCAATACAGCCCCTTTCTTCAATATGTTCAAGGTCCTCCTGGCTGCCATACCCACGGGAAACAGCCCACCCGGCCCCCTTTACGAGCACATGGTCCATCTCTT
Source organism: Desulfobacterales bacterium (assembly GCA_030616475.1). Lineage (GTDB taxonomy): Bacteria > Desulfobacterota > Desulfobacteria > Desulfobacterales. The sequence goes on from JAUWXF010000038.1 coordinate 4,663, forward strand.
GAGCTGACAGCTTGAGGTCTTTGCGCCGGGAGCCAACACCACAAGGAATATTCCTGAATAAGGCACCCACCAGGGTTGGTATCTGATCCTTGACGTCCGCCGCATCCATGTCAGAGCGCAGGAGCCGCACACCGCAATTGATGTCGTAGCCGACGCCGCCAGGGGAGACGATGCCATCCTCCATGTCAAAGGCTGCCACCCCCCCAATAGGAAAGCCATACCCCCAATGTATATCAGGCATGGCCATAGACCGGCCCACGATTCCGGGAAGGCAGGCCACATTGGCCACCTGCTCAAGGCTTGCATCCTTTCTGATCACAGCCAACATCTTTTCATCGGCATAGATCAGCCCCTCGGTTCTCATCTTCCCCTTTTTGGGAATAAGCCAGCGAAAATCATCCAGTTTTTTTACTTCTATATCGATTGGCATGGAGCGCACCTCCGTAAATTTTAGGCGCTTAGTTCTAAGATTCGTGTTTTTTTCTGGCAGAAAATAAATCCGAAATCCGAATATCGAAATTCGAAACAATATCGAATGACTAAAATCCAAAACTCAAAAACGCTTTTGAATTCTGCCATCCTATACCCGGTTGAAACCGCAATTGATGTTTGGATCATTTGGTAATTTGATATTTGAATTTGTTTCGTATTTCGTATTTCGTGCTTCGAATTTCCAGTTTATCTGGGTTAGGTTCATATATCCAATATGACCTGGGCTTCCCAACCCCCTCTTCTTTCCTTGACATACAGCTTATGATAAGTAACCGCTTTGATTCCCGTCTTGATTTCATGGCGTGCAGGATCTAAGACCTCTCCCCGCGCGTTCGCCTCCAGATGGTTATCCTCGATCCGTTTGACTTGAAAACTCTTAAAGACCAGCATCTCAGTATCATACAGGTACAGAAGTTCACTCAGCCATCTGACCATCAGATTGTCCAGGCCGTCGGCCTCCACCTTAATGGATCTTTCTATCCTCTCTTTGACGCTTTCGAGTGCCACAAGGGCTTCAAAGAAGGCCTCGGCCGCATGGGTAAACAGCTTCTCTGGGCTGGCACCGTAGACCTTGAACCCCAAATCCGCTGTATGCTCTATAAATTCGTATTTCCTGGGCACTGCATACCGTTTCGTCCAATCCTGGACGATTAGCCGTAATAACTCAATAAGTTGTGGCGTATCACAATCACCCTCACGCCTACCCTCTCACCCGTGGGCTTAGGCGCTAACTTAATGTTTCGGGATTTTCACGTTAATACTTACATGGGTGGCACGGACAAACAAGTTTGTCCGTGTCCTTGTTTCGCTCCCCACTGTACCAGCTTGCACTCGACCATTTCCATTCTTCAGGAATCGATACAAGACCTCTTTTAACTGGATTATTATGAATATACATTATTCTTTCTAAAAGTTCGCCTTCACTATGGATATTTCGATTATATCCAGGACCAGTTTGCCAGAATCGAAAGACCTTCCGTCTCCCCCGCTGGACGGTTAATTTTTCCACGGACAAACAAGTTTGTCCATGCCACCCCGTCCCGTCACTCTTTTAAGTTAGCGGTTATGCCCCCGTGGGGGAGGGCAGGGGTGATGGGGGAAACCACAAGATATTGAGCAGATACGATTAGCCAGCTTCTTGGTTGTGCCAACCCAGCTATTCATAGCATGACGGAGTCAAGCGGGTCTACTGGTTGCCGCGCTGTATTATTGAGTTGACCCCGACGTTGCAAAAAATCTTATAGCATATTTCCTTCACTTGGGCGGCTCTTAATGCAACATCGGGGTTGACTTCCCGGTCTTTTCTGCATTAAGTCTAGAAAGTTTATGAAGACCGTAAGCGTATAAGTTCCTAAAGAGAGATAATGATAGAATGATCAGACTTGTCAGGGGCTTCAAGGATATCCTTCCATCAGACACTGCACTCTGGCAGCATGTTGAAGTGTTGGTGCGTGAGTTGCTTGAAGACTTTGGTTTTTCCGAACTGCGCATCCCTATCCTTGAGCAAACCGAGCTCTTTGCCCGCAGTATTGGAACCGGCACTGACATTGTAGAAAAAGAGATGTATACCTTTATCGACCGGAGTGGAGATTCACTCACACTGCGGCCCGAGGCCACGGCCTCGGTAGTCAGGGCCTACATTGAGCACGGGATATATGCAAAAACCCCTGAATGCAAATTATACACAACCGGCCCGATGTTTCGCAGGGAGCGCCCCCAGAAAGGCCGGTACCGGCAGTTTTACCAAATCAACGCCGAGGTCTTTGGGCTACACGACCCCAGGGCGGATGCAGAACTGATCCTCCTCCTGATGACTATTGTAGGCCGCCTTGAGCTTTCTGGGGCTGGGCTTCACATCAACTCTCTGGGCTGCCCTGAGTGCCGTCCTCAATTCAGGGAGGCCCTAAAGCCCTTCTTGAGAGGACAAACCGAGGAGCTATGTTCAAACTGCCTCAGGAGGCGGGATAAGAACCCAATGCGGATATTTGACTGCAAGGTCCCAACCTGTAAGAAAGCCATGCTGGATGCCCCCTCCATCCTGGACTATCTTTGTGAGACTTGCCGGGCCCACTTTGAGACTGTGAAGAGCTCCCTGGACAGGTTTCAGATACCTTACCAGATCAATCACCGCCTGGTAAGGGGATTGGACTACTACACCCGGACGACATTCGAGGTGCTGGCCGAGGCCCTGGGAGCCCAAGACGCAGTGGCAGGGGGCGGACGATATGACGGTCTTGTGAAGGCACTGGGAGGCCCTGATCAGCCCGGCGTGGGGTTTGCCATTGGTGTGGATCGATTAATAGAGCTTTTGGCGGCCCAGGCCCAAAGTTTTGAAAGGCGGCCCCATTTGTTTATTGCCGCCTTAGGCCTGAGAGCCCAGGATACTGCCTTTCAGTGGGTGCAGGAGTTCAGAATGCAAAAGGTTCGCGCGGAGATGGATTTTGAAAACCGGAGCCTTAAGAGCCAGATGCGCCGGGCGGATAAACTCGGGGTGTCATATACACTTATCGTGGGCGACCGTGAATTGGATGACGGGGCTGTGGTGCTCAGAAATATGACGACCAAGGAGCAGGAGAATGTGCCCGTGCAAGACCTTGTAAGGCTTGTTGTCAATAGAATAAGAACCGAATAAGACTGAGGTTAGAGGCAAGCGGCGTAGCCGCGCTATATAAAATCGCGCAGCGATTTTATGAAAGGAGCCAGTTTTGCTTGAATCCCTTGGGGACATGAAACGGACCCATAACTGTTGTGAGTTGACGGCCAAAGACGTAGGTAAAGAAGTGGTACTGATGGGGTGGGTCCAGCGCAGGCGTGACCATGGCGGAGTAATATTTATAGACCTTCGGGACCGCGAGGGGATTACTCAGGTAGTCTTTAACCCGGAGTTCAACAAAGAGGTTCACCAAAAGGCCCATGCCATCCGAACCGAGTTTGTGCTGGCAGCTCGGGGAACCGTGGCACCCCGGCCTGAAGGGATGATCAACCCCAAGTTGAAAACCGGTGAGATAGACGTGATGAGCTCAGAACTGAGGATCCTCAACACGTCCCGGACACCGCCGTTTGTCCTGGAAGATGATACGCAGGTATCCGAAAGCATCTGTCTGCAATACCGTTACCTTGATATGCGCCGTCCGGTGCTCCAGAAAAACCTCATGCTCCGGCACAGGGCAGCCGCAGCCATTCGTTCTTATCTAGACAGCCTGGGCTTTATTGACATTGAAACGCCGTTCTTGACCAGGAGTACTCCAGAGGGCGCCCGGGACTACCTCGTGCCGAGCCGAGTCAATCCCGGACAATTCTACGCCCTGCCCCAGTCTCCTCAGATATTCAAGCAACTCCTGATGCTGGCTGGATTCGACCGTTACTACCAGGTTGTTCGCTGCTTTCGGGACGAAGATCTACGCGCAGATCGACAGCCGGAATTTACCCAGATTGACCTGGAGATGTCCTTTGTGACAGAAGATGATGTGATAGCTGTCACCGAAGGGATGATGACCGCCCTTTTCAAAGACGTCCTCGGAATAGAGATTGAACGCCCCTTTAAGCGTTTGACCTACGAAGAGGCAACCGGGCGATTCGGGCTGGATAAACCTGACCTTCGATTCGGCCTGGAGCTAAGAGATGTATCTGACATTGTAGGCACCTCTGAATTTAAGGCCTTTGCAGAGGTGGCGAACTCCGGCGGTCTGGTCAAGGCGATCAATGCAAAGGGATGCATTGATCTTTCCCGAAAGGAGATTGATGACCTGGCAGAGCTTGTGGCTATATATAAGGCCAAAGGCCTGGCCTGGATCAAGGTACGCCCTGATGCCTGGCAATCGCCTATCGTGAAATTTTTTAACGATGGGGAAAAGGAAGCCCTTCGCCAAAGGCTCGACATGGAGCCTGGCGACCTTGTCTTCTTCACAGCCGATCAATCCAAGGTGGTAAATGAGGCACTGGGACACCTCCGGAGCCACCTGGCTGAAAAACTGGGGTTGATCAACCAGGACGAGTACGACTTTGTGTGGGTGACCGAGTTTCCCCTCATGGAATATGACGATGAGGAAAAACAGTATGTGGCTGTGCACCATCCCTTTACGGCCCCTCTTGAGGAGCACATAGGTCGGCTCAGCCAGGATCCCATTGCTGTTAGTTCCAGGGCCTATGATCTTGTGCTCAACGGAGCCGAGATTGGCGGGGGCAGCATCCGCAACCATCAGCGTGCGGTTCAGGAAAAAGTATTTGAGGCCCTGGATATTGATCGCGGTACTTACGAGAAGAAGTTCGGTTTTCTTCTGGAAGCCCTTGACTTTGGTGCCCCTCCCCACGGCGGCATTGCCCTCGGGTTTGACAGGCTCGTTATGCTGATGGCCAAACAGACCTCCATTCGGGATGTCATCGCCTTTCCAAAGACCCAAAAGGCGGCCTGCCTTCTTACGGGGGCGCCTTGCGAGGCTTCCGCGGCCCAGCTTCGGGAACTCTTCTTGAAAGTACGAACCTTCAAGGGATAAAGCGGAAAAACGAAGGGTTTGCGGTTTACCAACGGCACATCCTGCCACACTTGCCGCAGAGGCCACAGCCCCTATCGAGTCTGAAGGCCATGAGCTGGGCCTGCTGCTCGGCAGTCAATGCCTTGCGAAGCTCCAGTCGATGTTTGGTTGTCTTCTCCTGGATTTGATCCCGCAGGTTGCTGATTTCTTTCTGCTTGGTCCTGATCTTGTCCTGATCCGGGTTGATCTGGACCCACAGCAGCCTTAGTTCCGCCCGTTTGCTGAAGAGCTGATTTCGAAGCGGGCTTACTTCCTTCAAACGCGCCTCACGCAGGGCCTGAATTTTGGTCGCTTGTTCGGCTGATAGGTCCAGGTTAGCTAATGCATACGGCCCCATACCGCAGCCAGGCCCCATACCGCAGCCAGGTCCCATGCCACTGCCAGGTCCCATACCACTTCCACATCTCCAAGGACCAGCCATAGCTATGGTAGCCGAAGCGACCAGCATGATTACCATAAATAGAATACTCAGCTTTCTCATTCTGATACCTCCTTTAGGAATTCTATCTTTTCGCCCGAGCCTGCTCAACTGAACTTAGGGGCTTTGCCCTCTCCGGTGATTAACAAGTGCAAGAGCTTGCGTGTGAACCAGCCCTGGGCATATTGGCAGAAACGGAAAATCCAGACCCCATGTACGTGGTAACAAAATCCACGCGGATAGGTTTCACCCGTTCAAACAATTCCCTGTCTATTACGTAGGTGATACCGTCATCATCAAAAACTTCGTCGTCTCCTTGAGGCCCATCCAGGGCCATTCCCAGAGAGGGCCCGCATCACCCACTGGTTTTGACTATCCTGATAGGGGACAGCTCTCCCCTGTCATTGAAAAATTCCTTGACCATTTCTCTTGCCGTTTCTGAAACCTTAAACATTTTCCCTCCTTTAGAGCTCTGATTTCCGCATTTTTCGTGATTCCCCAAGAAATCGTTTCATGAGAGACTCGTAGTATGGCATAATACCCACAACAATGCAATAATAGACACGCGGTCTATCAATTTTCCCCTGAATCCAGCCCGTTTCTTTTAAGACCTTCGGATAATGTTATGAAGCGATCAGCTTCCAAAACCTGTTTACAGCCAGTCCGAGAGCATGATATTGCAACTCGGGACTCACTCAGATCGCAGAAGAGAAGTAAATCCTGTCGTAGACTTATATAGGTTCAAAAGGAGGCTTAAGAGATGGACCTCAAGGTACTGCTCACAACGTTCGGGATGATATTCCTTGCCGAATTAGGCGACAAGACCCAACTGGCTACGTTTTGCTTTGCCGCTGAAAGCAAATCGCGGCTCGCCGTATTCCTCGGGTCTGCCGGTGCACTTGTGCTGACCTCCTTGCTGGCTGTTGTCTTTGGATCCGCTGTGAGCAGACTAATTCCAGCGAATTATATTAAAATAGGCGCCGGGGGGCTCTTCGTCTTGCTGGGCCTGTGGATGTTATTATTTCCAGGAGGAAAGTAGATGTGACCTTAAGGACGCGTAGCTCGTTTGGTTTTTGCTTTTACCAAGTACAATTCTTTACTATTCTTTGTCCAAAAGATTTTTTATCTTGCGAACCAAATAACTTAAAGAACATGGTTTCGGGATATAGTCGTCAGCTCCGAGTTCAAGTCCCACTATTCTATCGTGCTGTTCAACCTTTCCTGTTAGCATAATAATCTTGATATTTTCTGTCTCAGGGTCGCTCTTGAGTTTTTTGCATATATCACGCCCATCTGCAAAAGGCATCATGATATCCAAAACAATGAGGTCTGGCAGCTCCTCCTCAGCGAGCTCCAGGGTTTCTTCGCCATCATATGCATGGATTATGTCAAACTCATCAATAGGGAGAAAATTGATAAGTAAATTATGTATGTGTTCGTTATCATCTGCTATGAGTAGTTTCTTCTTTCTTTCCATTCTTTTTGCCCCTATTCTTGATGGTCTCGTAAAAAGTCATCACATCGACGAAGCCGTCATTATTTGCCTGTAACTTCCCTTATGCTTTGAGACAGTTCTTTCATGGTAAACGGCTTCTGTATAAAACCATCACAACCACGTGTCAAGATCTCTTTAGCCTCGCTGTCTACGCTGTAACCGCTTGAAAGAAGAACCTTTACATTGGGATTGATCTCCTTCATTTTGTCGTAGGCTTCTCCGCCTCCCATGTTGGGCATAATCATGTCCAGGATGACCAGGTCAATCTTATTTCCGTTTGCCTTGTAGATCTCAACGGCCTCTCTACCGCCTTTGGCCTCAAGCACCGTGTAGCCCAATCTCTTGAGCATTTTGACGCCTACGTCCAAAACCATGGCTTCGTCGTCTACGAGCAGAACAGTGCCGCTTCCCTTAATGATTTGCTCGGCAGCCTTGACAGTTTCTTCGGCTTCTTTATCTGTTGCAGGCAGGTAAATGCTGAAGGTAGTTCCACGGTCTATCTCAGAATCAACATCAATGTAACCCCCATGGCCCTTGATAATACCGTAGACAGAAGATAACCCAAGTCCCGTGCCTCTGCCCATCTCCTTGGTCGTAAAGAATGGATCAAAGATGCGCTCCACGGTCTCTTTGTCAATGCCTGGGCCCGTGTCAGTAACCTCTAAGAGGACATAATTGCCGGGCTTTGCATCATACAGCTCGTCCTTCATATCCTTGTGGGTCACATTCATGGTTTTCAAGATAAGATCCCCACCGCCAGGCATGGCGTCTCCAGCATTGACGTACATATTCAATAGTACCTGTTCAATCTGGGCCTCGTCTGCCTCAATAGCAAACAGGTTCTCAGCAAGGTCTCGATGAATGGTAATTCCCTTTCTTGTCCTGCCAAAGGTCTCGGAAATCTCTTCAACTAACCGGTTCAGATCAACCGGCTGCATCTCATATTTGCCCTTCCTGGCGTACCCAAGAAGCTGACGGGTTAGTGTAGCACCCCTTTTAACCTGTTTTTCGATGTTCTTTAGATTTTCATAATGTGGATGGGTGGCATCAATGTCGAACAGCGTTATGGACGCATTACCTTGTATGGACATGAGCAGGTTATTAAAGTCATGGGCAATACCGCCTGCTAAAGTGCCGATGGCCTCCATTTTCTGGGCTCGTTGGAGCTGGGCTTCAAGTTTCTTCTTTTCTTCCTCTGCCTGCTTGCGCTCAGTTATGTCTCTTGTGACAGCCAACAAATGTGGCTTGCCTCCATAATCAAATGATGTTCCTCTGACTCGGATATTAAATGTGGTTCCGTCCTTACGGACAGCCACTGATTCACAGTCGAATTCACCAGTCATTCGAACATCTCTTTTGAATTGTTCAAAAAGATGATAATAATCAGGGTGAACTATATCCTTTACTTTGTTTCTGAGTTGGTATTCCCCTTATTGGGGTAGGTGCAAGCAAGGTGGTGGGGCTAACGGAGGGAGCCCGTAGGGCGACCGGAGTTAGCCCCACCAGCGGCGCGGCTTGACAGCTTCCCGGATTTGGCTTACGAGAAAACTGGAGGGATGCAATATGAACACATCAGAAGAAAACGTGGTCCGTAAACGCCGTCATTTATCGGCCCAGGACAAGTACCAGATATTTCTCGAAGCAACTATGGCCAAGGCAAAGGGAAACGGTAGCATCAGTGAAGTATTGCGCCGTTGGATAGTGGAACGTTTCGATTTAACCCAGTATTCCAACATTCCAGAATTCCAATTGTGAGCGAAGCGAACTAAGTCCGATCTACCCCCTCAGTGGAACTGCCCCCCCAGTGGAAAGCGTGCTGCAAGGTATAAGGGATAATGGTGTGTCTTACTCGAATGATTTATATTCAGTCTCTTTGCACTAATCACGGTTTTGTATAAGGGTTTATATTTTTCCGCAAAGACCTTTAGACTCTTTGCCTGTGTCACCCAGCCTGACTTTACTTCCACCGGCAGGACCTCACCGTCTTTTTCTCTTAGAAATTCAATCTCAGCGGTTTTTTCTCTCCATGAATAAAGGGGTCTGATCCCCGCATATCTGAATTCCTGTGCAATAAAATTTTCGGCAAAGTACCCTTTGTAGGTACCGTAATCATACGAAAGTATGGTTTTTGGATTCAATTGACTCATTGCCCCTAACATCCCCACATCAAAAAAACAGAGCTTAAAACGGTTTTCAGCCGTATATGCGGAAAAAGGCAATTGCCCGCTGTTTACAGTATGAATTTTGATAATAAGCCCTGCTGTATTCAACCAATCAATGGCTCCGGCCAGTCTTGAGTATGCCTTTATCCCCGGAACGACTCCTTTGAATCTGAATTTGGGCATTGAACCGTCCTGTTCTCTTGCAAGCTGAGAGGGAATATTCTTCCATACCCGTTCAATATGCATTGCGTTTTGTTTTCCTGAATGTTTTGCAATATCAGAAGCATATGCCTTTATCAGTTCGGACTGCTTCTTTCTTACCGTGCCAAGCGCCTTGAACAGGTCTTCTTTGAGATCAATGTAGGTTTGAACAATTTCAGGCAGTCCGCCGACAACAAGATAAATTTTCAATTGATCCCATAAATGAGCGTGTACGATTTCCGGAATATCGGTTCCTGATTCACAGTGGTGCAGAAAATCGACTGACCGCGTATCTCCGGATGCCGACAAGAATTCCTCAAAGCACATGGGGTACATCTCGAGTTGTTCAACCTTGCCCACGGGAAAGGAGCTATTTCCAAGCTGAAGCCCCAATAACGATCCCGCAGCACAGAAGGCAAAATCGGGCAGTTCCTCCTGAAAATATTTCAAACTGGTCAAGGCCCTGGAACACTCCTGGACTTCATCGAAAATCATAAGATCTCTTCCCGTATTGATGGATGAATCCACATAAAAACTCAGCTCTTGCAATATTCTTTTCGGCCTTAAATCCTTCTCAAAAATTCCCTTCAAGGTTTCATCCTGTTCAAAATTCACTTAGTGAACCTTTTCAAAGGTCTCCTGTCCAAAGCGTTTTAGGATGTAGGTTTTACCCACCTGGCGGGCGCCTCTTAATATTAGCGGTTTGCGGCCTTTTTTGCTTTTCCATTCTTTGAGTTTTTTCAAGATTTCTCTTTTCATAACCTCGCATCCATTAATCTTTTAATCTTTGCCAATCCAAAATTGGTGACTGTACTTTTTAATATCGCTTTTGCCCCATATTTGTTATTTGTATGTACCACTTTATTTACAACGTTGCAACTTTTTGGTAACACTTTTGATAAAATATTTCAAGTTATAAAATCGCTTCGCGATTTTATGTAACGCGGCTACGCCGCTCGAAAAAAGGAAATTCCTATACAATCAAGTTTCGCACCCGAGAATTGGACCTGGGATCTTTATGGTGGGGCTTAAAGAAAGAAGCGTTCGGCGGTCAGCAAACAGCCATCAGCGAAAAAAAGAATCGGCGCAACCATTTACGAGTTCATCGATTCTTAAGAAGACACAATTTCTCATAGGGAGATCTCAAATCTTTACATCATGATTTCCGGCAAATCGGGTCACCTGGGAATGGAAACATAATCATCTTCGTAGATTCCTCTTTCGGCGGTTGTGTGGCAAGCCGAACAGTTGGACAAAGAACCAATCGATTCCCGCTTCAATACGTTTGGAGAAACTTCGTGGTGCTTTTCCCGAATATACGGGATCTCGGTGATCCTCAGCGGTGCTCGGTTTCCCAAGCTTCTCATGATCTTCACGGCTCGTTTTGCAGAGGAATGTTCCGCAGCGTTTCCTTTAAGGTATTCGGCAATGATCTTTTTTGAATCCGGATCAAGCTCTAAAACTTCTCCGAAATGGTCTTCGAGTCCAGCCAGGACTTTTTTCCATGAACCTGAAGGCAACAACTCGGGCTGATACGCGAAATGGCAGGCTCCGCATTCTTCTTTGTATGTTGGGTTATCTACTGGATTAAGATAACGTTTGCTATGATGCTTCGAGTATTTGTGATCATCTCTATGATGATCATCATCATTGTCATCGTCGTCATCATCCCAATCAAAGATCTTTTGATACCACCTCTTTTCTTCGTGTTCATCATGATCAGCCAAGGCGGCATAGAAAGCCCCGTTTGTCAGCAGGAAAAGCGCCAGCAAAAAAACGATACATTTTTGTATCCTGTTCATATGATGTCCTTTTTAGACTGTAAACCGGAGCGCCAACAGCGGTCCTCAATTTTTACCGTCTACCGCCACCCCTTCCTTTGCCGAAACCTCTACCAGATCCACGCCCCATACCCTTTCCATAACCTCCTCTGTCCTGTGCGTTTCCTCTGCCCTGCATCCTGCCTGCACCAGGCTGAGACCGCGCATTTTCTGGTCGGCCCGTGTATTCTTGCCTCTCTTCGGGGGTCATGTCTTGAACCCTTTTCTGCCACTCAGCCCTGAAGTCGTCCCTTTCTTCCTCAGAGGCATCTTGTAGTGTACCCCTCATGCCGGCAAGCTCCTCTGTTGTGTACTGACTGTAGTCCTCAGCAAAAGCATTACCTGACAAAAGGCCAAAGCCGAGGACTATAATAATGATAAGGTTCCTTCTCATGGTCTTGTACTCCTTTTACTTTCCAAAAACATTGTTTCCTTCTTTAGAGCTCTGATTTCCACATTTTTCATGATTCCCCAAGAGATTGTTTCATGAGAGTCATATAACATTCCATAATACCCTCAACAATGCAGTAGCAGACACGTGGTCCATCGATCTCCCCCTGTACCCAGCCTGTTTCTTTTAACACCTTCAGGTGCTGCGAGACCGTAGACTGGGCAAGGGGAAGGGCATTAACAATGTCACCACAAACGCATTTTGCATCCGGGGGCCTGTTTGCAAGCATACGGACAATCTCTACACGTGCAGGATGAGCAAGCCCTTTGGCCAGTTCAGCCAATCCTTTTCTGCACGCTTCGGCAGACCGTTTGCCAATGGCCTTGATGTCCGCTGAATCACGCTTACATGCATTTTTTTCTGTCATAGACAGCTCCCATACTTGCAGGTTTCCTGGCCGTAATATATGCAGAAAAGACCATGTGCTCTGTTCCCTCTCCGACGTTCCAGTTTTTGATTATTTGTTCGCTTTTGTCTTTCTTTGTGATGGAAATGGCTTCAAAGCTCAGTCCATTCAGAATCCGTCTCACCTCATCAGGTGAGATTGCACCGGCAATTCAGCCGGTGTAGGCTGATGGATTGTCTTTGATTTCCTTTGGGAGTTCTCCCGAACTTAAGACATCTGATATGCTGATTCGACCTCCGGGCTTCAAGATCCTGAAGATTTCTCCATACACAGCCCTTTTTTCTGGTGAAAGATTGATGACGCAGTTTGACAGTACGACGTCTACTGAACTGTCTGCAACAGGCAGCTTTTCTATCTCCCCCAACCTGAATTCAATATTGGTGACGTTGAGTTTCTCGGCATTCTTCTTGGCCTTGCTTATCATTTCCGGTGTCATGTCAACGCCGATAACCTGTCCCTCAGCCCCCACGCTTTTTGCAGCCAGAAAAGCGTCAAATCCAGGGCCGCTTCCTAAATCGAGTACGCTTTCCCCCGGCTTCAAATCCGCCATGGCGAGAGGGTTCCCGCATCCGAGACCGAGATTGGCTTCGCCTAATCCAATGGCGAGCTGGTCATTCGTATAGTCAAGCTTTTGACCCAAATCCAAGATTTGCACAGGGCTTGATGAACCAACGCAACACTCCTCTGACCAGCCACACTTAGCTGATTGGGCAACCTTGGCGTAGCTCTTCCTGACCATGCTCCGGATTTCATCCTTTGATAGTTTCATCTTGTTTCCTTGCTTAATCGGTTATCGTCGATTTACGATTATCAGTCCAGCATCTCTATGTCAACCACTTTCTTATTGAGACCTTTGCATAACTCCTTTTCACCCCTTTATATGAACCTTTTGATCCCGCCTATGGGCGGGACTTGCTCACTAAATCCCAAAAACTCGGCCCAAGGGCCTCAAATCCCGCCAACGGCGGGACTTCGCCCGGCCTCTGGCTCGTAGAGCCTACGGCTCGGAGAGATGGGTGCCCCAAAAAGTTCATAATTGCCGCTCAAAGGAGTTATGCAAAGGGGGGAGATTGGACGCTTAAGTTAATGACATTGATTGGCAGAGGGGTGTCAAAATTCTATTCACCCATACACATCAGCTTCCAGTCAAGAATTTGTTTACCTCCCGTGTTACGTATTCATAAAAGGCTTGTTGATCCGGCAAATACTCCCATACCTTTTCAAGGTTCTTATAACGTTTTTGCCTATTGCCGGTCATTTCTACAATTATCAGGGATTGGGTTGAGACTTGATACTCTCTGATGAAATGGCTATTCTCCGGTTTATCAACGTCTATCGTTTCCCATATGATCGTCCCTTGTTCCAGTGCTTGGGCGAAACTTTCCTGTATCGCATCAAAAGACCATGCCTCTATTTGCAAACATGGAGGGCACCGGTAGGTCCCATGAAAATAGTATACAATGATTTTGCTTTCCGAGGCGTTGCTTTCTATGATCATATCAGATTCTTGATCTTCGCTCGCAACTTTCGGCGCTTCTTTTGATTCTGTGTTTCTGATTCCCCAAAAAATCATCCAGGAAATTGCCAAGAAGACCACAGCAAACCTTAGTGCATCTTTATTTCTCACTTACTTTAGTCCCCCGTTGATCGGTTTCAGAGGCTTATCAGGCTGCGAAAAATGGATTCATAATAAAGTAGATGCCCAGAGCCCCAATGACTGCCCCTGCTCCTTTTCGGAACCATTTTCCGGCACCTTGCCAGGTGCTGTTTTCGAGCAAACCCCTGACAGCGGCGCCGGAACTGCCGGCCACAACGATCGGCAGGCAATGGCCGATGGCAAATAAAAGAATGAAAAGAACCCCCAATGCCACTTTCTGCTGGATAGTGATGATCGCAAGAATGGGAGCAATAAAACCGAAGGTGCAGGAACCGGAGAGCACCCCGTAGGCCAAGCCCAGGGCGAAGGCGCCGAAAATCCCTTTCAGATTAAGACGGTACAACAGGCTGCCGGACATTGAACATTTCTCTACACCAAACATGCCCAGGGCCACCCAAAGGAGGATGAGCCCTATTAGGATCTGCCAGTAGTTCCCCACATCCCCTAACATTCGGCCCAGCAGGGCGCAAATGATACCGATCAGCGCTATGGTAATAAAGAGGCCAAGGCCAAAAGCCACAGAATAATAACCAGCTTCCTTTGGTTTTAAGATCTGTTGCTGGCCACCCACATAAGCCACGATAAGGGGTATGGAGGCCAGGTGGCACGGGCTGAAGGCCACACTGATCACACCCCATAGAAAACAACCCGCAGCGGCAATGGCCGGTCCCCCGGCAATCCACTCGTTCACAGTCAGAAAGAATGTCTGTAGCATTAATGTCTCCCTTGGATCTAGTCCTACAACGGCACTTACCATTTTAGATGTCATTTCGAGGAGCGAAGCGACGAGAAATCTTATTATAAAACAAATAGTTAAAGATTTCTCGCTTCGCTCGAAATGACAAGTTATTGGGACTTCTTACGAGTTCATCAAAGGTCAGGGTAGAAAAACATGGCCCTACTTCACGCCCAATTTCCCCAGCACACGAACAATGCTCTTCTTGTCCATAAACCCCTCATGGCGAAAAACCTCCTTCCCGTTCTTGTCAAAGAAGATCTGAGTTGGAATCGCCCGGATGCCGTACTTTCGCGCCTCCTCCCGGTGTACCCAAACGTCTATAAAGATGATGGCCGCTTTCCCCTTATATTCCCGCTTTAGTTTCTCAAGGATGGGCGCCATCATCTTGCACGGGATACATTTCTTGGCTCCAAGATCGAGCATGGTCACCATGCCCTCGGCGGGTACCTGCGGGAGATTGTCTTGCCCATCTTTTGAGCAGGCCGGTGCGAGAAAAAGAACAATAGAAAGAAAACACACTGTGAGCGCCATCGTCCATTTTTTCATTCGAAACTCCGTTGACTTCCAGCACAAAGAAAACATCCTCAAATCAGCTAACCGTTACTCGCCCGGAAAACCAGTATGTCGTCTTCAGGCAAATCTTTACCAGCATGAGCATTACCGGCACTTCAATGAGCACGCCCACCACCGTTGCCAGAGCTGCTCCGGAGGAGATGCCAAAGAGCATGGTGGAGGTGGCAATGGCCACTTCGAAATGATTGGAAGCCCCGATCATGGCTGAAGGAGCCGCATCCTCGTAAGAGAGCTTGAGCGGACGAGACAGACCGTAACCCAACCAGAAGATCAGGTTGGTTTGGATAAAAAGCGGAATGGCGATCCATAGGATTGTAAGGGGGTTGGAAACGATTACGTCCCCCTTGAAAGAGAAGAGCAATACCAGGGTGATTAAGAGGGCGATGATGGTAACGGGGGTCAAAATATGGAGAAACTTCTCCCGGAACCACTCCTCCCCACGCATTCGAATTATCGACTTTCTGGAAAGATAGCCTGCAACAAGAGGAAGCGCCACGTAGATACCAATAGAAAGCACCAATGCCTGCCAGGGCACAGGGAGCCGCCCTACACCCAGAAGAAACCCACCCAAAGGACCGTAGAGAAAAAGCATTGCAAGGGAGTTGATGGCCACCATGATAAGTGTGTGCCCGTCATTTCCTCTGGCTAGATAGCCCCAAACCAGAACCATCGCCGTGCATGGGGCAATCCCCAACAGGATACAGCCGGCAAGATAGCTCCGCCAAAGGGGCACCTCCAGCATCTTGATACCATTGACTAGTACCACCCTTCCGGCACCGTGCGTTTCGTCTACAGCAAGATCGAGACCAAGGGGCATCTTCACATAATCTACCGCCTCAGGCCCAATAAGGGCCAGAAATGCAGTGCCGAGAAAAAAGATGGAAATGGCATACATGGTGAACGGCTTGATAGCCCAGTTGATGAACAGGGTCAGAGCCACCGGCTTCACATTCTTACCCGCCATCAGGACCTCCCCGAAGTCGATCTTAACCATGATGGGATACATCATGAAGAAAAGACAAATGGCGATAGGGATCGAAACAACAGGTGCGTCTCCCACGTAAATGGCCAATCCGTCCAGATACTTGGCGAATCCGGGGGCCACTTTCCCAAGGATAATACCCACAACGATACAGAGGATCACCCAGACGGAAAGATACTTTTCAAAAAAGCTGAGGCCCTTCGCCTCCTTGGTGGCAGATGCTTCGGTTGTCATTATTCATCTCCCTCCAAAGAACTTAGGGGCTTCGCCAGCCACTCCTTGATCTCTTTTTTCTCCGGGATCTTACCCACACTCTTGACCTCACCGTCCACAACCACTGCCGGAGTTCCAAGCACACCATATGTGGCAATCTTCATAACATCGGTGACCTTTTCCACATTGGCCTCAACTCCGGTTTCAGCTACTGCCTCCCTGACATTTCTTTCCGTCTGGTGACACCTGGGGCATCCAGGCCCTAAAACCTTGATCTCCATTTTCTCAAACCTCCTTTTGAATTACCTGATCCGGACAAGCCCGCCCTCCTGCCAAGCGGAGTGAGGCGGACGGGCCGGGACAAAAATAAATTTATCACGAACCCGCCTGCCATCGCCTGACACGGCATACAGCTTCAATGCTAGCATGCGTGGCAATGGCGGGCAGGAGCACGAAACTACGAAGGCACGAAAAAAGAAATATCATTTCGTGTTTTAACTCTTTCGTATTTTCGTGATTGTTTTTCAATTTTCTTCCAGAAAAAACACGAACTTCATAACTAACGGAATATAGACAGAACTGGTGCAATTGGGGTTTTGTTATTTCTGCTCTTCAGGCTTGGCCTCTTCGAGCCATTTTATGATCCGGGCCTTGTTAGGCACCTTTCCCGTGGAAACCAGCCTCCCATTTATGACCAATCCAGGTGTTGCTACAAAGCCATAGGATGCGATTTCTTTGAGGTCCCGGACGTGCTCCACGTCTGCGCCGAGATTGAGCTCGCCCAGGATCCTGTAAACCTCCTGTTCCAAGCGCTCGCAATTGGGACACCCGGGCCCAAGAACCTTGATTTCCAGGTCATCACTCGCTTCCCTGACCTCAATTCCCATAGATCTTTGATGTTCGCGCCAGAACGCCTCCATGTAGTTCTCTTTGGCAGGCCCTGGGATATAGTTTCTATCCTTGAGGCGTTTGAACAATTCTTTCTTGATAACCTCAGGGGATTGTCCATCAAAACTTTTCGATACCTCCTCGATTGCCTGCTCAAGCCCCATAATTCCAATTTTGGATTTTCCCACTTTAACCAGTGTATGATCTTGAGCCATAGTCTCCTCCATTTACGGCATGATTGCCCCAAAAATGAGGCCGGCTATAGTGGACATGAATACAACTATAGTAACGAATACCATGGTCTTCTGTGTTCCTATAACGCTCCGTATGACCAGCATATTGGGTAGTGATAAAGCAGGACCCGCGAGCAGGAGGGCCAGAGCGGGTCCCTGACCCATGCCGCTTCCCAGGAGTCCTTCTAAAATCGGCACTTCGGTGAGTGTGGCAAAATACATGAATGCCCCGGAAACCGAGGCAAAAAGATTGGCCCCCACGGAATTTCCGCCAAGAAGTGATTGGATGTAGCTACCCGGTATCAGGGCTTCGTGGCCCGGTCTGCCCAGAAGAAAACCGGCCAGCAGCACACCTGCAAACAAAAGAGGCAGGATTTGCTTGGCAAACCCCCAGGTGGATTGTGTCCACATGATAACTTCATCTTTTGAAAACCAGGCCTTCAGTATAGCGTCAAGCAAAATGATAAGGCCGACCGCGATGGGCCAGTGTACCCGATGGACGGCCATCCAGAAGCCCACCGGATCTTGCGGCCTGGCCCAGGCCGCAAAGATGAGAATCAAGATCATAACGAGCATGTACACGGCCTCTTTCCATAAAGGGCGTGTCTTGGCCTCTTCTTCGGGCAACACTATATCCCCGGTAGCCCTTGCTTGATCTTTTTTTCTGTAGATAAATGCCATTAGGAGGCCGGTAGCCACGGCAAAGACCACCGCGCCTATGGCCCTGGCCAACCCGAGCTGCCAGCCCAGAACGCGAGCCGTTAGAATGATGGCAAGCACATTGATCGCAGGACCTGAATAGAGAAAGGCAGTGGCAGGACCGATCCCAGCGCCTCGGGTGTAGATACCAGCGAACAGGGGAAGTACCGTGCAGGAACAGACAGCCAGGATAGAACCGGATACCGAAGCCACGCTGTATGAAAGGATTTTCCTGGCCCCGGCACCGAAGTATTTTAGGACCGCGGCCTGTGAGACAAAGCATGCTATAGCCCCGGCGATGAAAAAAGCCGGCACCAGACAGGCCAGCACATGCTCCCGGGCATATTCCTGGAGCATTAAAAAGGCCTCCATGATGCCATCGCGAACACTTTGTCTTCCAAACGGCATGTAGTACGCTGCAATGAAGACCAGCGCAATCAGAATGAATTTGGTACGTTCCTTCATGAATTGACCCCTTCTATAAAGATATATTGCGAAATAGTGATATATACGCTAAAAAAAATTATTTAGAGCACAGCTCTAACCGGTTAGCCCTATCCGCCTTTTTGGCGTCGACCTTTACCTCTGGATCATCATCCAAAACAGAGCACAGGTAGCTGATGATAGGCCCGGCGTGAGGATTATGAGAATGCTGCTCTAGTTGATAGTTTACCCAAAGTCCGTCCTTGACACTCGTGATAAGGCCGGCATCCTCTAATATTTTCAGATGCTTGGAACTCGTTGATTGGGCCATGCCAAGGACTGCTTGCACTTCGCATACACACATCTTTTTTTGCTGCAACATTTTAAAGATGCGCACCCTCGTTTTGTCGCTTAATGCCTTTGTCACTTTTAAGAAATCTCTCATCGTTTTCATATATCGTATATTAACGATATAGTATCGAGTGTCAAGGGCTTTTTGAAAAAAAGACGATATCGATGAACCACCGAACCCAAACCCTCCCCCTTCAAAGGTATTAGCGCTAACTTAAAAGAGTGGTGGGACGGGGTGGCATGGACAAACTTGTTTGTCCGTGCAAAAGATGTCTATATGAAGCAACAAAAAAGAAAAACTATTCACCATTTCAACGATCCCGGTCATGCTCACTTTTTGACATTTTCCTGTTACCGACAG